>CAVOPS010000019.1:0-25600 GCA_963698155.1 uncultured Ignavibacteriaceae bacterium | reverse complement strand
CCCAAATCCAACAGACCCTCGTGTAATTCAAGCTTTTGAGAAAGGTGCATTTAAAGAATTTGAACGTCACTCACGGCTTGGCATGGTTAGCGAAGAAGGTTTTGCTCAAAGAGTTGATGAACTGAGAAAAGCAGGTGCAAAATATCTCTTCCTGAAAACAGGAGCCTACCGACCTGCTGATCTTGCACGTGCAGTTAAATTCTCCTCAAAATATAAAATCGATTTGTTAACAGTTGACGGTGCAGGCGGCGGAACAGGAATGAGCCCGTGGAGAATGATGAATGAATGGGGTGTTCCGCCTGTTGAGCTTCATTCATTACTTTATCAATATACGAAGCAGATGCATGATAAAGGTGAATATGTTCCGGCGCTTGCTGTTGCTGGCGGATTCACATTTGAAGATCAGATATTTAAAGGTCTCGCACTAGGTGCACCTTTTGTAAAACTAATTGGTATGGCACGTTCGCCAATTGCTGCTGCAATGGTTGGAAAGACTATCGGTCGTGCAGTTCAAGAAGGACAGCTTCCTGTTTATGTTGAGAGATTTGGAAACAGTATCGATGAGATATTTGTTACCGCAAGCGATTTAAGAAAAGAACTTGGTAATTCTGAATTCGAAGCCTTACCTCCGGGAGCGATTGGACTCTATACTTATTATGAAAGATTAGCTCAGGGATTAAAGCAGTTGATGAATGGAAGCAGAAAATTTGCTCCTGAGTTTATTACTCGTGATGATATTGCAGCACTAACTCATGAGGCTGCTGAAATAAGCGGAATCAAATACATCACGGAAGTCGATAAGGAAGAAGCACAAAATATTCTGAACGGATAGATAATTTTATTGACAATTTATTACTTTAATGCAACACCAACCTGGTGTTGCATTATTATATATATCAAACAATAAAGAATATTGAATCGTAATTCTTGAAATTAAAAAGGATATTACAATAGTGTTTTTATCAAAAATCATTTTTACGGTTTTATCCATTTTTCTTCTCTGCTTCTGTTTTTCTTGTGATATCTCGGATCCAGAAAAAGCGCTGACTGCAAGAACTAATAAAACTAGTTACACTTCTTCTGAAACTGTTTTAGTTACTTTAAATAATAATCTTGATAAAGACGTTTATCTTCAAAAGTGTGGTAGCAGATTATATCGTTTCTATGAAAAATTAGACTCTATTCCCCCAAGTGGGTGGGTTGTAGTTATCATTTGCAGACCACTTGTCTCTTTTGAATTGAAATCGGGGAGTAAATACACTGATACTTTAGCTTTTTTACCTGGATCCTACCGTATCAAATATCGTTATGACTTTGAAAACATTAATCCGGAGACATTCCAACAAGAGTTATTTACAAATACTTTTTCTGTTAAATAGAATTCAATAATTATATAACATTTCCTTTCTGGTTAAGCAACACGGAAGATCTGCGAGTGTATAGAGTGTAATTCTTCCTAAGTTTATTGTCGAGTAAGAGCATACAAAATCTTTTTTTAATAAAGAATTTTATCAAACCTTACTACTTCTTTGCTGATTGATTATTATCTTTAAATCAGAATATTAAAAATTATCAATCAGTAGTTTAACCCCATCAAAGTTTAAATGCACGACTATTCGATCATAAAAGATATTGTTCTAATCCTTCTGGTCTCTATACCAATAATTGCAATCTTTAACCGCATTCAGCTGCCGAGCATTGTGGGTTTTTAATTGCTGGAATAATTCTAGGACCATCTGTACTTAAGATTATAAGCAATCCGAAACAGATAGAAGTTATGGCTGAGATTGGAGTTATTCTTCTCCTATTCTCAGTGGGTCTTGAAGTATCTCTCAAAGAATTACTCGACATAAAAAAAATACTTCTGATTGGGGGTGGACTTCAGGTACTCGCAACAATTTTATTATCCTCAATTATTATTTATGCAATGGGGGTACCAATCAAGGCAGGCAATATTTTTTGGAATGCTTATTAGCTTATCAAGTACTGTAATTGTTCTTAAGCTATTGTCAGATAAAGATGAACTTGATGCACCGCATGGAAAATTTTCAGTAGCGATTTCAGTTTTCCAGGATCTTGCGATTGTACCAATGTTTTTAATTGTTGATCTGTTAGGCACCTCCGATGAGGTTAGTTTTGGTGAAGTATCAATCCGTTTACTTACTGCGTTTGGAGCAGTTGCAGTAATAATTTTTGCTGCGAAATATCTTTCGCCGCACATCCTTTACCGCTTGGCTAAACTTCGGATGAAAGAAATCTTTACTGTCGGCGTCATTCTTCTTATTCTGGGCACAGCTTATTTTACTTACTCAATGGGGCTGTCATTCGCACTTGGGGCTTTTATAGCAGGATTGATTTTTTCCGAATCAGAATACAGTCATCAAATAATAGCTGATACACGTCCGTTAAGAGATGCGTTCAATAGTCTGTTTTTCGTTTCTATTGGCTTACTGCTTAATCTCGGTTTTGTTGCTGAGAATCCTTTCATTGTAGTTGCATCATCACTTGGAGTAGTAGTATTAAAAGCATTAATCATTTTCATTGTCGTACTTTTACTAAAATACCCGGTCAGGATTGCAATTCTTGTTGGAATCGGACTTGCACAGGTCGGTGAATTTTCTTTTATACTTGGTGAACACGGGTTCAGACTTAATCTTGTTCCTCCTGAGTTATTCAACATCCTGATTTCTTCAACCATAATCACGATGATTCTCACACCATTTCTATTCAAGTTAGCTCCAAGAATTGCCGGGAAGTCAGGCAAGCTTGATCAAAGTAAATCAAAAGAAAAATTAATTGAAGAAGTTCAGAATCATGTTATCATTGCAGGATTCGGATTGAACGGAAGAAATCTGGCTCACGTTCTTAAAGAAGCGGGAATTAAATATGTAATTATTGAAATGAATCCCGATACTGTAAAGAAAGAAAAATCCAAGGGAGAAAATATTATTTATGGTGACATTGGAAATTATGAGGTTCTTAAAACCGCATTGATCAGTACTGCAAAGTACTTGTTATTGCAATTTCAGATCGTTCAACTTCAAGAAGGGCAGTGAGGCTGGCTAAACAGTTAAACCCGAATTTGTATGTTATAGTTAGAACAAGATTTATGAGAGAGACAGATGAACTCTCTAAATTAGGTGCGGATATGATAATACCCGAAGAGTTTGAAACATCAATACAAATTTTCAGACAGGTGTTGGAACAGTATCACGTTCCGTTAAACGTTATTATGCAGCAGGTTAATCTTCTTAGAGGTGAATCATACAGATACCTGCGTTCAGAAGAAGGCACCGAGGTTGCTTTTACTCACATTGATGAAATACTTTCGGCGAGACTGACAGATACATTTTATATTAATGAAAAAAATATTTTTGCCGGAAAAACAATTGGCGAATTGAATTTACGCAGTAAAACAGATGCAACTATCATTGCCATAGTAAGGAAAGGAACAACCATTACTACTCCGACAGCAAGGGATATTCTTCTATTGGGCGATACACTTGTTATAACGGGCACTCACAAAGCAGTAGATGATGCTTTTGATTTACTATCCGGGAAGTTCAATTAGGCGGCTTAAACGCTACCAATAAGTAGGACTTTCCTAATATTCTCCTAAAAAAACTAATTTTTCTCAAAACTGGTGAAACTAATTCCGCTTTGAGTCACCAAATAGCCGTAAATCAAACTATTTTATTTGCATATAAATTGTATATAAATGACGGATTGCTGGCTCTCTATAAATGAGACTTAACCGGATAATTAAAGAAATTAAACTTAAATTAGAATCATAAATAAACTTTAATGGGGTCAATAATGACAAAATATTTTATACTTGTTACACTTTTCCTTTTCACCGCACTCAATATTTTTCCACAGAATTATAAAGAAGTCAAAATATATCTGAATGATGTTACAGATATTCAAACTCTTCTTATCTCTGGAATGGAATTCGATCATCTCGTTTACGAAAAGGATAACTCAATCAGAACCTTCGTTAGCGATAATGATTTTGCGATTCTTCAATCAACAGGCTTTACTTATGAAATACTGATTGATGATTGGTACTCTCATTATGCAAATCTTTCCCAGCTAACCGAGTTTGAGAAGCAGCAATTTATTCAGCAAAGCAAAGATAATTTTAACGTTGATGGTTTCGGCTTTGGCTCAATGGGTGGTTTTTATACCCTCGCTGAGATTAATACAGAGTTGGATTCGATGTATTTGCAATACCCAAACATCGTTACACAAAAATTTTCTGTCGGATTATCAGTAGAGAATAGACCTATTTATGCAGTTAAGATTTCAGACAATCCCTCAGTCAACGAAAGCGAACCCCAGGTTCATATGAATGCACTTATACACGCAAGAGAGCCGCAGGCGATGATGACGGTTATGTACTATATGTATTACCTGCTTGAAAATTACGGCACTGATCCCGAAGTAACTTACCTTGTTAATAACAGAGAAATATACTTTGTGCCTTGCATTAATGTGGATGGCTATGAATATAACAGAATAAATAATCCTGGCGGCGGAGGAATGTGGAGAAAGAACAGAAGAAATAACGGCAGTAGTTATGGAGTAGATTTGAATAGAAACTTCGGTTATATGTGGGGTTACGATAACATTGGTTCTAGCGGAACACCAAGCTCTGAAACATACAGAGGACCATCTGCATTCTCTGAACCGGAAACACAGGCAATAAGGAATTTTGCAAATTCAAAAAATTTCAAAACGACACTTAACTATCATACATCGGGTAATTACCTGCTTTATCCCTGGGGATACATAAGTTCACCAACACCGGATAATGCTATCTTCGATGAATTCTCAACAGATATGGTTGCATATAACGGTTACGCAAATGGGCAGCCACCGGCGATTCTATACGAAGTAAATGGTTCTTCGGATGACTGGATGTATGGTGAGCAAACATCCAAACCGAAAATATTTGCTATGACTCCTGAAGTGGGAAGTACGGGTTTCTGGCCAACACAAGCAGAAATATTTCCACTAGCAATAGAAAACCTAATGCCTAATCTTTACTATACATGGGTTGCCGGTGAATTCGTGCAGCTATTAAATCCGAGTTTCTCCCAGCAATATTTCAACCCTGGTGATTTTGTAGAAATTTCTATTCCCCAGTTAAGAAACAAAGGGCTTTCAGATGCAAACAGTGTAGCTCTTTCACTTTCATCTGATAATCCTCAGATAACTATCAATAATGGAAATATATCACTCGGAAATATTCTTGCAAGAACAACTGTGAACAACAGCCAGAAACTTTCTTTCACTCTTGGCAGTGGTTTGCCAGCGGATGTTAAAGTTAATATGATAATTACCGTTTCTACTAATGGAACTCCGATGTATGCTGATACGATGAGTTTTATTGTTGGAACCCCTATTATAATTTTTGCAGATACAACAAACGATCCTACAATTTTATGGAATATTACAGCAACACCATCAAATCCAAAATGGGAATCTACAACCTCCAGCTATCACTCAGCCCCAAATTCTTACACCGATAGCAAAACAGGCAACTATGTAAATAACGCTACGGTTACGATGACATCGAAAGACCCGATAAACTTAAGCAGCTACCAGCATCCTCGTTTAGGTTTATGGACAAGATATTTGATTGAAGAAAACTGGGACTATGGACAGACTGAAAATTTCAACTAATAATGGCTCAACCTGGATGCCTTTGGCCGGCAATTTTACAGAGCCGGGCGTCGGAAGTTTTCAACCAAACGGTCAACCTTTATATGATGGAACTCAAAGCACCTGGGTTCAGGAAGAAATGGATTTAACCGGACGAAATGCAGTCCAGAATAAATTTCAGTTCCAGCTTAAAACCGATGGTAATACTACTGCTGATGGTTGGTATGTTGATGACATTATAGTTTTCATTTACGGAATTGTTCCTGTTGAATTGTCCTCATTCACTGCAACTGCATTTAGTAATGAAGTAGTTTTGAATTGGGCTACATCCAGTGAACTGAACAATATGGGCTTTGAGATAGAAAGAAAATCACTTTCTGAACAATTATGGATGGCAGACAATCGGTTTTGTTGAAGGAAGCGGAAATTCAACCAGCATTAATAACTATTCTTTCACTGATAAAAATCCGGTTAGAGGAACTTTACTTTACAGGTTGAAACAAATTGATTTCGATGGTTCCTTCAAGTTTTACACTACAGAAGGAGTTAACTTTGAGGGAGTTTATAATTATGCTCTCGAACAGAACTACCCAAATCCTTTTAATCCATCTACAGTTATTAACTACTCAATTCCCGCTGCAGGACAAGTGAACTTAAAAATTTACAACCTGCTCGGTTCTGAAGTAGCAGTTCTTGTTGATGAATACAAAGAAGCCGGTAATTATTCTGTTGAATTCTCAACTGAAGATTTGAAAAACAGTTTAGGTTCAGGAGTATATATCTATACTTTGAAGGCTGGTTCTTTTACACAGACAAGAAAGATGGTCGTACTAAAATAAGAGTAAGATTAAGAGAAGGGAAACTTTCTTACTCTAAAATAGTTTTCAATTCATTAAGGCCGGATATTAAAAAATCCGGCTTTTCCTTTTCAAGCTGTTCTTTTGTTCTATAGCCAAAAAGAACTCCGCAGGTTTTTGAACCGGCACTTTTACCGCATTGAACATCAAGCTCGGTGTCACCAACAATTAAAGTTTCTGCAGGTTCAACTTTAAGCTCTTTACAAATGACTAAAAGAGGTTCCGGTGAAGGTTTGTGCTCTAATCCATTTCTCCTTCCCATCAAATAATCAAATGAAGATCCAAGATTAAAATGATGAATAATTTTTTCTGCCTGATCCTGAACTTTAGTCGTAAGAAGTGAAACCTTGATCTGCTTCCTGTTGAGATAATTGAGTGTTTCTTCAACTCCCGGATAGAGAACAGATAAATCTATATAATCGAAATAGAGTGCTTTGTAGATTGAAATAAACTGTTCAAAATCTTTCACATCAATTTTTAATTCTTCAAAGATGTCAACGAAGTGCATTCCTATCATATTTGTAAAAGCATCTTCAGGTATAGAATAACTGATTTTGAGTTTATCTAAAGCTGCTTTTGTGCTTTCGAAGATTGTATTTTTTGAATCAACCAGAGTTCCATCCAGATCGAAACAGATGTGTGTTATTATATTCTTATTCATCAGTTATTATTTCCTTAACTACCAATGACAAATATATTAAAAACTATATACCTTCCATTTTAGTATACCTTGAAAAATATTTTTATCCACACTTGTTTTTATTTAATAAAAGTTAGAATTTTTCATTCGATGGTTAAAACATTTCTGATCTCTGAAAGAGATCCTTCATTAATGACAGGTTTGTAATTCTTAACCGGGATTTCAAGAATCAGGTAAAAATTAACTGATTCACTTTTATTTCATTCAATTTTTATAATATTTTGTGGATACTAAATGCATAAAATACGGTACGATTTTTACCGTGGTAAGGTCAATTAACTAACTTATAATTAAACTTAAAAAGGAGACAATAATGAAAAAACTGAACTTTTTGTTCCTGCTAACAATGTTCCTATCGTTTGTGGCAATGTACCTCAGAGTACATTTGCACAGTCTGAACCTGTAATGTATTTCTGCGAAAGATATGATGATTATGATGGGGAAATTGGGGTCAGTGATAGATTTACAACAGGGTACATTACAGTAATGGTTAAATCAGATTCTGAACTTAGATTAAAAGATGTGACAATCCAATATGATAAATACAATGAAAGAAACGGCAAATTTGAATACTACAAAAAATTTTACTTCACTATTAGTAGAGATATGAAGTATGTTTTCTTCGCAAGAAATGATGAGAGCGACCTGGAATTTGAAGAACCAGGTTTCTACAGAGTGTTTTTGCTTGACGAAGATGATAAAACAGTTACAAGCGCATTAATTGAAATAATAGATTAAGAAAATTACCCCTCGCAATTTTAGGCGGCTTTTAGCTGCCTTTTTTATTATATCGCGATCTATACACACTGATAGGCTAAGACGGTAAGAATAACATTATGGAAAAATTTTGGTTCTGATTAAGATTGAAATCCAGTTACCTTAAGCTTATTTTTGGACATCTTTTCATCGTAAATAAACCAAACTTTAAAAGTTTAAACCGGAGTTATTATGTTAAAAAAGATTCAAGAATTGTTAGGCAAAGAGGCTGATGAACTCTTGAGCTACAAAGCAAAATTTCCAAAAGAGCAGCTAAATCTTCCTGGTCCTGATTTTATTGACCGTGTATTTTTACAATCAGACAGAAGTCCAAACGTATTAAAAAACCTGAACTGGATTCTTCACACAGGAAGGTTATCAGGAACAGGTTATGTTTCAATACTTCCTGTTGACCAGGGAATTGAACACTCAGCAGGCGCATCGTTTGCACCAAACCCGATTTATTTCGATCCTGAAAATATTGTTAAGCTTGCGGTCGAAGGCGGATGCAATGCTTGCGCATCAACACTTGGCGTGCTTGGAATGGTTTCAAGAAAATATGCTCACAAAATTCCTTTCATACTAAAGCTTAATCACAATGAGCTGCTGACTTATCCAAACAAATTTGACCAGATAATGTTTGCGGGAGTTGAGCAGGCATTCGATATGGGAGCTGCAGCAGTTGGTGCAACAATTTATTTCGGTTCTGATGAAAGTGCAAGACAAATTATTGAAGTAAGTGAAGCATTCCAGTATGCACACGAAATGGGATTGGCAACTGTATTGTGGTGTTATTTGAGAAATCCGGAATTTAAGAAAGACAAAGATTACCACGTCTCAGCAGATTTAACCGGACAGGCAAACCATCTCGGTGTTACTATCCAGGCTGATATCATCAAACAAAAACTTCCTGAAAATAACGGCGGTTACAATGCAATTAAATTTGGAAAGACTCACAAAAAAGTTTATTCTGATTTAACCACTGATCATCCGATTGATTTAACACGCTACCAGGTAATAAATAATTATATGGGAAGAGCAGGATTAATTAACAGTGGTGGTGCTTCCGGTGAAAATGATTTTGCTGAAGCTGCCAAGACTGCAATCATTAACAAACGTGCCGGCGGAATGGGATTGATCTCCGGAAGAAAAGCTTTCCAGCGTCCAATGGCTGATGGCGTGAAGCTGCTTAACCTAATCCAAGATGTTTATTTAACAAAAGAAATAACGGTAGCGTAAGAGTTTAGATTAAAATGTGAATCAAAATGTGAGACTCACCTCGAAGGTGAGTCTCACTTAAATGTTTCGCAGACATAAAGTCTGCACCTACATTGCTCAGGCTGTCACGGTCGCACCGTGACATTTCTCAATCCCTCAGAATTAATAACGCGCCAAGAAGAATAAATAAAACAGCAATCGTTTTCTTAAGCAGATTAGAATCCTTGAATATTCTTCCGCCGATAATGGTTGCCCACAAAACAGAAGTTCTTTTTACAGCAAGTGTTAATGCAACCGAAGCAAGACTTATTGAAACAATCTGTGTGTAGCGATAACCAATTGTAAGAATTGAAATCAATACAATCCAGAGAACATCTGTTTTTTGTAATTGAGGTGAACGATTTTCAAGCTTTCCTTTAAATGCAAAATAAATGATGAAGAACAGCAGAGCGAAATAGACGTGCTGAAATGCTGTCAATGAAATAGGAGTAAGACTCATTTTTGCTACCAGCAACTTATCCATCACAGAAGATGCTGTAAACAGCAGCAATGCAGCAAGAATGTATTGATGATACCTCGACTTAAAAAATACATTCAGCGGGAAGAGAATTTCCTTCAGGTTTTTGCTTTCGAGGATGTATGTTCCAGCGATCAATGAAACCAATCCTAAAACTTCGAGCGTTTTTAGTGATTCACCTAAAAAAATAAAAGCAAATAGAGCAACAAATCCTGGAGTCAATGCAAGCAAAGGAAGTGCATTACTTATTTGTAAGTTTTTTAGTGCAGTCATCACACATAAAAAAGCAGCAACACCAATCAAAGATTTTATGAACAAAACAGAAAGATTAGAAAAGTTTATTGCATTATAATCAATAAAGAAAAAGAACGGAATTGACAGAACCAGGTTTGCAATGGATAGATAGTATGAAAACTGAACTGGATTGAGATTGAACAGAACTTTCTTTTGTGATATTGCAGCAAAAGCAGATAGAAAAGATGAAAGCAGTGCAATGGTAAACCAGGTCATCAGAAATAAAAAAAAGTTATTAGTTATTGGCTCTTATTCGTCTGTCATTCCGACTTGTCCGGAATCTGGATGTTTTCACCACCAGGATTCTGGACATGAGGCTGTCTCACAAGTAATGTTTTCTCGATAATTTTTCTGATTCCATCAGAAAAAAACTCGAAAACCAAAAAAAAAGGTTCTCGAGTAATGAAATGTATCGAGAGAACCTTTAGAGACAGCCTCTCCCAGAATGACTTTGGTTTAAAGGATTAAAAATCCACAGCTAATTTAAGGAATATATTTCTGCCTGGCTCAATTGTTATACTTCCTCGGGTTGTGGATAAATGATTGCGGTATCCCTTATCAAAAATATTTTCTACTCCCGAATATACTCTGAAGCTGATAGTTGAAAACTTAATAGGAACTGTATTCAAAAGAAGATTAAAAACTGCATATCCCGGAGTTGCAATTTCACCTTCGGCAACATCATTCTGTTCAGCAAAAAGAGTTGATGAAACATCTGTCTGAAGATAATCAAGAAACCCAAACTTAAATCCGACTCTTCCGTTCAATGGAGGAATTTCAGGAAGATTTCCGTCTGCGGTTATATCATCTCCTTTAACATAAGAAGCAGTTGTGTATAAAATATAGTCCTGCCAAAAATTATAGTCAGCACTAAAATCAAATCCGTAAATTCTTGCTTCACCAATGTTGGTTTTTATCAGCGCATTTCTTCCTTCGTATGTGCCGGGGACTTCAACAACCAGATCATTGAAATGAGAGTAGAAAAAGCTTGATAATATTTTAAGATTGTCTGAATAATGCCGTACACCAAAATCAATTGATTGTCCCTTCTCAGGTTTTAACTCCGGATTACCGACGCGCACAACACTTCCCTGATCGATGTACTGGAATCTTTCTTCAAGAGATGGCGAACGGAATGAGGAACCTAATCCCAATGTCAGATCAAAACTTGAAAACAGAGAATAAATAAAACCGAGATTTGCACTGTAAGAAGAATTATTTTCATCTGTGCTGTCCCAGATAACCTGTTGATTAGGGGGAGTAGTATTTATGACATTCCATTATTAATGATGTAAACAGGATTTAAAGTTTTTTCGCCGGTTATATTTATAAAGTCGTATCGAAGACCGAGTGTGGTCGATAGTTTATCTTCAAAAAGTTTGAACTCATCCTGGGCAAAAATTCCCAGGCTCTTGTAACTGGAATTTGGAAGAGGCTTTTCACCGGTAATTCTATTTGTTGTGCTGACAACATTTCCTGCTGAATCTAAAACTTCAATCAATTGATAACGTTCGCGCTCGCCATTATAGCTTCTGTCCCAGTAATCAATTCCTGCTAGCTAAATTGTGACTGTCAAACAGCCAGAAGTTTCCCTGCAAAGTTGCGTTGTTGTTTTTGTGATCTGCACTTGGAGTAATTTTTAACACGCTTACTCTTCTTGCAGGATTTCCTCCTGAAGCAGGAATATTTTGAACGATGTATGGAATATTTTCTACATCTCTGTTAATCAAGCTGATAAGAATACTTTGCCGAAAGCTTGTAAAAGACTTTAGAAATATTTTGAATTTCATATCCTGCAGAAATTAGTTCACGTCTTTCGTAAGGATAGGTTACAAGCGCTTTCTCAGGGAAAACCGAAGAACCGGGAATTCCGACATTATCCGCTCTGAACAATTGGTAATCAATTTTTAGTTTATGATTATCTATTGGAAAAATATTCAACGCACCAGAAAAACTGTAATCTTCAAACTGGCTGTTATTTAATTCGCCATTTGGAGTTTGTGTGTTATTTGCCTTTCTGTAAGAACCCGAAAGTTTCGTTGACCAGAAAGAGCTTCCGCTGTAAAGTGATCCTCCCAAAACAGTAAGATCGTTAACAGTGTTGTATTCTGTAATAACATTTCCGTTGAGAGAAAATCTATCATAAAGCTGAGGAGATTTTGTAATGATGTTAACAATTCCGCCAGTAGCACCCGAACCATAAATTGAAGATGAGGCACCTTTTATTACTTCGACTCGTTCAACATCATTCATATTCATCAAAGATAATCTTGCAGCTACATCTGTTGAAGTCGCAATACGGCTTCCGTCGATTAGTGTTATTACATTTTCGCGGTTCAAACCTCTGATGCTTACTTCCGTTCCCCATATTCCATCACGCAGCAGAGATACACCCGGTTCGTTCTGTAAAATATCCGGTAATGAAAAAGAAGGTCTGATCTGAATTTCTTCTTTTCCGACAAGCGATTCAGCAAAGGGTGAATTGCGGAGATAATTTTCTGTTCGGTTTGTACTCACGACGACTTCATCAAGTTCAATTGCAGATGGTTCAAGTGCAATGTTTTCTTCCAAATCAGAATCAACAGTTATTTTTATTGAAATACTCTTGTAACCAAGACTGGAAATTTTTAGTTGGTAATTCCCGGAATCTAATCTTGCTATTGAATAAAAACCCTCAGTATTTGAATAAGCAGCATAGTTGTAAGAAATAAAAACGGTTGCACCTTGAATCGGAGAACCACTTTTCGAATCGGTTATTTTTCCTTTGAGTGTATAGAGTTGAGCTGATGTTGATTCGGCGAGACTAAATGTTAAAAGCAGAAATAGAATTCTAAACCACATAAAGACAGAAACATTCATTTATTCTTTTTCGAGTCCGAACTTTTCCCAAATAGGTTGCTAATTAAAATGGTTACTGCGTCAGCAGATAGTCCACAATCTTGCCGAGGTCTTTAATATCTTTATTTCCGTAAGAAGGCATAATCTGCCCGGGATATTTTTTCTTGTATTCTATAAATCTATCCTGTTCCATAAATTTATTTGGATTTCGAAGGTATGATATAAGACTTTCTTTTCCCCAGTGTTGAGATAAGTTTTTTAATGCTGGTGCCATTTGTGTACCTGCAAGATCACTGCCGTGACAATTTGTGCAACCGAAATTACTGATTAACTGCTGACCAGATAGCTCGGTTGTACTTTCCTCAGACATTTGATTATTCATTTGAGAAGATAGATCGCGTGAAGGAGCTTCTTCTTTTTTTGTTGCTTTCTGAAGGATGAAAAGTAAAATAAAGGCTGCTAAAAATGCTGCTACCCAGATCTGTGGTTTTGTCATAAAGTATTTCTATAATTCTTATAATTTCTATTTATTGAGGGCTAAAATTATCTAAACGAGCTTTCTTAAACAATGCGAATGGTGGTTCACACTGAAATAAATCAACTTTTTATCAGTAAAGATAGTAAGTCATTCTGGCTTGTCCGGAATCTGACGACTTGAGCTATCAGATTCCTGACTCTCCGCCTTCGGCGGATCGCAGGAATGACAATTACGTAAAAAAATTATTAATTCTTCTTCGGTCTGTAAACATGGGTGCTCTGTCCGAAGAAAACTTCGGCGGCTTCCATTAATGTTTCTGATAAAGTTGGATGAGGGTGAATTGTTAATTTAAGATCAGTTAAGTTAGCACTCATTTCAATTGCTAACACACCTTCGGCAATTAATTCGCCAGCACCGGGGCCACAGATTCCGATTCCTAAAATTCTTTGTGTTGAAGGATCGACTAATATTTTTGTAACACCGTCGTTTCTGTCCAGAGTAACTGCTCTACCAGATGCAGCCCAAGGAAATTTGGTTACTTCATAATTAATTTTTTTCTCTTTGGCTTGGTTTTCAGTCAATCCAGCCCAGGCAATTTCCGGATCGGTGAAAACGACAGCAGGAATTGCCATTGGTTCAAAAGCCGATTTGTGTCCGGCTATTACTTCGACTGCAACTCTTCCTTCGTGAGAAGCTTTGTGTGCAAGCATCGGTTCACCAACAATATCACCAATTGCATAAA
Organism: uncultured Ignavibacteriaceae bacterium; assembly: GCA_963698155.1. Lineage (GTDB taxonomy): Bacteria > Bacteroidota > Ignavibacteria > Ignavibacteriales > Ignavibacteriaceae > IGN2. Next base: position 11,533 of record CAVOPS010000019.1, on the reverse strand, counting down.
TATCAGGGTCGTCGGTCTTCATCTGGTTGTTTACATTTATCCAGCCGCGTTCATTCACTTTTACTTTTGTGTTTTCTAATCCCAATCCTGTTGTATCAGGTCTTCTTCCGATAGACATTAAAACATAATCGTAAGTATTCTCAGTAGTTTTTCCTTCATTGTCTTGAATCTTCACCTGTATTCCATCTTTTACTTCTTTCATCTCAACTACTTTTGAGTTGAGCATAATGCTTTCAAACTTTTCTTTAAGTCTTTTGGAAAGATGAGAAACAAGGTCGCGATCGGCACCGGGAAGAATTCCATCGAGCATTTCCACGACAGAAACTTTGGAACCTAATGCCTGGTAAACAGAACCAAGCTCTAATCCAATATAACCTCCTCCAATTACAAGAAGTGATTTTGGGATTGCAGGAAGATCAAGTGCGGAAGTGGAATTCAGTAATCTTTTACTCCCAATATTTAGTGAGGGAATTGTTGCAATTCTTGAACCTGTTGCAATGACTATTTTGTCAAACTCCAACTCTTCTTTGCCACCATCTTTTTTCTCAACGATAAGAGTAGTTGAATTTTTGAAGATAGCTGTGCCCTGAATGTAATTTACTTTCCGGAATTTCGCGACTGATCCGACACCGCTTGTCAGTTTCTCAACAACTTTATTTTTCCAGTCACGAAGTTTATCGAGATCAATTTTGGGTTTTTGAAATTCAATTCCCCAGTTTTTTGCTTCTTCGGTTTCATTAAGAAGTTTTGCAACGTGCAGCAAAGCTTTAGAAGGAATACATCCACGATAAAGACAAACACCACCGGGATTTTTTTCTTTATCGATTAAAGTAACATTCATTCCAAGATCGGCTGCGAGGAAAGCAGCAGCGTATCCGCCGGGTCCGGCACCAATTACGCATATATTTTGATTCATTTACTTTTTCACTTACAATATTTTTAATGGTTGTTCCAACGCCTCACAAACCCATCTCAAAAATCTGCTCGCATCAGCACCGTCAATAATTCTGTGATCGTACGAAAGCGAAAGAGGAAGCATCAGCCTTGGTTCAAAAACTCCGTAGCCGTTGTAAACTGGTTCAAAACTGCCTCGTGATATTCCAAGTATTGCAACTTCAGGAGAATTTACAATGGGAGTAAAATATGTCCCGCCGATTCCGCCGAGATTAGTAATTGTAAAACATCCGCCCTGCATTTCTTCGAGAGAAAGTTTTTTATCGCGAGCTTTCTGAGCTAACTGTCCAAGTTCAACAGAAATCTCAACAAGATTTTTCTTGTCAGCATTTTTTATAACAGGAACAAGCAAGACCATATTCCGTATCAACAGCAACACCAATATTGAAATATTTTTTGTAGATAACTTCTTTGCTGTCCATATCAATGCTGGTGTTGAATTGCGGAAATTTTTCCAATCCTTCTGCAATAATTTTAATGAGGATTGCAGTGACAGTTAACTTGCCGCCTTCTTTTTCAACTTCAGCATTTAGTTCTTTTCGTGATTTTTCAAACTGAGTAATATCAGCTTTATCAAACTGTGTAACGTGTGGAGTAACTGCCCAGGCATAGCTTAAATGAGTTGCTGTCTTCTCGCGAATCTTGCTCATCGCAACACGTTCGACTTTTCCGTACTTGGTAAAGTCAGGCAAAGTTTCTTTTTTAATTCCAACTCCAACTAGCTTCGCCTTTACCTTCCATTATCTTCTTCACATAAGCTTTAACATCATCCATCGAAATTCTTCCGCCTTCACCGGAACCGGGAACTTTATTTATATCAACACCAAGTTCGCGAGCAATTCTTCTGACAGATGGAGCAGCAGGCGCTGAACCTCTTAAAATCGGTGGCTGATCATCGTGTTCACCGGCTTTCAATTCACTCACTTCACCTTTTGGAATTTCAGTTGTTGCAGGAGTTTCTTTCTTAACCGGTTCTTCTTTTGCTTTTGCAGTTTCCTTTTTGAATTGATGGAGTTGAAGTTGATTCAACTTTTATAAGAACATCACCAACTTTTACTTTGTCACCGGTTTTTACATTTACTTCAACAATCTTTCCTTCAACTGAGGAGGGAACTTCAACAGTAGCTTTATCAGTTTCAATTTCAATAACACCCTGATCTTTTGCAATTACATCTCCCTTTTTCACAAGCACATTAATTACATCAGCAGATTCAATATTCTCACCAAGATCAGGAACTTTGAATTCAACAATTTTTCCCGAGACCAGATTGAATTGTTTCTTTCACTTCTTTTTTAGTATCTGATTTTTTCTCTTCCTTCTTTGTCTCTGCCTTAGCCTCCGCCTTTGCTTCTTCTTTAACTACATTCCCTTTTAAGGGGGCGTAGTCTCGTCTTTCAGCCACTGAAGCCCCTTCATCAACTTTAATAATTGTCTGTCCTACTTTCACTGATTCACCTTGCTTAACCAGCACTTCAGTAATCTTTCCGGAAATATTTGATGGAACTTCAATCGTTGCTTTGTCAGTTTCAATTTCGATGATTGATTGTTCTTTCTCAATCATATCACCAGCTTTGACAAGAACGTTTACTAATGTCTGCCGATTCTATATTTTCGCCAAGTTCAGGTAGTTTAAATTCTGTTGCCATTATTTCGTTTTAATGTTTTTTATTTCATTAATGTTGTCATTCTTGACAGAATCAGAATGGACATGAAGAATCTGTCAGATCTTAACTTGTTCGAATTGACAGTGACGATTTAAATTACGATATCATCGGATTTAATTTATCCGGTTTAATTTCCAAGATCTTTTTTTGCTTTTTCGAGAACTGTCTCTTTTATCTTTCCTTCTTTTGCAAGTGCACCGAGAGTTGTATAAACAATATGCCGATAATCAACTTCAAAGAAATCTCTGAGAGCTTTTCTTGCACCGCTTCTTCCGTAACCATCTGTTCCTAAAGAATGAAGAGTTCCGGGAAACCATTTTGAAATCGAATCAGGAAATGCCTTCACATAATCTGATGCAGCTACAAAAACTCCTTCTTCTTTTGAAAGTGTTTGAGTGATGTAAGAAGTTTTCTGCTTCTTATCAGGATTCAGCATATTCCATCTTTCAACTTCAAGAGCTTCTCTTCTCAATTCTTTGTAGCTTGTAACACTCCAGACATCTGCAGCAACTTTGTAATCCTTCTCAAGAATTTCCTGTGCCTGCAGAACCTGATTAAGAATTGTTCCGCTTCCAAAAAGCTGTGCTTTAAGTTTTGCATTCTTCATTGTTGAAGGTTTGAACTTATACATTCCTTTAAGAATTCCTTCCTTCGCACCTTTTGGCATTTCAGGCATTGCATAATTTTCATTCATCACAGTTATGTAATAATAAATGTTTTCCTGATCTTCAAACATTCTTTTTATTCCATCACGAATAATTACTGCAAGCTCAAAAGCAAAAGCAGGATCGTAAGCAACCATATTTGGAATTGCATAAGCAAGTAAATGACTATGCCCATCCTGATGCTGAAATCCTTCGCCGTTAAGAGTTGTTCTTCCTGCAGTTCCACCGATTAAAAATCCTTTTGCACCGATATCACCTGCAGCCCAGGCAAGATCGCCGATTCTCTGCAATCCAAACATCGAATAGTAAATAAAGAAAGGAATCATATTTATTCCGTGAGTTGCATAAGCAGTTCCGGCGGCAATGAATGAAGACATTGAACCGGCTTCAGTAATTCCTTCTTCAAGTATCTGTCCGTTTTTAATTTCTTTGTAGTAAAGAAGACTGTCTGCATCAACAGGTTCATACAACTGTCCTGCGTGTGCATAAATTCCAACCTGTCTGAAAAGTGATTCCATTCCGAAAGTTCTTGCTTCATCAGGAACGATCGGAACAATATTTTTTCCAATCTCAGCATCTTTCAAGAAGCTTAGCAAGAATTCTCACAAACACCATTGTTGTTGAAACTTCTCTTCCTTCAGTTCCTTTGTAAAATTCTTCAAAGAGAGATTCATCAGGAGTTTTAATCGGTTTCAGATTTGTTTTTCTTGAAGGAACATAACCGCCCAAAGCTTTTCTTTTTTCCGTTAAGATATTTTATTTCGGCACTATCTTCATCCGGTCTGAAGAAAGGATCGTTATGAATCTGTTCATCAGAAATTGGAATTCCAAAACGTGCACGAAATTCCTTCATCTCATCTTCATTCAATTTTTTCTGCTGATGAGTGATGTTTTTTCCTTCACCGCTTTCACCGAGTCCGTAACCTTTTATTGTTTTTGCAAGAATGACTGTCGGCGATCCTTTATGATTAACAGCAGCACTGAAAGCAGCATAAACTTTTTCGGGATCGTGACCACCTCTGCGCATCTTTCCAAGTTGTTCATCTGTCATATCGCTTACCATTTCTTTCAACTCTTCGTCGACGCCAAAGAAATGTTCACGAATATAATCACCACCTTCAACAGTATATTTCTGATACTGTCCGTCAACAACTTCACCCATTCGCTTGATTAGTTTTCCATCTTTATCTTTTTCAAGAAGAGAATCCCAATCTTCACCCCAAATAACTTTAATTACATTCCAGCCTGCACCACGGAAAGCTGCTTCAAGTTCCTGAATAATTTTTCCGTTACCGCGAACCGGTCCGTCAAGTCTCTGCAAATTACAGTTGATTACAAAAATTAAATTATCAAGCTGCTCTCTTGAAGCAAGAGTAATTGCACCGAGAGTTTCAGGTTCATCGGTTTCACCATCGCCAAGAAATGCCCAGACTTTGCTTCCGGTATCTTTTTTCAAACCACGGTCTTCCAGATAACGATTAAATCTTGCCTGGTAAATTGCAGTGATTGGTCCGAGTCCCATTGACACTGTCGGGAATTCCCAGAACTCCGGCATTAACCACGGATGAGGATAAGATGAAAGTCCGCCGCCTTTTGCAAATTCTCTTCTGAAATTTTTTATTTTCTCTTTTGAAATTCTTCCTTCAAGAAAAGCACGCGCATAAATTCCCGGTGATGCGTGTCCCTGGAAATAAATCTGATCGCCGTCGTAACCTTCACCTTTTCCTCTGAAGAAATGATTGAAGCCGATCTCGTACAAAGTTGCAGCACTTGCATAAGTTGAAATATGTCCGCCGATTCCTTCTTCCATCTTGTTTGCATTTACAACCATCGCCATTGCATTCCAGCGGATAAGACTTTTTATTCTTCTTTCAATTTCCCTGTTGCCGGGGAAAGGCGGCTGCTTTTCTCTCGGGATTGTATTTATGTACGGAGTGTTTGCCGAGAAAGGAATTTGAACTCCGGCTTTGTGTGCACGTATCTGCAATTGCTGAAGTAATTCTCTTACTCTTTCAGGTCCGCCGTGTTCAAAAACATAATCGAGCGAGTAAAGCCACTCGCTGGTTTCTATTTCTTCAATTTCAGGATTTCGTTTATAATCCTTAGCCATAAATTTCCTTAATTAGCCATATAAAAAATGTTAGAATTCTGCTTAAAAAATGAATTTTGCTGAATGTTTTAGTCAGAAATTGAGGCGTCAAATTAATTGATTGATGAGTGAAATACAAGGTAGGAAGCACAGAGTAGATTAAAAATTAACAAGTAAGAGTAATGAATGAATTTTCGAACTCTTAATCTTACTCTTACTCTTACTCTAACGTGACTTTCACGTTTTATTTTCTTAAGTTTCTGATGAGTTTAACATTTAATGGAGCGTAAAATGCGAACCCTTAAAATATCTCTCCTGGTTTTTATTCTTTCGATTACTGTATCTGCACAGTGGTTTTGGCAAAATGGTTTACCGCCACAACAAAATACTCTCAAAATCTTATTTCTTGATTCTAACACAGTATTTGCTGTCGGCGATAAAGGTTTGATAATGAAATCCATAGATGGAGGGTTAAATTGGAATCTACAGATAAGCAACACTGAATTAATGCTTCAAGATATTTGTTTTATAAATAAAGAAACAGGATTTGTAATTGGTAATGATGGTATAATACTAAAAACCTCAGATTCAGGATTAAACTGGATCGGTAAGGAAGTCGAGCCGAAAATTAATCTAAAAGCTATTCATGTTTTAGATGTAAATAATGCTTGGGCTTGTGGTGAGAATGGTTTAATCATTCATACCCAGGATGGTGGTGAATCTTGGAAAACACAAAATTCTGGGATGACTAGTATGATTTCTGATATACATTTTTCAAATCTTCTTGATGGTTGTGCAACCGGATATGATGGTTTTTTCCTTCATACTTCTAATGGTGGAAATATTTGGGAATCTGTTTATTCTATTGGTGAAAAAATAAGAGCAATGGACTTTATAAATGATAATACCGGGTATGCTGTAAGCACGTCATATTATCCACCCTGGTTAGCTCGTAATAATTTTTGGAAAACAACTAATGGGGGTGAAACTTGGAATCATTGGGGGATCGGTATTACTTCGTTCACCATAAAAGATATTGTTTTTATTTCTGATCTTATAGGATTTGGTGTTGATTATGATGGTTCGATCTTCAAAACAGAAAATTCTGTAGAATGGGAACAAGTTTTTTGTTGCTTGTGGCCAAATAACTTTAATAGCATATCATTTTACAATAATAATAGGGGCATTGCAGTATCCTCGAGTGGACAGATGTCACTGTACATCAAATACAGGCGATGACTGGACTTTAATGTTTGAAGATATTTTTTTCGGACATTTAACCTCTGCTGATTTTAATGATTTAAATAATGGATGGACAGTTGGGACTACAGGATTTGGCACTCCCGGTATTTTTTCAGTTCTGTTAAAAACAATCGATGGAGGTCATAGTTGGGCTGAAAAATTTAGATTAACCAACACCCCCCTTTATAAAGTATTTTTTATTAATGCAACTAATGGATGGATTGGAGGATATGCGGGTGCTCTCTATAAAAGTTCGGATACAGGTGAAAATTGGATTAACAGGAGTTTAGATCCGACAGGTACAATATGGGATATTTTCTTTATCAATGAAAATACTGGTTGGCTTATTCACGGAAGAACATTGAAAAAGACTACAAACGGGGGAGAACTCTGGTTTATCCAAAAAGAATTTCCACTAAATAATATTAATAAATTATTTTTTATTGATGAATATTATGGGTGGTTAACAATTGGTGATTATAATCTTGGAAAAATTTTGAGAACTACAAATGGAGGAATAGACTGGATTGATTCACCTGATATTTCAGGATATCCAATGAACGAAGTTTATTTTCTTAATAGATTCAAAGGATGGGCTGTTGCTGATGGTGGGGGTGAATTATGGTTTACCAATGATGGTGGAGTTAACTGGGAATTAAATCAGGTGGGATATAATGAAAGTCTGAAATCAGTCTTCTGTTAAAGACTCATTAAAAGGATATGTAGTAGGCTCTTCTGGATTGATTTTAAAAACAACAGATGGTGGAGTTAGTTGGGTAAAATATATTAGTAATATTGCCAATAATCTAAACTGCATAAAATTTGTAAATGAACAAACTGGTTGGATAGTAGGAAATAGTGGCATTATATTAAAAACAACCAATGGCGGTGTTTCTTTTCTTGAAGATGATGTTGTTTTCAATACTCCAAATGAATTCCTTCTCGCCCAAAACTATCCCAACCCGTTTAACCCAATAACCAGTCTGCAGTATGCAATTGGCAGTCGGCAATTTGTAACACTCAAAGTATATGATGTTGTTGGAAGAGAAGTTGCAACACTCGTTAACGAAGAAAAACCTGCCGGTGAGTATGAAGTTGAGTTCAATGGAGCGGACTACCAAGCGGGATTTATTTTTATCAGTTGCTCGTCTCGGCTTTGCAAAGCAAAGACGGAAAAGCTGGTGAATATTCAGAAACAAGAAAAATGGTTCTTCCTCCGTTAAGCTTAGCCCGGCTCCTTTAAGATTATGAAGAATAAATTCTTCATATAAACTTACCATATAAATAAACTTGGTTCGATTTCAAGGTAGATTCGTTATATTTACTTTGTAAGTGATTTGGTTCCGATCTTCTGCCAATATATATTATTGGCAGTAAAATAGGACATTATGTAGAATGGAAGAAATCATATCATATATTAAAAAAAATGGCGGCTTTGCTACTATGAAAGAACTGAAAGAAGCCAACATTCACACAAGAGACATTGCAAAGTTTGTTAAGGAGAATGTAATAGAAAAAATTAAACCGGGGGTTTATCGTCTAGCAGATTACAGTTTTTTTAAGGATGTTAATGTTAGCCTTATTACGGTATGCCGGGCAGAACTTCAAGCGGTTATCTGTCTTATTTCAGCAATGGATTATTATGAAATGACAGATTTCAATCCTTCGGAAATTTATTATGCAATTCCACATTCAAGAAAAAGTAAAAGTATTATTTATCCGCCGGTAAAAACCTTTTACTTCAGAGATAGATTTTACAATCCTGGGATCGAAATCATTAAAACTAAATATGGTGAGCTGAAAATTTACAATAAAGAAAAAACAATCTGCGATATGTTCAGATATAGGAATAAATTTGGAGAGGATCTTGCAATGCAGGCTCTTAAAAATTATCTGGAACAAAAAAAGAAAAGTATTGCTTCACTTATAAAGTATGCTGAAATATGTCAGGTTAAAACTGTAATAACGCCAATTCTTAAAAGTCTGATGGCTTAATGAAAAAAGAAACTAAAAATATAGCCGTATCCGTCAGAAATAGATTGCTGAATATTTCTAACGAAAGCAATAGAGATTATAATGCAATTTTGCGTCAATATTTTCAAGAACGTTTTCTATAAAGAATTTCAATTTCACCTTATAGATCGCAGTTCATTCTTAAAGGCGCATTCCTTTTGATGACGAATAAAATTTCCAAATTCCGTACAACGAAGGACATTGATTTTCTCGGTATCTCTGTATCGAGTGAAGTAGAAGATTGCACAACTATAATAAAAGAAATTGCTGCGACAAATTCTGATGATGGTGTTGAGTTTATTGCGGATAAAATAGAAGGTAAAAAGATTAAAGAGGGCGCAGATTTTGACGGTCTGAGAATTAAAGTTCCTTATAAGATGGATACAATTAAAGGTTATTTTTCAATTGATATTGGTTTTGGAGATAAAATTACTAATGGACCTTATGAGGTTGATTACCCCACTCTACTTGATTTTCCATCTCCTAAGATACTTGTTTATTCATTTGATTCAGCAGTCGCAGAAAAATTCGAGGCTATTGTAAAATTGAATTATGTTACGAGCAGGATGAAAGATTTTTATGATCTCAATTTTATAGCTGAGAATAATTCTTTTAACAGAAATGTGCTCAGAGAAGCTATTGTTGAAACCTTTGAAAATCGAGGAACTAACCTTGAAGATAAATACATCATCTTTGATGCAGTTTTCAAAAATAATCAGCAGAAACAAATTCAGTGGGTATCATTTATTCAACTGAATAAACTAGATCTAAAAATTAGCTTCAATGAAGCAGTTACAAAAATCCAATCGTTTATAGAACCCATATTTGATGAAGGAACTTAAAACAATTGGAATCCGCATAGGTGGGTATGGGAATAAAATCTTAATCCCGCCTTTGGCGAGGCTCGTCTATGACGGCTTACTCCTACTCCCGCCTTCGTCGTCAGACTCCGCTGAATCTGCCGGACTCTGCGAACGAGGCTCGCTTTCGGCGACTTAATCTTCATTTCCTCCTAATTCATTCCTTTGCTAATTTTGTATGTATTAAAATTTATTTCTTTAATTCATTTTGCGGGGAACTAAAATGAAAAAGTTTTTTCTTCTTTTAAGCTGCCTTAGTTTATTTACCTTCTCTGACATCAGAACCCAAACGGAATCTCAGCTCGATACTGACTCTCTAATAACTGCAATCGTCTCGAAAGTAAATCCGGATTCGATAAGATATATAGTTCAAAGTCTGCAGGATTTTCAAACCCGTTTTCTTCTTGCACCGAACCGTTTCAGCATAGCTGATTGGATTGAAAGCAGGTTTCATCAAATAGGTATTACGGATGTTGAGCGAGATTCATTTATGTGTCACACTAATTATATGGTTGATACAACAACGCTGGAAATTAATGTCGTTGCCACAATTCCCGGTACAACAAGACCGGATGAAGTATATATAATCGGGGGACATATGGATTCATTTGCGTATGGTTCGCCGCTCACAAATGCACCGGGTGCGGATGATAATGCCAGCGGATCTTCTGCTGCATTGGAGTTTGCAAGAGCACTCATTGAATCCGGCTATCAATCTGAAGCGACAATTAAGTTTATTACATTCGCTGCTGAAGAGCTTATGTTATTTGGTGATGCCGGCTGTGAACACTATGCCCAGGAGGCACAGAACAATGGTATGAATATTCAGCTGATGATCAATTGTGATATGATAAGCAACACTAATAACCCTGTTGGAGAAAGCAGCGTAAGGATAAATTATTACTCGGGATTTCTTCCAATAAGAGATCTGGCAATGAGTGCTACTGAACAATTCAGCATTATTACTCCTCTCAGTGGTTCAATCAACCAGTACTCGGATAGCTATCCATTTTTTGAGGAAGGATTTGCAGCAGTCTATTTTGAAGAGGATGATTTCAGTCCATACTATCATACTACTGACGATATCATTTCACATTACAATATGGACTACTGCGGGGAGGTTATTAAATCAGCGGGAGCTACACTTTTAAAGTATATGTTCCAGAATACACCAACTGGAATAGAGGAAGATGAAATCACTCAACCCTCTTATGTTAGTCTTTACCAGAATTACCCCAACCCGTTTAATCCCAATACAAAAATTGAATTTCGAATTGCGGATTTCGGATTTGTGAATTTAACGGTATACGATATTCTCGGTAACGAAGTTGCCAATCTGGTTAACGGAGAAAAACCTGCCGGCAAGTATGAAGTTGAATTCAATGGGAATAACCTTCCAAGCGGGATTTATTTTTATCAACTTAAGGCAGGCGAATATATCGAGACAAGTAAAATGGTTCTTCTGAAGTAGAGATGATTTTTCCCCTCCTGCCTGAGGAGGGGACGAAGGGGAGGAGGGAGATTTACACCACCCCGTCACCAAAATGACAACCCTCCTCACGAGTGAGGAGGGGATAAGAAAAAAATTTATAATAAATTACTCGCCAGTTCAGCCAGTTCGCTGCGTTCACCTTTTTCAAGATTTATGTGCGCATATAGTCTTTGACCTTTGAAGCGGTCAATGAGATAAGACAAACCATTTGATTGTCCATCAAGATAAGGATGATCTATCTGGTAAATGTCTCCGGTAAAAACTAACTTCGAACCTTCACCTGCACGGGTGATAATTGTTTTTATTTCGTGAGGAGTTAAGTTCTGTGCTTCATCAACAATAAAGAAAATTCTTTGCAGACTTCTTCCTCTAATATAAGACAACGGTTCAATGACAAGCTTTTCTTCTTTAGTTAGTGAATCAATTAGCTGATGGTTTTTATCTGTCTCCGGAAATTGATCCTGTATTACTTTCAGGTTATCCCAGAGTGGAGTCATATAAGGTGCAAGCTTGCTTTCAACATCACCCGGGAGGTAACCAATATCTTTATTAC
>CAVOPS010000018.1:0-165926 GCA_963698155.1 uncultured Ignavibacteriaceae bacterium | reverse complement strand
GATAGAAAAATTGCAGAAGTAATTCCAGAGCATCGGAAAATGGAATCACTGGTTAAGGATCTGGAGAAAACTGATCAGTTTGAAAATGTGCTGAATGAATTAGGTCATCTGCTTGAAAAACATATCAGGAAAGAAGAACGTGAGTTATTTGTGGAGATAGAAAAAGTATTAAATGAAAAGGAGCTGACTGATATTTCACAAAAAATAACTGAATCAGAAAAAGCAATAAATATTATGGGGCTACTAAAAATATTAAAAGCATTTGCACCACCTGCGATCTGGAGATTTGTTGTTTTTATCCTGCTTGGTGTTTTTGTTGGCTAGTGGTGTTCACTTTGCACGTAGGACGAGCAACTTCATATCTTTCCGATAAACCCGAGGCTTGTGTTAACTGTCATGTTATGGCTAGATTTTGCAACATGGCAGAACAGCAGTCACGGCAGATTCACAGTTTGTAATGATTGTCATGTCCCGCAGAATGATATTTTCGAAAAATATTTTTTCAAAGCATCAGATGGTTTGAGGCATTCATATATGTTTACATTCAGATTGGAACCGCAGGTTATCAGGATTCACGAAGCAGGAAGAAATGCAGTTCAGAAAAATTGCATACGTTGTCATTCAGAACAGATTCATCCGATATCTGTAAGAGCGATAACAGCACAATCAATTCAGGAATATGGTGACGGCTATTGCTGGGATTGTCATCGGGAAACTCCACACGGAAGAGTTAACAGTTTAACTTCCACACCGTTTGCAAGAACACCGCAGCTTTCAACACCATATCCGGAATGGATAAAAAATTTAATTAAAATAATTTTAAAGGATAGAAATGAAATCAATCAATGAAATAATAAAAGAAAAACCCTGGGTTGATGGGTAATTTTTTTAGCAACTATTGTTGTTGATTTTTATCGGACTTCTTGCCTCATCGATAATTGAAAGAAGAAGCGAAGTCGATTTATACAATGCAAACATTGAAACCGATTAATGAATGGGAACCGAGAAATGAAGTATGGGGAGAAAATTTTCCTCGCGAGTATGAATCTTATTTGAACACTCTCAAAACAGATTTTGCTAGTAAGCACGGTGGTTCAAGAAATTGATTACCTTGAAAAATATCCTGAACTTGTTGTTATGTGGGCTGGGTATGCTTTTTCGAAAGAGTATAATCAAGGTCGAGGTCATGCTTACGCAATTGAAGATATCCGAAATTGTTAAGAACGGGTGATAATGAATTTTCTCCACAGCCGGCAACCTGCTGGACCTGCAAAAGCACGGATGTACCAAGAATAATAGAGAGATGGGAGCTGAAAACTTCTATAAAGCTAAATGGAAAGATCTTGGTTCTGAAATTGTTAATCCAATTGGCTGTCAGGATTGTCACGATCCCAAAACAATGAACCTACGAATCAGTCGCCCTGCACTGATTGAGGCATTTCAACGGCAAGGAAAAGAAATGAGAATTTCCAGACAGGAAATGCGTTCTCTCGTCTGTGCACAATGTCATGTTGAATATTATTTTAAGGGTGAAGAGGAAATATTTAACTTTTCCATGGGATAAAGGTTTCACTGCTGATAATATGGAAGAATATTTTGATGGGATTGAATTCACTGGTTGGACACTGCATTATCAAAAGCTCCGATGTTAAAAGCTCAACATCCTGATTATGAATTGTTTATGACAGGAATTCATGCAATCCGCGGTGTTTCGTGTTCGGATTGTCATATGCCTTACAAGAGTGAAGGAGGAGTTAAGTTTACAGATCATCATATTAATCGCCGTTGAACAATGTTGCTAACACCTGTCAGGTTTGTCATCGTGAAGAAACTGATAGATTGATGCAGGATGTTTATGACAGGCAAGATAAATTGAGGAGATAAGACGCATTGCAGAAAAATCTTTGCTGCTGCTCATATTGAAGCAAAAGTTGCCTGGGATAATGGAGCTACTGAAAGTCAGATGAAATCAATCTTATTTTAATTCGTCACGCTCAATGGAGATGGGATTGGGTTGCTGCTGCAAATGCACTTGGTTTCCATGCACCAGTTGAAGCTTTACGAGTAGTTGGACATCTATACAACGGGGTGAAGAAGCAAGAAGAGAACTCGCAATTTTATTTGCAAAGGAAGGTTGGAAATATCCGGTTGAGCTTCCTGATATTTCAACAAAGGAAAAAGCACAGAAGTTTATCGGGCTGGATCCTGGAAAAATGAAAGCCGGAAAAGAGGAATTTCTGAAAACCACTACAGTTAAATGGGATAAAGAAGCCAGGCAGAGACAGGGGTATTTATTTGAGTATAAAGATCGGAATTAGTATTAAAAAGCAATAAAGTATAATATAGAAAATTGGGAATCAGGCGAATCATATTCCCGATCCTAGTGAAATTACTCAAACAAGTATTAAAGAAAGCTAAAATTCTGTAACAAATTCCCCGGCATTATCATTGCTTGCTATTAGTTAATTATATATGTTTGTCCTAGATGATGAAGAAAAGAATTTCAATATCGATTCTTAACTTTCTCTTCCTGGTTTCGACTACAGGCTTGCCGATCTGGTCGCATTATTGTGAGATGATGGGAAAGAAATCTTTAAGCGAATGTGAAATGTGCAAGACTGAGGAAGTTGAAATTGTTTCCTGCTGTTCAGAAAAGACTTCAGATAATGAATTGCAGTTCACATCAGAAAACTCAAATTGCTGTGTTGATGAATTTGATTATAAGAAGATTGAAGATAATTTCTTTCAGAGCTGTAAGTTCAAATTTTATTTAACAATTTAATTATTGCAGAGCTTCAGTTAACGACGCTCGAATCTCAAGACGAAGAAAAAATATTCGCAGCAAACTAATTACGATCTTCCCCCGCCGAAATTCGGTAAACAACTCTTAAATACAATCCATCAGTTAAAGTTAGACTTACCTTTCTGTTAGTCTTCTTCATTCAATGAAGAACTTTTTAGTGCAGCAATTGAGTTGCGTCTAAAATATTTTAATAAACAGTAAGGTAAAAAATGAAATCATTAATAAGTATGATTCTCATTTTACTCGCAATTGAAACAGGAACAGCACAAACATTAACAGGAACAGTTTACGAGAAAGATGAAAATCAAAATGAAATACCTCTTGTAGGTACAAATATATTTTGGGCAGGAACTGAAGTAGGCACAACTTCGGACGATGCCGGAAAATTCACTTTAAGAAGAGTTGATGGCGATACATTGAAATTAGTAATCAGTTATATCGGTTATAAACCTGCTACCATGCTGATAACCAAACAAATGGATAGTGTTAAAATTATTCTTTCGATTAATCGGGAACTCAACGAAGTCGTTGTTACCGGAACTTCACTTTCAAAATATATTGATCAGCTTGATGCGAGACCAATTGAAGTTATAACAAGCAAGGAACTTCTCAAAGCTGCCTGCTGCAACTTAGCAGAAAGCTTTACTACGAATGCAAGTGTTGATATTCAGTTTCAGGATGCTGTGACTGGTGCAAAACAAATTCAGCTTCTTGGTCTGGCTGGAATCTATACAAACATTATGTTTGAAAACATTCCAACATTAAAGGGAGTAACCAATACTTTTGGTTTAGGATATGTACCTGGACCGTGGATGACAGCAATTAGTGTTTCTAAAGGTGCAGCCTCTGTAGTCAACGGATATGAGTCAATTACTGGTCAGATTAATATTGATTACAAAAAGCCCGATGATATTGAAAGATATTATTTTAATTTGTTTCAAAGCTCACATTTCAAGACTGACTTAAATGCAAATGCAGCAGTGCAATTATCAGAAAATCTTTCTACTATGCTGCTGGCTCATACGGATTTTGTCACCAAAACTTTTGATGACAATATGGATTCGTTTGCAGATCAGCCGGAAGTAAAACAATTTAATTTTATGAATCGATGGAATTACCATTCATTTACGGGATATGATTCACAGTTTGGAGTTCAAATTATAAATGAAAAAAGAAATGCTGGGCAAATTTCTGAATCTCGTTCGGGAAGTCATGCGGGACATCTGTACGATATTAATATTGACACTGAACGTTATGAAGTCTATGCAAAAAATGGTTTTGTGTTCAATGATGAGCCTTATACAAGTGTGGGATTAATATTGAATGGTCAGTATCAGAATCAAAATTCATTATTCGGATACAGAGAATATAATTCGCACTTAAGATCTTTCTATACAAATCTTCTTTTTGAAACAAAGACTAAAGACGAAATTCATGCAGTAACGCTTGGCGGCAGTTATGTCTTTGATCAATATGATGAAAAATTTAATGGCATCGATTATTTCAGGAAGGAATCAAGACCGGGAGTATTTGCAGAATATAATTTCTCACCTACAAACCGGATTGCAATAGTGCCGGGTGCACGCGTTGATTTTCATAATCTGTATGGAACTTTGTTTACACCGAGAATTCATATTAAAGTACGGACTTGATGATAATACAACATTCAGGTTATCAGCCGGGAAAGGCTATCGTTCTGTAAATCTTTTAGCTGAAAATTTAAACTACCTTGCAAGTTCTCGTGAGTTTGTTGTGATTAACAATCCAACTTTTGAAGAAGGCTGGAATTACGGATTTAATCTGACAAGATATTTTTCAATAAACAATCGTGAATTGAGAATTACTGCCGACTATTACAGAACAGATTTCATTAAGCAAACAGTTGTTGATATTGACAGTGATGTAAGACAGGTAAGATTTTATGACCTTGATGGAAAATCATATTCAAATAATTATCAGATTGAACTTGCATATGAATTATTTCTTAGGCTAGATATGGCTGCTGCTTTCAGATATTCAGATGTGAAAACGCAATACGGTGATCAACTTTTAACTAAGCCGCTCGCCAGCAGATACAAAGCATTATTAACACTGTCTTATGCAACAGAAGACAGAGATTGGCTTTTCGATACATCCTTCTTGTTGAACGGCGATGGTAGAGTTCCTTCTACAAAAGAAAATCCGGTTGAGTACCAAAGGGCAGAAACATTCTCTGAATTTATAAACATAAATGCTCAGGTTACAAAAAAGATTGATGTAGTCGATTTATATTTTGGTGTAGAGAATCTTCTAGATTTCAAACAGGATAATCCAATCATCGCATCCGATGATCCATTCGGTGAATATTTTGATGCGTCGCTTGTTTGGGGTCCGATTGATGGAAGGAAATTTTATCTTGGTTTAAGATTAAGTGTTCTTTAATTAATAAACGTCATCCTGAACCTGGTTGACAGGATCATAGTAATGGAGTAATAAATTGTGACTGCTTCGACTTCGCTCTAGGGATGACAAATAGGTAATAAATTATAAATATTAAGGAGTTATAAAATGTTAAAACAATTAGTAGTCATATTCACAATTTTTCTCAGCACGTTAATATTTGCTCAGGAAAAACCTGAAGAAAAAACTGAAGCAACTCAGCAGGATTCACTAGTTAAGACAGAAGTACCTGAAGATTCTAGCTTAAGCGTTGAAGCATCTGACTTAACAATCTGGAATAAAGTATGTCCGGTAATGGGCAACAAAGTTGATGTTGATGGACCAACTGTTGAATATAATGGAAAGCTTTATGGTTTTTGCTGTCCCGGCTGCGATGCAAAATTTGAAAAAAATCCTGAAAAGTATTCGAAGAATTTAAGTGAAGATGGAACAAAGTTTATCGGAAGAAAATAATAGTTCAATCTATATCAATCATAAAACAAAAGGAGTAACACAATGTTCAAACAACTCATATTCATCTTTTCATTAGTTTCAATTCTGACTGCATTCACAGTTGCACAGGATAAGCCTGAAACTGAAAAAACAAGAAGTAAACAGAAAAAAGAATGTTCAAAAGATTCTAAATGCTGCAGTATGAAAGGAAAGGAAACAAGCTCACTAACTGGTGAAAGTTCGGCAGTAGCATTTAATAAAGTATGTCCTGTAAAAGGCGGTGAAGTTGATTCAGACTCACCAACTTTTGAATATCAAGGAAAAGTATATGGCTTTTGCTGTTCAGGATGTGAATCGAAATTCGAGAAAGATCCTGAAACGTATCTGAAGAATCTGAATGAGGATGGTTCAGAGTTCATTAAGAAAAGCTAATTCTCCGATCGGGGATGCATTTTTGTGCATCCCTTTTTTTATTTTAGTAATGAGATGAAAAATTTAATCAGGACAGCTTTTGCACTAAGCTTAATAACTATCTTCTACAATATTGCTGAAGGTATAATCTCAGTTTACTTTGGTGTTTCAGATGATGCACTTGCGCTTCTGGGTTTTGGAGTTGATAGTTTTGTTGAAGTTATTTCCGGAATAGGAATAGCTCATATGATCCTGAGAATGAAATACTCTAAAGTAGAAACTCGCGACACTTTTGAAAAAACCGCATTAAGAATTACCGGTACCGCATTTTATCTTTTAACTGTTGGTTTGATTATTGGTTCTGTGCTGAATATAATTAATGATGTAAAACCAGAATCAACTCTTCCGGGAATTATAATTGCCGGTATTTCAATCCTCACAATGTACTGGCTGATGACTTCAAAATTAAAAGTTGGCAAAGCATTAAATTCAGATGCAATTATTGCAGATGCAAACTGCACTAAAACTTGTTTTTATCTTTCATTCATTCTGTTAGCTGCCAGTGGGTTGTATGAGTTATTTGGTATTGCATACTTTGATATTTTAGGATCTCTGGGTATCGCTTACTTTGCATTTAAAGAGGGAAGGGAAGCATTTGAAAAAGCTAAAAGTGGAAATCTTTTGTGCAATTGTGAACATGATCTGTTCCCGTTGAAAGTCTGGCAGAAAAAAAATAATTAAAAGAATTTAAACCCGTGCACACACATTCACATCAGTCACACGAACTACAATAAAGCTTTCATAATTGGAATAACGCTAAATGTAATTTACATTCTTGTCGAAGTGTTTTATGGATTGATGATAAACTCAATGGCATTGCTTGCAGATGCCGGACATAATTTCAGCGATGTACTTGGATTATTACTTGCCTGGGGTGCTGCTTATCTTGCCAAAACTGCAACCACAGAAAAACGAACTTATGGATTTAGAAAGTCAACTATACTCGCAGCGCTTTTTAATGCAATTCTTTTGATGATCGCTGTCGGTGCAATTACAATTGAAGCAATCAGAAAATTTATTTCACCGGAACCGGTGCAGGGAGAAATAATGATGGTTGTTGCAGGAATCGGAGTTGTGATCAATTCTATTACTGCATTTCTTTTTATGAAGGGAAGAAAAGAAGACCTCAACATCAAAGGTGCTTTTCTACACATGGCTGCAGATGCCGGAGTTTCTCTTGGAGTTGTAATTGCCGGTTTTATCATTTACTCAACCGGCTGGTTCTGGATTGATCCGATAATTAGTTTAATAATAGTAATAGTTATAACTATCGGAACGTGGGGATTGTTAAAAGATTCATTTCATCTTTCGATGGATGCAGTGCCAACATGGAATTGATCTGAAAGCATGTAGGAAATTACCTGAAAGGAATTAATGGTGTTGTCGAAGTTCATGATCTGCATATCTGGGCAATGAGTACAACAGAAACAGCACTTACTGCTCATCTTGTAATTCCCGATGAGACGAAAGATGATTACTTTCTGAAAAAAATATGTGGAGAGTTGCATTCCAGATTTGGTATCGAACATTCAACAATTCAAATTGAAAAATCTGCACAAAGTGCTAACTGTGAACATCATAATGTGTAGCTGCTAAAAATCTAAATGTAAACTTAATCCAGCTCCTGTTGAACTTAATGAAGGCATAACTGTTACATTGCTCAAAAAATTATTTTTACTGCTTCTATTTTCCTCAGAATCAACAATACTGTTTCCTATAAAATAACCGATTGCTGCTCCAACAAATACATCGGAAAACCAGTGCTTATCATCATAAATTCTTTGATAGCCTGTGAATCCAGCAAGACCATACAATGCTGCGGTAGCAAATGGATTATTTATTCTTCTCGATAAAACTGTAGAAACTGTAAAAGCAATGGCAGTGTGACCGGAGGGGAAGGAAACATTTGATTCCTGAAAAGTATATGCGAATACATCTGATGGACCTTCATTCGTATATGGGCGCGATCTTCCTACAGCATATTTAACTAAGGACACAGTCAGTCCTGTATATAAAACGGATTCAACAAGCATTCTGCCAGTTGTTGAAATATTTTTATCACCAAGTATTTTACCCGTTAGGTACATTCCTCCGGCAAAAATACCAGCGTAACTTATGCTGCCATATTTTTCCCCATAGCCTGTAACATTATCGAAGGAAGCTGAGCGCTGATGGGTTACACTCTCTTTTATTTTTGGATCGAGTGAAAACGCTAACCCGGTTGCAATAACTAATGCACCGGTCTTTAACCAATCTGTAGAAGTAAAACTGAAAGGAGCAGTAGCCAGATTTAATCCATCATCCAGAAAAATAGAAAAATCATTTTGCTTTGCTTCCATTGAACTAAGCTGCAAATGAAGAGGGATTTTAGGCTCATCTGTTTCAATCTGTTTATCCTGCGGACAAATAATAATCTGGCAGATGGTAACGGTTAAACAGATGGTTAAAATTTTATCGTGAATCTTACTTTTGCAAGAAAGCATAAATTCTTTGCGATAGTTATTAAATATTTTTAGTTAAACCTTTTAACAAAGGCTGAAATATTGAGAGCTATTTCGGTAAGCTAAGATTCGATAAGTCGTTTAATAATTTTTAATTTGAATAAAATTACTGATCAATAGTACTAAATTATACTTAATAAAAAAATACTTATAAAAAGTTTAATGAATAGAATGGAAGCATTTAAGCAAGATTCTGATTAAATTTAGTCATAAAAATATCTTCTTTATTATTCTGAGAGTTCTTATGAAAGACACACCAATCAACTACGAAGTTGTTTCAAGAAAAATAAAAGAAAGCCAGATCGAGAATATCGGGAAAGCATCAATACGTGAGCTAAAAAAATTAATTGATGACATTGAAAAAGAAACCGGTGAAAGATTTATCAGGATGGAGATGGGCATACCGGGTTTGCCGGCTGCAGATGTCGGCGTTCAGGCAGAAATAAATGCTCTGAAAAAAGGTGTTGCAAACACATATCCTGATATTCAGGGAATTCCTCAGCTAAAAACTGAAGCTTCCAGATTTGTTAAATTATTTTTAAATATTGATGTAAATCCTGAAGGCTGTATCCCAACTGTTGGTTCAATGCAGGGAAGCTTTGCTGCTTTCATAACAACAAGCAGGATGTATAAGGAAAAAGATACAATTCTTTTTCTTGATCCCGGTTTTCCGGTTCATAAACAGCAGCTGAAAGTTCTTGGACAGAAGTGGGAAACATTTGATGTCTATGATTATCGTGGAGATAAACTAAAAGCGAAAATCGAATCGTACTTATCTAAAGGAAACATCGCTGCGATGCTTTATTCAAATCCGAACAATCCTTCATGGATTTGCTTCACTGAAAAAGAATTAAAAATAATTGCAGAGCTTGCTGATAAATATAACGTAGTTATTCTTGAAGATCTCGCTTATGTAGCGATGGATTTCAGAAAAGATCTTTATCATCCGGGTAAACCTCCTTACCAGGCAACTGCTGCAAGATACACAGATAATTACATTCTCTTCATTTCAAGTTCAAAAGCATTTAGCTATGCAGGGCAGAGAATTGGTTTGATGATTATGGCCGATAAGCTTTATGAAAAAAAATGTCCTGACTTAAAAAGGTTTTACACAACGGATCTATTCGGAAGAGCAATGATTTTCGGAACTGTTTATGCATTGAGTGCAGGCGTAACACATTCGGCACAGTACGCAGTTGCTGCAATGCTGAAGGCAGCTAATGACAATCAATTTAATTTTGTTGATATAGTAAAAGAGTACGGCGAAAAAGCGAAGATCATGAAAAAACTTTTCATTGATAACGGTTTCTATATTGTTTATGATAAAGATGAAAATGATCCGATTGCAGATGGATTTTATTTTACATATGCATATCCGAATTTCTCCGGTGAAAAACTTCTGGAGGAAATGATTTACTACGGAATTAGTGCAATCTCTCTTGCTATCACCGGAAGTGAAAGACTGGAAGGAATTAGAGCCTGTGTTTCACTTGGTTCAACGGGATCAATTTCCTGATCTTGAAAAACGATTGAAGAAATTTCAATGAAGATCATCCTGTTAATTGAATCAATAAATAAAAGTTTGTTAAAGGAAGCCTTGATAATTAAATTCACTATTGAGATTCAAATTATTCTAACTAAGCTATAGATTATGAAAGTCTACGAACTACTTGACACAAAAAATATTCTCACTGAATTCAAGAGTGAAAACAAAGATGATGTAATTAATGAACTGGTTGATCTTTTAAAAGGAGATGAACGAGTAATCAATCTCGAAGACATAAGGAAATGTGTTTTTGAGAGAGAAGAAAAAATGTCAACCGGTGTTGGGAAAGGATTCGCAATTCCGCACGGTAAAACAAATTCAGTTACAGATATTGTAGCTGCTTTCGGAAAGAGCGAAACACCGATTGAATATAATTCACTTGATGGTGAACCGGTTCATCTGGTTTTTTTAATGATTGGAAAGGAAACCCTTTTAGCAAAACATATAAAACTTCTCAGCAGGATTTCCCGCCTGATGAACAATGAGGAATTCAGAAAAAAACTTATTGAAGCTGAAAGCAAAGAGACAATCCTGAAAATATTTAAAGAAGAAGAACAGAGCTATTCCGATGTTTAGTCAAAACATCTTAAACTCATTTCTATTTTAATAATGATTAAAGCAGTAACAGGCACAAAAGATATTCTCCCAGCAGATATTCCACGATGGAAATATCTTGAGAAAACTGTTGAGAGAATTTTCTCCGCTTTTAATTACAAGGAAATCCGCACTCCAATTTTTGAAGAGACTGCACTTTTTGCAAGAGGTATCGGTGAGGAAACTGATATCGTCGGAAAAGAAATGTACACTTTCACTGATAGAAGTGATACCAGTCTTACTTAAAACCTGAAATGACCGCAGCAGTTGTTCGTGCGTTATGTTGAACATTCACTTGGTGCCCAGCAGCCCTTGGTAAAATTATTTTATATGTCACCGATGTTCCGACAGGAAAGACCACAGGCAGGAAGGTTCAGACAATTTCATCAGTTTGGTGCTGAAGCAATTGGCAGTAAATCACCTTTGCTTGATGCTGAAATGATTCAGATGGCTTATGAAATTCTTAAATCTCTCGGGCTAAAAAATCTTACTGTAAAAATAAATTCTCTCGGCACTCCAGAAACAAGAGAGAATTATAAAAAATTTTCAAAAATTTCCTTGCAGATAAAAAGAATAAACTTTCAGAAGACAGCAGAAGAAGATTTGAAACTAACATCCTCCGCATTTTTGACAGCAAGGTTGAATCTGATCAGAAAATAATTAAAGATGCACCAAAGCTGATTGATCATCTTGATGAAGAAAGCAAAGCAGATTTTGAAGTTGTGAAAGATCAGTTGAAGAAATCAGGAATTCCATTCGAAATTGATTCCTCGCTTGTGAGAGGATTGGATTACTACACAAAACTTACTTTTGAAATTGACAGCGGAAGTGTTGGTGCACAAACTGCTTTGTGTGGTGGCGGCAGATATGATCTGCTTATTGAAACTCTTGGAGGAAAACCAACTCCGGCAACAGGATTTGCAGCCGGCATTGAAAGAATTCTTCTTGCATGTGAAAATGAAAAAAGTTTTTCTATCCCTGAACCCGTGATTGATGTTTATCTGGTAAGAATTGATGATGAACTTGAATCTTTTGTTAGTGAGCTTGCGGGAAAATTAAGAAAAGAAAATCTCTCAGTTGATTTTGATTATCTGCAAAGAAGTGTTAAAGCTCAAATGAGAGAAGCAAATAAGTTGAATGCGAAATATGTTATCTTTGTTGGTGGTGATGAATACAAACAAGGATTGATGAATTTGAAGAATATGTCAACCGGTGTGGAAGAGAAAGTTTGCTCATGAAATGATATTTGAAGACAAAGTTGTCTCATTACCAAATTGAGAGTAATTATTTGTCAGTTGAGCATTCCTGTCGAAAACAGGAATCTAATTTACCAAATCTGGATTCCCACTTTCGTGGGAATGAATTCGCTCAGTGTGACATTTTTATAATCTACTAGTTAATATTATTAATGAATATTATCATCGGAAGAAAACCTGTACTTGAAGCACTTAACTCAAATGAAGAGATCGAACAGGTTTACATTCTTTTTGGACAGCAGGGGAATATTATCAACGCCATTCGTGTTGCAGCAAAGAAAAGGGGAATTAAATGTAACCAGATTCCACTCGAAAGATTTAGAACCTATGCACCGAGTCAAAATGCGCAAGGAGTAGTTGCACTCAAACAGGATTTCAAATTTTCTTCTCTCGATGAAATTATTTGTCCGATGTCAGAAAAAAACTTCTCTTCCTCTTAATTTTAATTCTTGATGAAATTCAAGACCCTCACAATGTTGGCGCAATACTTCGTTCAGCAGAATGCAGCGGAGTGAATGGAGTTATTCTTACAAAGCATAACAGCGCAACGATCACTTCAACAGTAACAAAAACTTCTGCAGGTGCAACTGAGCATTTAAAAATCTGCCAGGTAAATAATCTTTCACAGACAATTGATGAGCTGAAAGAAAAAGGTTTCTGGATTGTCGGTTCTTCATTGGAGAATGCAAAGAACTATACTGAAGTTGATTACAAAATTCCTATCGCACTAATTGTTGGCAATGAAGAAAAAGGAATCAGGAAACTCACCGCAAGTAAATGCGATTTTCTTGTGAAGATTCCGATGAGCGGAAAAATCCAATCGCTAAATGTTTCCGTTGCAACGGGAATACTTCTTTTCGAAATCCTCCGTCAACGTAGCCTGTAACCTTCGAGGTTGCAGGTTGAAAATTGCACTATAACCTCGAAGGTTGCTTTACTCTTTAATCTGATTTTATTTCAGAATTTTAAAATTTCAACATAAAGACCCTGATACAAAATCAGGGTAATACGATTTTTAAGTTGACTTCCAGCCTATAATTTCTTACGTTTAGAACAACAATTCAAGGGAGGAATTATGAAAAAGTGGGTAGCACTTTTATTTGTTTGCATTTTTGCAAATAGTTTTTCTCAAACGAACATCTCGCCGCAATTCTCCGAGCTGAAGGGGATGGAAGATCAGCTTGGTAACACACATTTGTTTTACAGGATTTATTCTTCCTACTCAAATGATCCTTTCTACGATGTGAGTAATGATATTTATCATTTTGATTTAACCACTCTATTAGACTCACTTTTTCTGGAAGATTATAGTCATTCAGATCCGGTTATGTCATTTTTCAGATCAGTCAATGATTATGCCTTCTGGAATTATGATTTTACGAAATATATTTTTTGTGGGTCGATGGGTTCTTGGGAACCAGGTCCATACATAAAGAGATTCGATAGCGATTACATTTTTTTGAACTATCTGTGCTGTGAAGTTAATCAGATAGATATTTCAAGTAATAATGATAGTCTAATCTACTCCGGAGGATGGTTAGATAACGGTTCCTCACTTCGAAGCATTGATGGTGGATTTAACTGGGACACATTTAACGAATCTCTCAAATTCATTTCTTTAAGTCCATTTAGTGATAATATTTTGTTTGCTTTTGATAATAATGATGATTTAGTAAAATCATCTGATGGAGGAAATTCATTTTACTTCGTTGATACTATCGGGAACTACAATTGGGACAAGATTCTATATGATATTGATGAAGACCATATCTATAGAACAAGCTTTTAAATACCCATTTCATTTTTTAATTGTGTCGGATAATCAAGGCGAACCATATTCCTGGCAAACAAAATATTTAAGTGATTCTGAAATTTATATAAGCATTGATGAATCAATTTCAGGAACAATTTATCTTGCAGACAAGAAAAATATTTATCTCTCGGACAATTATGGTAAGCAACTTCATTCCAATATTAACATTGGAATCTGATATAGTTGGTCTTTACATAAAACCATATTCAAAATTTCTATTCGCTGCGACGCAATACAGAATTTATGAAATGAACCTTTGGGAAGATTCACTGAAGATAATAAAGAGTATTACCCCTGTATCAGAAAACTATGGATGGTTTCCTCTAAATATTGGTAATTACTGGGTGTATAGTGTTTATACTTCAGAGGGAGGTCAAACTATTTATTGGGGAGATGAAACAAGAGCTGTAGTAGATACTCAAACATCAAATCCCGGATCTCAAGTTTTTGTATATCAAAGTAAATATGTGAATGGTGATGTTGATACTACTTATTTAAAACTGGATTCACTTTCGGGAAAGTTATACGCCTCATCTTCAGTTAATGGAGATTATTTACTCTTTGACGATTTGACAGCAGAAGCTGGAGACAGAGTATGCTATGAATTCAACCCTGCATGGAACTGTCAATATGTTCAGCTTGAAAGAGACTTTACAGAATTCGGAATGAATACATTGATAAAAGATTATTATCCTCAGGCACCTGGCTGGTACTTCGGTCATTCGTTGGTAAAAGGGGTTGGATTATATGAAAGGTATAATGGTGATTTGACCACATTTAAATCCATACTTAAAGGCTGTATCATAGATGGAATTGTTTATGGTGATACAACAACTGTTGGAGTTGAAGATGAGAAAGCACCAATTGCAACAAACTTTAAACTTGAACAAAACTATCCCAACCCATTTAATCCAAGCACGAAAATCCGATGGCGGTCACCGGTAGGTGGGTGGCAAACTATTAAGGTTTACGATGTTTTAGGAAATGAAATTGCAACACTTGTTAACGAATAAAAACCTGCTGGAGAATATGAAGTTGAGTTCAACAGCGGAAGTCATTCCGGCGAAGTCCGGAATCTGACATCCGGAATTTATTTCTATCAGCTTAAAGCTGGTTCGTTTATCCAAACAAAGAAAATGATCCTTTTAAAGTGAGGAGAAGAAAAATGAAAACTTTATACTTATTTCTGGAAGTACTATTTTACTCTTCAGTTGTTCTTTCACAGATAAATCAACCTAAACAATTAACCAACTTTGACTACGATTCGAGAAATCCGGAATTCATCTGGTATCCCTTTAATATGCCTTTTTATGGCGAGCCTGGAGAGATATTCTTTGAAGCACATACAGATTCGGGTATTAATATTTATGCAATGGATTATTCTGTTGAAGAGGACAGTTTTCTGGAGCCATATAGTATTATTGAAGGAAACTTTCAAAATAAAAATATTTCCGGGGGTTTCTTTCGCGATGCCGATTACTACAAAATGATTTTATGGGAAACAAATCAAAACGGAAATTGGGACATAGTTTACGCTAAAAATTATGGAAGCGGTTTTAGTGATCCTCAATTATTCTATGCAACCGATAATGACGAAACGAGCCCATCAATTGTAATGGATCATATTAATTATTTTTATGAATTGAATATTCTTTATGTAAGTAATAATTCAGTTTATGTTTATACCAAAACAGATTCAACTGAAACCAATTTTCTTTTATTTCAGGCTGATGACAGTACAACATATTCTAACCCTGCCGGAGCGTTTTATTATTATGATGGACTGTTTTATGCAGTCGCAGTAGAAAAAATTAATTTTAATACTTCGCGTATTGTTTATAAGAAAAGATTATCGAATACAAATATCTGGAGTGAGCTCTCTGTTGCGTATGAAGGCTACTATGCCCAAAATCCAAAATTTGTTGATCCTTCTCCTGCCGATTTATATTTAAACTTTGAAATAGTTGTTAATAGTAGAATCAGGTCAGTGTTAATGTCACCAGCTGATTTCGGTGCGGTAAATCCGCCAATTATCTACGTGGTTGAAGATTCGACAGTTGAAAGCTCAGAATTCGATTCTTATTCTTTTTACATAATTACCGACCAGGGAAATTTCAGTTCTCCATACCCATACTCGTACAAAATAAAAGGTGTCGATTCAACCTTTATAATATCAGGCAGTGAAGACTGGTATTATTATGAATATAAGATAAACACAAAAATTATTGAATCTGGAGTCGCTATTGGTCCTTTAGTTTATATGAATCATGGAATTGTTTCCTATACTGTCTGGGAAGATAGCAGTAATGGCAGAATAAATCTTTTCGGCTTAAAACGGTTTGATATTATATCAGATGTTAAAGACGAAACTTTTACCAGTAGTTTTTCTCTATCCCAAAACTATCCAAATCCATTTAACCCAACGACGAATATTGTATTTCGGATTGCGGAAGGTGGATTTGTAACTTTAAAGGTTTATGACATTCTAGGAAATGAAATTGCAACACTCGTTAACGAAGAACTTCCTGCAGGAGAATATGAAGTTGAGTTTAACAGTAATTCCGTCGAAGGACGGAATCTCCCAAGTGGAGTTTATTTCTATCAGTTAATTGCTAAAGATCCTGAAACAAGTTCAGGACAAAAAAATATTCAAACAAAGAAAATGATTTTGATAAAGTAGGGAGAATATAAATGAAAAAGTTTTCTTTAATCGTTTTACTACTGCTAAACACTAACTTATATCCTCAATCCTATCCTCACATCACTGAATTGAGGGGACTTGAAGATTCACTTGGAAATACACAACTTTTTTACAGATATGTTTTTCCAGGAATCCTATGCTGGATAAGAAGCATTTATCACTTTGATGTCAATGATGTAAGCGATTCGCTATTTATTTATGATGCAGCAATTGATCCAATTGGTGAAGGATGTAGAGGACAATATATCTATGATTATGAATTATTAAATGATAAGATTTCAGAATTTGTATATGGCGGATTGGATTTTTACTATGACGCAGTACCAATATTTGTTCGTTATGATGGATCAGTACAGTTACCTCCACTATTTCCTTTCGGAGGAAGCGTTACTGAAATTGAATTTTCATCTTTTGACAATAGCCTTATTTATTTAAACGTAATTCAATTCAATGTTGCGTCATATCTTTTAAAATCCACGGATAGTGGTTATAATTTTTTCGAGTTGAATACCGAACCATACATCGATTATTACATAATATCTCTCAGTAAAAACAACTATTCTCAGATTTATGGTATTGATAATAATAAATTGGTGCGTTCTGAAGATGATGGTTCCAGCTACACAATTGTTGATAATTCCCTGTGGGCAGAGAATTCAAAATTATTTTACGATGTAGATCAAACTCATATATATGGTCTATCGGACGTCTACAATTATTCAACTCATTCTTATTCATCAAAGATTTATGTTTCAAACGATAATGGGAACCCATTTACATGGAGTACTCTCGTAGAACAAGATGGTAAAGTCTGGTTTACGATTGATGAAAATAATTCCGGTGTAAATTATTACTCATCTGGTAAAAAAATATTTAAATCAATTAATTTTGGACAAACATATAACTTATTTAAGGAACTCGACCAAAACGTAACTGGTTTGTATAAAAAATCCGGTACGATATACTGTACGCTTCCACTCCATTAAGGATTTGTGAAATCACTCCAGATTCAATCAGGACTATTAAAAATCTACCTGTTCCTGAAAGCGAATATGCATGTACCCTTTAAACTTAAATGATAAATGGATCTACAACCACACATTCTACGGCGATGTGGGAGACTCGATAAGATGGATTTCCATAAACGAGGTAACAGGATATAAAGTACTGGATAACAAGGTCTACAATGAGGTGACGGTGAAAGAAATTGCAATCGATCCGGGTGGAAATTCTGGAATCCATCTCGATTACTTTAGAGTAGATTCAGCCGACGGAAAAATATTTAAGGTAGGTATTGAGAATGACTCACTTTTATATGAAGAGCTTTATATGGATTTGCTTGTTCAGGTCGGTGATACAATTCAAGTGGGTAATGGAATTTATTTGGAAAGTGAAGAGCCGTTTACAATCTTTGGATTAAAATCCAGAAAAAGAACCTTTTCTTATGTACTTACACCGGTTCAGGATATAAGACTTGTAAATGGTTTAGGATTGATTTATGAATATATCTGGGAGTTGGTTGGCAGTAAACAGGTTCTGAAAGGCTGCATAATTGATGGTGTAGTTTATGGCGATACAACAACAGTTGGAGTTGAAAATGAAGAAACTCCAATCGCAACAACTTTTAAGCTTGAACAAAATTATCCCAATCCATTTAATCCAAGAACCAGTATTCAGTATGCAATTGGCAGTAGGCAATTTGTGACATTAAAAGTCTACGATGTTCTTGGAAATGAAATAGCAACATTAGTTAATGAAGAAAAACCTGCCGGCGAATATGAGGTTGAGTTCAATGCTTCATCAGGTATCAGGAATCTGGTATCCGGAATTTATTTCTATCAGCTAAAAGCTGGTAGCTTTGTGGAAACTAAAAAAATGATTCTTATCAAATAAAGGAAAAATATTATGCGATTTCTTACAACTCTCTTACTGCTCACAGCATTCTTAGTCAGTTCAAATAATTTTGCTCAAAGTTCAATAGAAAAATTAACCACCAGCATCAATGGAACAATAATTAATTCGGAAGCAAATCCTTCAGCAATAGTTTCTTCAGAAAACGGAAAATTCTGGTGCACTTACGAAGTGCTGGCTGCAACTGATGAAATGCGTGAACTTGCGAATCTAAAATTGTATGAGAACGACGATCTGATTTTAACTTTAGCCAAAATTCCCGGCAGTGATGTTGAAATAACAAATTCAGGAAAGATTGTTTTCTATGATCACTCGCAGCATTTTCTTGGTAAACTGAAAATTCACTTCTACTCAAAAGACGGTACATTCCTTTTCAGCAAGGAGTTTGAAGGAGCAGATCAGTTTGCATTTTCTCCTTCAGGTGAAACGATGGGAGTGCAAACATCTGAAGGTCATTTCAATTATTTCACTTAGCTCTGGCAATAGTTACATAGTTGAGAAAGGATTACAGTTTGCTATCGATGATCAAAATGAATTTGTTGCAGTTGCACAGGAAGGGAAAATTCTTATTTACAAAAACTCATCACTCATCAGAACAATTCAAACCGGAATTGAACTGCCGCGTAAAGTGATAGTGTCAGAAGAAAATAATCTGGTTGGAGTAATAGATAAATACAATCTTAAAATTTATTCTCTTGATAATGGCAATTTACTTTTTGAAGATAAGATTGGCGGCGATCTTTCTTTTCGTGATCTGAAAATTGTTGATGATAAAATCGTTGCAGGTATTCATAAAAGAAATAAAGAGGAATCAAAAGGATTGCTCAGAGTTTATGATATGAATGGAAATCAACTTGACGAAAAATCAGGCGAAAGCAGACAGCTTCAGAAATTTGAAAAGTTAAATCTTGAAAAAAAATCTCAATCAAGCTACGATCCCATACCGTGGCCATTTTTTCCGTTCGATAGTATGCGGACAGTCTGGAACCATTATGAACAGCATATGGGTTTAGGCGGAGCTGATTCTTATCTTCACCAGGGACTTGATCTGATTACTCCAATTGGAGAACATACTTATTCAGTTATTGATGGATATGTAAAATTAGTTCTGACAATTGGCGGCGATTCCTATTGGCGGACAGCAATCAGCGATACTCAAATTGCAGGAAGATCAGATGGATGGCTTTCAGCTCATTTGATACAAAGCACGATCCAGTTTGATATTGGCGACACTGTTCAGGTACACGATTATCTTGGTGATATAATCTATTGGGCTAACGACTGGGGGCATATTCACTTTGTAAACATCAGTGATTCCGGTTCAGTCTGGTATTATAACGATGGAGAGTGGGGAATTAATTTCAATCCAATATTAGCACTGCAACCTTATCCCGATGTAACACCGCCGTATATTGATCCGGTTTTTGCCTGGTCAAAATTTGCATTTGCAAAAAATGAATCGGCAATTTATTTGCAGCCGGATAGTCTCTTTGGCGAAATAGATATTGTTGTTAAAGTTGTTGATTATGTTGGCGACTCGGAGTGGCAGCAGCCGGCTTATACAACGTGGTATACAATCAAGAAAATATCTAACGGTCATATAATTAAACAGCGGACACTCGGACATATACTTAATCATAAATATCCTACCTATGATGGTTATGATGCTTATGCTGGTGTAATTTATCAAAGGGATAATACGTTGCTGCCTTCTGGCTGGATGGATATGCAAAGGAATTTTTATCATAACCTTACTAACAGCAATGGAGATTCTCTTGTTGAACTCTCTGAAAAATCTCTGGCTTTTAATACCGATAATTATGAAGATGGAGATTACAGAATAATTGTAGAAGTTTATGATGAAGCAGGCAATTATGATATTGATAGTATGGATGTAAAATTTAAAAATGGAAACCCGGTAGAGATAGAAAATGAAGTGGGGGAGGTTTATTCTTTCGCTCTCGAACAGAACTATCCGAATCCATTTAATCCAACAACGAAAATAAAATTCACAATACCTTTAGTAGAGACGACCCGGCGGGTCGTCTTTACAACATTGAAGATTTACGATGTTCTTGGAAATGAAATTGCAACTTTAGTTAACGAAGAAAAACAACCCGGCATTTATGAAATTGAATTTGATGCAACTGGATTACCGAGTGGAATATATTTCTACCAATTAAAGGCTGGAAACTTTGCTGACACTAAAAAATTAGTTCTAATTAAATAAAAGGAAGGTTATATGAAAACCTGTTTTCTTCTCGCAGTATTTGTTTTGATCCTTTCTACTTTTTCTGCATACCCGCAATGGTTTCAGCAGACTTTATCAGGTGATATTAATATCAACATAGGAATTGATTTTATTGATCAAAATCATGGCTTAACGGGAGGGTGGTATGGAGATCTTTCTCAGCAAATTTATGGAACTGCATTCTATACTAATGATGGTGGAAACAATTGGATAGCAGCAACTTCACCTGATTCTTTTAGGGTAATGGTAAGCGTTCAAATGATTAATGATTTAGTTGCTTATGGAGCTGGCGCATATAATAGATCAGGTGTACAAACTCAGATGTATTCCAATTATTATCAGAATCTTTCACCTCGGACACGAAAAAATTATGAACGATTTGGAATGGACTTTTCCGGGCAGGAAAATTACAGGGGGTATTTTGTCGAAACTACTGATGGAGGATTAACCTGGCATCCAAAAGGCTCATTTGAAGATTCAGTTTATTATCTTGTTGGAATGACATTTATTGACCAACAGACCGGATTTGTAATTGGTTCATCGCAGGGTGTTTCAGGTAATTGTATTTTAAAAACGACAGATGGGGGTATTAACTGGTATTACGTTTATCCGTTTGTACAAGGAACATGGATAGAAGATATCGAGTTTTTCGATAATCTAAACGGCATAGCTGTTGGCGAAGAAACTGCACCTATTTCCGGGGGAATAGTTTTAAAAACTACCGACGGTGGAGAAACCTGGCTAAAAAATTATCCAATTTAATATGTCCTCAATATTCAGCGTTGTTTACCTCGATTTAAATACTATCCTCATAGCTGGATTGAATACAAACCTGGTATCCGGAATATTTAAATCAACAGATGGTGGTGGTACCTGGCAGCAATTTCATACTTATTCTGATTTACACTTTATAGATGGAGTGGATGCATTTCAGAATTCTGGTATCATTTTAGTTTACGGCGGTTTCTATCCTTCAGGTACATATACTCCAATCGTTGATATCTCGCTCGATAATGGATTAACCTGGAATTATTCAGTCTTTAATCAATTTGAAGAATATAGTTTAGTCGGTTCAAAAATGATAAGCGAGACTAACTGGTACCTATGTGGAGGTTGGGTTACTTCAAATGGATTTATTTTATTCACTGATAATTCTGGAGGTGTTCCTGTTGAATTAATTTCTTTTTCTGCAGAAGTCGTTGATGGTAAAATAAATCTAAGTTGGACTACTGCGACCGAATTAAATAATCTGGGATTTGAAGTCGAACGAAAAAGTGATAACCAAGATTGGCGAATAATAGGTTTTATAGAGGGTAAAGGTACAACAACTGAAACGCAAAATTATAATTTTATCGATGACCTTTTCGGTGTTGCTGATTTAAAAATATTCTACAGATTAAAGCAAATAGATTTTAATGGAAGCTTTGATTACTCGAAAGAGATAGAAGTTGTGAGAGATCCTGCTTCTTTCAGTCTCGAACAGAACTATCCAAATCCATTTAATCCAACTACAAAAATAAAATTTACAATACCATTAGTAGAGACGACCCGGCGGGTCGTCTTTACAACATTGAAGATTTATGATGTTCTTGGAAATGAAATTGCAACTTTAGTTAACGAAGAAAAACAACCCGGCAGTTATGAAATTGTATTTGATGCGATCAGGATTACCGAGTGGGATTTATTTCTACAAGCTTAAAGCTGGCGGATATATAGAGACAAAAAAGATGGTTTTAATTAAGTAGTAAAAACAACTTTAAAAAGGAGTAAAAATGAAATCGTACAAATACTTTTTTATTGTTCTGCTTCTCTTTAATAATTTAACTACGGCTCAATGGTACCAGCAGAATAGCGGTACCACAATAGACCTTTATTCTGTATTTTTTATAAATGAAAATACCGGCTGGACTTGTGGAGATAGCGGAAAGATTATTAAAACCACAAACGGTGGACTGGACTGGCTTGAGCAAAATTCAAATACAACCATTTGGTTAAAAGGAATTCAATTTGTGGATGCAAATAATGGCTGGGCTTACGGCTATAATCAAATTCTCAATACAACGGATGGGGGTACAGTATGGAATGTTCAAGACTTTCCACCACCAGCTTACATTGTTGCACTACAGTATATAAATTTGAATATCGGTTGGATTATCTATCATAATTCAGATTCATCTTTCATTGCAAAAACTACAAATGGAGGAAATACCTGGGAAGTACAAAATCAGGCTCAAAATGAGTACTATGGTGCAATGTATTTCCTCGACGAAAATTACGGCTGGATGGCAATTGCTTTTCCCACCAGTGGCATTTTAAAAACGATTAATGGTGGAATTAACTGGACACAATATAATGCAAATTTCGCTGGTGATATTACGTGTTTAAAATTTGTTGATCAATTAACTGGATGGATAAGCAATAACACTCTGGGAAGCTATGATATTTCAAAATCTACGGATGGAGGAGAAACTTGGTTCTCACAAATTGCTCAAGGATTAAATAACTTTGTTTACTCAATTAACTTTCAAAGTACTAGTATTGGCTATGCTACTGGCTGGCAAATGTTTATGCCTCCAAATCCGGAAGAAGGATTTATTTTAAAAACCGCTGATGGTGGATCCAACTGGTTTGAACAATATAGAGACAACGGTGCACTTTATTCTATATTCTTTGTAAATGATACTTCGGGCTGGGTTGTCGGTAACGGAGGTATTATACTTCATACTACAAATGGCGGAGTGCCAGTTGAGTTGATTTCATTTACTGCTGAAGCACTTGATGGTAAAATAAATCTTAGCTGGACTACTGCGACCGAGTTGAATAATTTAGGATTTGAAGTTGAGCGAAAAACCGAAAGCGAACTATGGCAAACAATTGGTTTTGTAAGAGGAAATGGAACAACAACTGAAATCCAAAACTATTCTTTTATTGATGATCTCTTCGGAGTTACAGAATCAAGGCTGTCTTATCGACTGAAGCAAATTGATTTTAATGGAACATATGATTACTCAGAGGAAATTGAAATTTTAAGAGCTCCGGCTACATTTAGTCTTGAACAGAATTACCCAAATCCATTCAATCCAACAACCAGTATCCAGTATGCAATAGGCAGTCGGCAATTCGTAACGTTAAAAGTTTATGACATTTTGGGAAATGAAATTGCAACACTTAGTTAATGAAGAAAAACCATCAGGGCAATTATGAAGTTGAATTTTCCGCCACAGGCGGATCCGCCTCCGGCGGAGATGCTCATAGCCTAACTAGTGGGATTTATTTCTACAAGCTTAAAGCTGGCGGATATATAGAAACAAAAAAGATGGTTTTAATTAAATAGTAAAAACAACTTTATAAAGGAGTAAAAATGAAATCGTACAAATACTTTTTTATTGTTCTGCTTCTCTTTAATAATTTAACTACGGCTCAATGGTACCAGCAGAATAGCGGTACCACAACACACCTTTATTCTGTTTTTTTTATAGATGAAACTACAGGGTGGACTTGTGGTGATAGCGGAAAGATTATTAAAACCACAAATGGGGGAGTGGATTGGTTTGAGCAAAATTCAAATACAACCATTTGGTTAAAAGGAATTCAATTTGTGGATGCAAATAATGGCTGGGCTTATGGCTATAATCAAATTCTAAATACAACGGATGGGGGTACAGTATGGAATGTTCAAAACTTTCCACCACCAGCTTACATTGTTGCGCTCCAGTATATAAATTTGAACACCGGCTGGATTATGTATCATAATTCAGATTCATCATACATTGCAAAAACCACAAATGGAGGAAATACCTGGGAAGTACAAAATCAGGCTCAAAACGAATACTATGAGGCAATTTATTTTTTAGATGAAAATTATGGATGGGCATCGTTTATTGGCGGTGTTCTTAAAACAACAAATGGAGGAAATAGCTGGACACAATATGCTGCAAATCTCGAGGGTAGACCTATGTGTATTAAATTCGTTGACTACCAGACTGGCTGGATTAGTAATAATACTCTTGGAAGCTATGATATATCAAAATCCACTGATAGTGGACTCAATTGGTTTTCCCAAATATCAGGACCAGGTGAGTTCATCCAATCAATAAGCTGCTTGAATGCAAACACTGTGTATGCGGCTGGAATTAATCCATTTGTAGATGATGGTTTTATCTGGAAAACCACTGATGGTGGTGCAAGCTGGTTTGAACAATATAGAGACAACGGTGAACTATATTCTATATTCTTTGTAAATGATACAATGGGTTGGTCTGCTGGAAGAAGTGGAAAAATTCTTTTCACAGAAAATGGAGGTGTCTCTTCAGTTAAAGAAAATTCGCCTAATCCGGTTGAGTTTACATTATCACAAAACTATCCGAATCCATTCAATCCTTCAACCAATATAATTATAAAATATACCATTCCGCAAGAAGCAAGCAGGTGAGAAGCAATTTGTAACTTTAAAAGTTTATGATATTTTGGGAAATGAAATTGCAACACTTGTGAACGAAGAAATACCATGCAGGGAATTATGAAGTTGAATTTTGACGCAAGGCGAATCCGCCTAGCGGAGTATACTTCTAGTCTATCAGTGAATCATATTTCTACAAATTGCAAGCAGGTGATTACATTCAAACAAGAAAAATGATCTTAATGAAATAATCCTATGAAAAATAAAATTCTTTTTTTTATTGCGTTAACGGTAATTAATATTTCTGCCCAGGTTCAGTTAAAAGTAATTACATACAACATTATGGGGATGAAGCCGGGAACTGATCCTCCGACAAGATTGTATTACATAATTCAAAATCTGAAAGTGTTAAATCCTGATATCATCGGACTTCAAGAAATTAACGAATCACTGAACAGCGGGGGAACAGATAACCAGGCCAAGGTAATAGCAGATTCTTTAAGCAGCTATTTTGGTATCACTTATTATTACTACTATTCTCAAACTCATCTATCGTGGAATAACCAGTTTAAAGAATTTATCGGAATCATTTCCAAATACCCTGTTGAACAGCAGGGATTTTATCAGCTTGTTCCGGGTGCTTTTCCAAGGAAGGTTGTATGGAATTTAATCAATACACCACTCGGCAAAATTAATTTCTTTAATACTCATTTTGATTATCAAAGCGTAAGCGTAAGGCTTCAGCAAGCTACTCAGACAATAAATTATATCACTCAGCAGGAAAATCAGTATCAATCAATTGCGACGATATTAACCGGTGACTTTAATGATACTCCTGGTTCTTCCCCGATAAATTATATTTTGAACGCAAACTTTTGGGATTCATTTGCAGAAGCAAATCCCGGCATTCCCGGCTATACAGTGCCTTCAAACGCACCAACATCTAAGATTGATTACGTGTTTTATAAATACACCGGACACTTGTTAATTGATTCTTCCAAAGTAATAATGGATCAACCATACAGTGGAAATAGCTATTGCTCGGATCATCTTGGAGTGATGACAACATTTTCATTTAATCCATCTTCTATTGATGATGAGGGTACATTAATAAAAGATTTTGAATTATACCAGAATTATCCCAATCCATTCAATCCAAGCACCAAAGTATTAGTTGCCAGTCTAGCAGTAGGCATGTCGTTTCAAACATTAAAGTTTTTGATTTGCTTGGAAATGAAGTTGCAACACTTGTTGATGAATAAAAACCAGCAGGAACTTATGAAGTTGAGTTTGATGCAAGTTCCGTGAAGGCCGGAATTTGAACAAGTGGGATTTATTTTTATCAATTTATCATTAGAGGTTCTGAAATAAATTCAGAACAAACAATAATTCAAACAAAAAAAATGATTCTAATAAAATAGGAGGTGTGTATGAAAAAATTATCTACATCTTTTAATTATAAATTCTTCATTCTTAATTATAAACTGCTTTGCACAGCAAACTGGCTGGGAAATAATTCCTTCAGGAACGACTGAAGAACTGAATTCAATTTTCTTTTATGATTATGAAGTTGGCTTTGCAGTCGGCAATTCAGGAACTGTGCTCAAATCAATCGACAGTGGAAAAACCTGGCAAGTCCTTCAACCACCTACTACCTATGATTTAAATGATTTATATATGTTTCATCGGGATACGATTTTAGTTGTAGGCGATTCAGGAACAATGTTTTTCTCTGATAGTGGTGGAGTCAACATGGTCTGGAGGTTCAAATACATGCCAGAAGATATATCTATCTGTTTCTTTTTCAGATGGTGAGGGAATATGCGGATGTATTTCTCAAACAATTCTTTATTGTGAATACACTGGTACTTCATTGACTTGTATGACAGTTCAAACAGGTTTATTCGGTGGAGGTTTCTGGGGTGCACATATGCTAAGCCCGCAATTTGGTTTTGTTGCAGGTGAGAATACAATTTTTCAACCTCTTTTAGGAAGAACAACAGATTCAGGAGTTAACTGGAATTTCACTGCATTCTATTTAAATAATAATGAAGGACGAGCAACCGGAGTTGATTTTACTGATCTTAATACTGGCTATGTAAGTGCAAGTGTCTGGGATGGAACCGGTGCAATTGCAAAAACAACAAACGGCGGAATCAAATTGGTATCAACAATGTTTATCGAATCCTTTGTGGTCAATTGATTTTCCGATCAGCGGTGCAAGTCAGGTTGGATATGCAGTTGGTAGTCAGGGAACAATTTTAAAAACTTATAATGCAGGAGCTGACTGGCAGCAGCAAATCAGCGGAACTAATCTAAAATTAAACAAAGTGCACTTCAAAGATTTTGATTTTGGATTTGCTGTTGGTGAAAATGGAATTATCCTTAAGACAAAAACCGGAGGTGAGCCTGCAACTGTTGTTGAGAATGAAAATCAATCTCCTCGTTCATTTGAATTATTCCAGAATTATCCCAATCCATTTAATCCTTTAACAAAAATAAAATTCATAATACCTTTAGTAGAGACGACCCGGCGGGTCGTCTTTACAACATTGAAGGTTTACGATGTTTTAGGAAATGAAATTGCAACACTTGTGAACGAAGAACTTTCAGCAGGAGAATATGAAGTTGAATTTAATCCGGAATCCAGTATCAAGCATCCAGCATCAGGTATTTATTTCTATCAGATGAGAGCTGGTTCATTTGTCCAAACAAAAAAAATGATTTTATTAAGATAAGGAGTAGAGATGAAAAGATTTTTACTTTTAAGCTTAATTAGCTTTTATACAATTTATCCTCAATACATTCCAACTTACATTGAGTCATCAACCGGATTAAACAATCCTTTTCTTGAAGGAGGCAGAACAGAATTGGAACTCGCAGATATGAATGGAGATGGAAATCTGGATATAATTTCTGTCGGAGATCACGGTTCACCATATATAAATACTGCAGAGCATGGAGTTATGATCTGGTTTGGAAATGGAACTGGCGCTAACTGGTCAGTTGTTCAGATTGGAAACTTTGGATATGGCGGAGTTGCTATTGGTGATGTTAATAATGATGGTGATCTGGATGTAGGATATGGCATACATCATAACTACTCGGGTGAAGATCTTGGAGACCAGATATTGGAAGTCGCTTTGGGAAATGGTTTGGGAACAGATTGGACTGCCTGGGACAACGGACTTGCAACTAATGGCGAAGATTGGGGAATGTTCTGTACCTGATTTTGCAGATGTGGATTGTGATGGCGATCTTGACATTGGTGCAAACTCATTCGGCTGCTGTGCTGGTGTTCATATCTACCTGAATAATCGTAATGGAACGTGGACTCAATCATTTGGTTTTATTGATGGTAACTCTTCAATGGATTTCGTTTTCGGTGATGTGAATAATGATGGTTTTCCGGATTTTGCCGTCTCCCAGCAGAATGGAACAGTTTATATTAACGATCAAACAGGAAATTTCATGCTATCGCGATCGGGTTATAGTGATGGTCCTGATTTCGGAGATGTTGATAACGATGGTACCGATGAACTTTCTATTGCTAATTCAAGCGGTGGTGTTGAAGTATGGAAATGGGCTACAGGAAATAACTGGACTTCAATTTCAACTGGTTTGCCATCTTCTGGTGGATTTGAGTCCACGCAGATTTATGATATGAATATGGATGGCTTCGCAGATGTGGCAGCTTTTGGAAACGGCCTGATAAGAGTTTGGCTGGGTGATGGTGCCGGTAACTGGAGTCAGGCTGCACAATTCACTTTACCAACTCCAGGATATTTTAAAGCATTCAGGATTGACGGCGATGCTGACCATAATGGCTATCCCGATATCGTTCTTGTTGATGAAGAAGGAACGTGGATTAATTATCAGAATCATCTTCGTTTCTTTAAAGAAAATTCGCCCGCTGATAGTCTTACTATTAAACCTGTTTATCCTTCAGCTAACAGAAAAGTCAATGTAGTTTCTGTTCAGACAATTAAATGGATAAGCGAAGTTCCTGTAGGTGAAGCTTCCTTGGGTAAAACTAGAAATATCATTGAATGATACCATCGGTCCCTGGAATTTATAGCTGCCGATCTGCCGAACAACGGGCATTATCAGTGGATTGTTCCGGAAAATCTGCAGCATCGACTGATACCTGCAGAATCCGTTACACAGTTTTTACCTCAAACAGACAGTGCTTCTGCAATTACATCTGAAGGATTTTATATTGTTGGTATACCGGTAATGTATAAGTCAAGAATAAGAAAGTACACTCACAGAGTTTGTATTTTATCAGAATTTCCCAATCCGTTTAATCCAACAACAAAAATAAAATTCACAATCCCAACCGTAGAGACGAGGCATGCCTCGTCTCTACAAATGGTAACGTTAAAAGTATACGACGTTTTAGGAAATGAAATCGCCACGCTTGTCAATGAAGAAAAGCCAGCAGGAGAGTATGAAGTTGAATTCAACAATCATTCTGACGAAGGTCAGAATCTCACAAGTGGGATTTATTTTTATCAGTTAATCCTTGGAGGTTCTGAAATAAATTCAGAACAAACAATAATTCAAACCAAAAAAATGATTTTAATGAAATGAAGACTAGAATTATTTTAATAGCACTAATCGTTGTAATTATTCTTCCGAAATCAGAAGCCCAGTCCTGGTGGGAAAATACTTACTCCTATAAATATTTAGATATAAATAATATAAATCTTACAATTAATAATATTGGTGGGTTATCCAGAAGTACCGATTATTCATTTTGGGAACAATATTCAAAACAGTACCAGATTGTGTATGATCATGGGCCCTGGGTAGTAGGGAAAATTAATGGAATTATTCATCTGGCTTTTGAACAATGGCGCAGCTCATACTCTCCCGGTCCGATTATTAATAATGATGCGGCGATGAATGTTCATCCCGAAGATTCCACAAAATACCGGGTTTATAAAATCGGATTAGTTGATACACTAAATAAAAGCAAGGATTATCTCGAATGGCCTTCTGAATCTGGTGCAGAAATAGGTGAAAACGGTTTTCCTGTTATATATAATCACCAGATGATTTGGACGAGTTACAATTCACTGGATTCGACGATTAATGATAGAAAAGTTTGGAATAGTTACATAGACACACTTCCGGTTATGCCGATAGAAATTCATCAAACAGTGTACGCTTCTGAATGGGGACTCCAGAGTTGGCTTAAAGATGTTGTATTCTTTGAGTGGACAATTATCAATAAAGGATCCGAATCGATTGATTCAGCATATTTTGGTTTGTGGTCAGATATTGATATTCATTACAGTTTTTTTGTGAACAGCCCCGCTGTTGATACATCAATTCAATTGGGCTATTGTTGGTGTCCTATCGACAGCAGTTATCTTAATCTAACTCCATATACTGTTGGATATATACTTAAATATGGTCCAGTAGTTTCATCACAAGGTGATAGTGGGGTTTTTAAAGGCAGTAAAAAAAATAATTCTAAAAACCTCAAACTGACAAGCTTTCATGGAATTAGTGATGATGCTGTAGTGGATCCGCTCACTCGCCCAGCCGAATCAAGGGCCGATGCCTGGAATTTTGCAAGAGGTTTAGATGGAAATGGAAATATAATAATTGATCCAACCTCCGGTTTGGAAACCAAATTTCCATTTAGCGGTGATCCGGTTACAGAAAGAGGATGGCTTTGCAACTATGGTTCAGGTGGCGGTGCTGGAGTAATAATATTTTCGGGTCCATTTAATTTTGCTCCGCAAGATACTCAATGGGTAATGGTTGCTTTATTAGCATCTGCTGGTGAGGATTACAAAGATGCAATAACTAAGTTGCGACAAAAAGCTAATATCATTCTGAATACTCCGTACGAATTATTGGTTCAGAAATATTCTGCA
Source organism: uncultured Ignavibacteriaceae bacterium (assembly GCA_963698155.1). GTDB lineage: Bacteria > Bacteroidota > Ignavibacteria > Ignavibacteriales > Ignavibacteriaceae > IGN2. Next base: position 134,918 of record CAVOPS010000018.1, on the reverse strand, counting down.
TCTCCTCCTCCGGTCATACCGCCACAGCGATTCAATTTAAGTCAGAATTATCCGAACCCATTCAACAATGGAACGAAAATAATTTTCGATATACCTTACCGATCACGAGTAGTGCTTAGGGTTTATGATATACTTGGAAGCGAAGTAAAGAAAATATTAGATGAAGAGTTGGACCCTAATCATTATGGAGTTGCTTTTAAGGGGGACGGATTGGCAAGCGGAGTTTATTTTTATCAGATATTTGCAAAAGGCGAACAACCGGGAGAATTTCTTCAAACCAAAAAAATGATTTTAATGAAATGAAGACTAGAATTATTTTAATAGCACTAATCGTCGCAATTATTCTTCCCAAATTGAATGCCCAATCCTGGTGGGATAATGCATATGATTTTGAGAATCTTGACATGAACAGAATTACGATGCCGATTAACAATGTTGGAGGATTGGATTATAGATACTCGTTGAGCTTTTGGGAGTATAATTCAATCAAAAGAGAGATGGTATTTGATCAGGGTCTTTGGGTAGTAGGAAAAATTAAATAATGAACTTCATTTTACTTTTAAGCAATGGAGTACAAGCTATTCTCCGGGACCGATTATTAACAACGATGCTGCGATGAATGTACACCCGGAAGACTCATTAAATTTCAGAGTCTATAAAATTCAAGCGACAGATACAATTAATCCAGGCAAAGATTATCTTGAATGGCCAGAAAACCTGGGTGCTCCGGTGAATGAATACGGCAATCCGGTTATCTATAATGACCAAACACTGTGGACAGTTTATAATGGATTCGACTCATCGCTTTCAACGAGAAAATGGTGGAATAATCTTCAAGTATTTCCAGTTGAAGTTCATAGTCTTGTTTACGCGTATCCAGTAGGACCAATCGACTGGTTGAAAGATGTTGTATTTTTTGAATGGCAGGTTATTAATAAAGGTTCAGAAACAATTGATTCTGCTTATTTTGGATTGTGGACAGATATTGATATAAATGATGCTTTACAGAATTTTCCAGCAGTCGATTCCTCAATTCAACTTGGATATTGCTGGACTCCGAGCGATACAGGATATTTTATTCCAATGTCTGTGGGATATGTATGGAAATATGGACCTTTAACATATTCTCCAGGAGATACTGCAATATATAACGGTTCAAAAAAAATTAATTACAAAAACTTAAATCTTGTAAGCTTTCACGGAATCACTGATGATGCCGTTATCGATCCTCTCACTCGTCCTGCACGTTCAACGCTTGATGCCTGGAATATGGCAAGAGGATTTGATACCGATGGCAATGTGATTATCGATCCAACAACTGGATTTCCGACAAAGTTTCCATTTAGCGGTGATCCTGTTACAAATACTGGTTTCATCTGTCCTGATGCAGGAGGTGGTGGAGCCGGATTTGTTATGTTCAGTGGTCCCATAAGTATAGCACCGCAAGATACACAGTGGGTAATGGCTGCAATGATAGTTACAACGGGCAGTGATTATAGAAATGCGATAGAAAATTTGAGATTGAAAGCTGCAACAATTCGTGTTTTACAATACGATGAATTGGTCACTAAATATGCAGTTGAACATCCGCCGGTAAAACTTCCGTTAAAATTTTCTTTAAGTCAAAATTTTCCAAATCCATTTAATAATGAGACTAAAATATTATTTGATATACCTTTCAGATCAAGAGTAGTACTCAAGGTGTACGATATACTTGGAAGCGAAGTAAAGAAAATATTAGATGAAGAGATGGACCCTAATCATTATGAAGTTGCTTTTAATGGGGAAGGATTGGCAAGTGGAGTTTATTTTTATCAGATATTTGCAAAAGGCGAACAACCGGGAGAATTTCTTCAAACAAAAAAAATGCTTCTCCTTAAATAAATTTCTTCAATAAAAAGTTTGAATCTACACTAAAATATTTCTATTTTGGGTTTAGAATTCTGGCTTTTTTAAAGCTGCTTTTCATCTCTTTTTCATCAACCAAAAATAGGTAGTAAAATATGAAAACACTTTTACACTTTTTCTACTTTGTTCTGGTGTTCGGTTCTCTCATCTTTTTTTCAAACAGCTTCGCTCAAACCGCGCCACTGCAATTTACAATTCAATCCTACCAGTTTGAATCAGGCTATTATGATGGAGACGGAACTCTGGGTACTAATCCCGTTGAGATTTTAATTGGTGCAATTGAATTACATAACATTCCCTGGCTGCAATTACATTTTTCAAAATTAAACCTTGGTCAGGAAAGTTACATAATCATACGATCTTTGTACGATAATCACTGGCAAAAGCTTGATGCATTATCGATGAAACAATGGAATAATTACAGTGCATTTTTCAATGGCAATGCTGTTGAGATTAAATTATTTCTTGCTCCAACAGACAAACAGGTGTTTATTAATATTGATGAAATTAATGTTGGAGAGTGGTATCAGGGAAATCCTATAGAATCACAATGTGGTCCAACTGATGACAGAACACCATCCAACCAGCCTGCCACTTCAAGATTATTAAGCGTTGGCTGCACAGCCTGGATTATTCCAAATGGAAAATTCGCTACTGCAGGACATTGTCTTGATGGAAGTGGATCTACTGTTGTAGAATTTAACGTTCCACTTTCATTACCAAATGGTACATTACAACATCCCGGACCTGAAGATCAATATTCTGTTAACGTATCAACAAAAATTTTTACTAATGGCGGTGTTGGAAATGACTGGGGTGTATTCGAAGTATATCCAAACTCAATTACCGGTCTAATGCCTAAACAAGCACAGAATGCTTACTGGCCTTTAGTTCAGGATCTTGGTCCGGATTCGATTCGTATAACAGGTTATGGAGTTGATGATGGAACTGCAAATCAAACTCAGCAAACCCACATTGGACCGAATGCAGGTTCAAGCGGAACCACGATGAGATATGTTACTGATACAGAAGGGGGAAATTCAGGTAGTCCGGTTATTGATGGTTTAACAAACAATGCTGTTGGTGTGCATACTCACGGTGGGTGTTCAACTTCCGGTGGAAATAACAATGGAACAAGTACATTTCACGCAGCATTCTGGGCAGCAGTAGATCAGGGTGCGGGTGGTTGTCCCGTCGAACTTCCATCGAATCCAAATCCAACAAATGGACAAGCTGGTATTCCATTAAATCTTGCTCAACTAACATGGTCTAATGGTGCAGGAGCTGTTACGAATGAACTTTATTTTGGAACAAATCCATCTTCATTAAGTTTAGTTCAGAGCGGAACTCTTGCAACTAGCTGGACGATTACAGGATATACCTTTACATACGGAACATCATATTACTGGAGAGTAATCGAAATTGGAGATTCCTGTAATACAAATGGTCCTGTATGGAATTTTACAACAGTTCAGGATCCTAATCTTGTGATTGACTCAGTTACTGTTTATCCGCAGAATGCAAATTATTGGACGGGTACCACCACATCTGCTGCAAAAACTGAGGTTAGTATAATGAGAATTGTCTCCAATGGAGGAGAACAAGCTTGGGCTAAATTTGATATTTCCTCGATACCGGTAGGTGCAACTATTACATCAATAACAGCGAACTGGTATATCACCAATGAAAATTGTCCATACTTTCAAATAAATGCCTTACCAATAGACCCGGTGACTGCAGCTCCAGCATCATTATATGCAGCTATAACAGGTGGGACTCAATATTTCTTGTATAACACTTGTCCAGATCCAGGATGGATGAATGAAGTTCTTGGTGGTAATGCAAACGCTGATCTTGCCGCAAGTATACCAAGCGGATGGTTTGCAATAAGTTTCTTTGAATATGAAACGTTAACCAATTATACTTTCACTGCAGATGGATGGGCACAGACAAATCGACCATTTCTCAATGTTAGGTATCAGTATATTGTCCCTGTAGAATTAACATCGTTTGAAGTTAAACCGAATGGTGCAGATGCAGAAGTTAGCTGGACAACTGCAACAGAAACGAACAATCAGGGATTTGAAATAGAACGAATGAACACTGGTGGTGTATTCGAACAGGTAGGTTTTGTTCCGGGATTCGGAACAACCACCGAACCAAAATCTTATTCATTTATTGATTCGAAGATTGGATCTGGAAATTATTCTTATAGGCTAAAGCAGATTGACTTTGATGGATCATTCAGTTTCTCAAATACAATTGAAGTTGAGTTAGTAGCACCAAGTTCATTTGCATTGGAGCAGAATTATCCTAATCCATTCAATCCGAGCACAACAATCCGGTTTTCTATCCCTATTGAAACAGAAGTCCGGTTAAATGTTTATAATGCTTTAGGTCAGGAAGTTGCTGAAATAATTAATGGCAGGCTGAAAGAAGGATACCACGAAGTGGAATTTGATGCAGGCACATTAACCTCCGGGATTTATTTCTATAGACTGGAAGCCGAAAAGTTTGCTGACGTTAAGAAAATGATAATCATTAAGTAAAAATTCAACTTAATCAGCCCCTCCCGCAAAGGAGGGGTTTTTTATTTTAAATGTGTTTAATGATTAGAAATTATTAATTTAGTATTGGTCTAAATAAGTATTTCAGATTAAACAACATTCAGGAGTTTAAAATGAAAAAATTCTTTTCGGTAATTCTTTCCTTTAATTATTTCCACACAGCTTTATTCTCAGGTGCCATTTCCGCAAAATCCAAACTGGATTTCAACAGATATAACCAGTGTATCAACCGGTGGTGCATTTGCAGATATTAACAAGGATGGCTGGCTGGATTTTGTTGTAGCAAACGGGAATGATATTTCCAGGCAACATTTAGTTGTCTATTTCAATAATGGCAACGGAACATTTCCAACAACACCTAACTGGCAATCTGCTGATATTGATTATCACGGTCATCTCGATGTTGGGGATGTTAATGGTGATGGATGGCCCGATGTTGCTGTTTCGGTTTACATAGGGGCAGGTGGTTTTAATACTCCCGGCAAAGTAAAACTCTATCTAAATAATAATGGAACACTTTCTTCTAATCCCGATTGGGTTTCTGCTGAACAGTTTTATACTTTCAGTTGTGCATTTGGTGATGCTGATGGTGATGGTGATCTTGATCTTGCAGTGGCCGGTGGTGAATCATATTACAATAATCCTGCTCAACCTAGAATTTATTACAACATTGGTGGTATGCTTGAAACCCTTCCTTCGTGGAAAGCAACTGCTTCGATTTATAGTTATGATGTTAATTGGGCAGATTTTGATAATGATGGTGATCTTGATGTTGTCTTTGCAGGAGAAAGTAACCCAAATTATATTTTTACAAATGATAATGGAATTATAAGTATTACTCCAACCTGGCAATCAACAGATGCAAGTCAATACGCAAATTCTCTTTTTGTGGGTGATGTAAACAATGATGGATTTCTCGATTTAGCAATTTCTGATAACAACCAATTGGAGCGGACACGGGCAAGTTTAAAATTTACCTAAACAACAACGGAACTATTGAACACAACACCTTTCTGGACTTCATCATTTTCTGGTTATGGTTCGGGAATAAATCTTGCTGATATTGATAATGATAACGATGTGGATTTAATAACCGGTGGTTGGTGGGAGCCTGTGAGGATTTACCTTAATAGTAGCGGGACATTCACAACTGCTCCACAATTTACATCTACTAGCACCAGCGTGGTTGAAGTAATTGTTATGGGTGATGTTGATAAAGATGCAGTTCAGAATGTTCAGGAAACTTTTATAAGCGATAGTACAAAGAAATTATTCTATTTGCCGCGAACTCCTTTACAGGAAATTAAAAGAGTTATTGTTGATGCAGATACTCTTCAATTTAATCAATACTGTTACGATCTTGAAAACGGCTGGGTATGCTTACGCACAACCCGATTCAGGAGCTACATTTTAGTTGAAGCATCTGTTTCCTGGGATATTGATTTGGGAATCACTAACTGGGATCAGAATAAAGGGAATTATCTTTTCCTCAACACAAGCGATCCGGTTTTTGCTGAAACCCATACTCAACAACCAGATGGTTTTATTCTTTTTCAAAACTATCCAAACCCGTTTAATCCATCAACCAGAATCCAGTATCAATTATCCAGCATCTCTCGGGTAGTTTTAAAGGTTTACGATGTTTTAGGAAATGAAGTTGCAACATTGATTAATGAAGAACTTTCAATAGGAAAATATGAAGTTGAATTCAATGCTTCATCCGGTATCAGGAATCTGGCATCCGGAATCTATTTCTATCAGCTAACTGCGGGTGATTTTATTCAAACAAAAAAAATGGTATTAATCAAGTGAGGGAAAAATGAAAAAGTATTTTTTAAGTCTAACTCTTTTTTTATCCGCTGCTATTTCTTACGCACAGTGGCAGCCGGATGTACGGCTAACAAACGATCCTGGTAATTCTTACTCAGCTTACAATAATGCTCGGTCTATAGCCTCAAGCGGGAATGATTTGCATGTTGTATGGTGGGATAGTCGTGACGGGAACTGGGAAATATACTACAAAGGCTCAATGGATGGGGGTATTAACTGGGGAACAGATACACGGCTGACGAGTAACTCTGCTTGGTCAATAACTCCTTCTGTTTCAGTATCCGGTTTCGATGTGCATGTTGTATGGTGGGATGATCGTGATGGGAATGGTGAGATATACTACAAGCACTCAATAGACGGAGGTATTAATTGGGGAACAGATACACGGCTGACGAATGACTCTTCTGAATCACGAAATCCTTCAGTCTCAGCGTCTGGTTTGAGTGTGCATGTTGTATGGCAAGACGTGGACATTAGTAGCGGGGCTTTTGAGATATACTATAAGCGCTCAATGGACAGAGGCGAAACTTGGCAATCAGTTACACGGCTAACTCATGACTCTACTGCGTCGGGTCCTTCTGTCTCAGTATCAGGTTCATTTGTCCATGTTGTATGGTTTGATGATCGTGACGGGAACAGTGAGATATACTACAAACGCTCATCAGACGGAGGTATTAGCTGGGGAGCAGACATGCGGTTAACTAATAACTCTGCTGATTCTTGGGATGCTTCTGTCTCAGTGTCCGGTATGTCTGTGCATGTCGTATGGGAAGATGAGCGTGATGGGAACAGCGAGATATACTACAAGCGTTCTATAAATGGAGGTTCTGACTGGGGAACAGATATACGGCTAACTAATAACTCTGCTGAGTCTAAGGATGCTTCTGTCTCTGTTTCTGATTCAGTTGTGCATGTTGCATGGATAGACAATCGTGATGGGAACCCTGAGTTATACTACAAACGCTCAATGTACGGAGGCGTAAGCTGGGAACCAGATACACGGTTAACTTATAATTCTGCTAGTTCTTATAGACCTTCTTTATCAGAATCCGATTCACTTGTGCATGTTGTTTGGTATGATAATCGTGATGGGAACAACGAGATATATTATAAACGCAATCCTGCTGGTAATCATATCGATTTTTTACGGAATGGTCTTAACAAATCTATTCTGGATAATCAGAATACTTACGACACAATTACAGTAGTCAATGACTTTCTCTCCGGTTATGTTGCCGATGTTAATTTAAGAATAGATACTGTTCTCTATGCAAGCGACGCCGATCTTGAGTTTACACTTATTCACCAAGGGATAAGCGATACCACTGTTTATCAGGTTGGAGGGAGTGGAGATAATTTCATAGGTACAGTTTTAGATGATGATGCATCGGTAAATATATCAAGCGGCACAGCCCCATTCACAGGTACATTCAGGCCGACAAAACCGCTTTCGCAATTTCATAATTCAAACCCTGCGGGTTTATGGATACTCCGCATTTATGATAGAGCAACAGGAAATACTGGAACCCTCAAAGCATGGGGAATAACTCTATTAATATCAGGTACACCTGCAGGCATTCAAAATAAATCTAACCAAATCCCTGAGAGTTATTCGTTAATGCAGAATTATCCCAACCCGTTTAACCCAAGTACACTTATTAGTTATCAGTTACCGGTAAGTGGTTATGTGACGCTTAAAGTTTATGATTTGCTCGGAAATGAAATCGCAACACTTGTTGATGAATATAAACCTGTTGGAATATATAATGTAGAATTTAGAATGCAGAATTTAGAATTGAGTTCAGGAATTTATTTTTACCAACTTACTGCGGGAGATTTCATTCAAACTAAGAAAATGGTTCTCCTTCGTTAATCGGGCGTAGGCAAGTACTATTGAAATAAAAATTCAATACACAGGAGGAATAAAAAATGAAAAACTTAATTGCAATTTTGATATTGCTTTTTATCTCATCTTTAGCTTTTGCTCAAACTACAGAGTGGTATTACAATTACAGCACCGGCAACGATGAGGAAGCTAAAGATATAATTTACGGCGGCGATGGAAATATCTATGTTGCCGGATACACAGACAACAGCGCAACTAATTATAACATAGTTCTAATTAGTCTAAAGAAAGACGGTACCCAAAGATGGATTTACACTTATGATGGCGCATACACCGGTTCTAATGATGGAGTGAATAGAATAGTTTATGGAAATGATAATAAAATTTATCTTGCCGGATATACTCAGACTGAACAAGATGGAACTAAATTTCTTGTTCTTTGTATTGATACTTCGGGTGTAAAAGAATGGGAATATATCTTCACAGATGTGTCCGGAACTTACGGACAAGCAAATGACTTAGTTCGTGGAGATGATGGTAATGTTTATGCTTGTGGTCGTGTTGATTATGATTTCTTCGCAGTTTCAATAAATTATCTTGGTCAGCAGAACTGGGTTTACAGGTTGAATGGAGACTGCGGATATAGCTTGTGTGATGATGAAGCAGTTGGGATTGAATATAGAGACGCAGACAGTATCTATGTGGCTGGATATTTGAATAGAGCGGCACCAAACGGAAAAGATATTTATGTAGTTAGCCTCAATCATTTAGGAAATGAAAACTGGACATACTACTATAACTCAACTGATAATGGTGGCGATGTAGTTGCAGATCTTGTAGCTGGAAGTGATGGGAATTTATACATAGCTGGAACTGAAGGATGGTTAGGTGCTAACGAAGGTGATATTATCGTGTTAAGTTTAAATTCAAGTGGAACTGAAAGATGGAATTATATTTATGATGGACCGGGGCCGAAACCTTACTGGAGTGAAACTTGCTACCGTTTAATTCAGGGTGAAGAAGGAAACATTTATGTTGCAGGAAGAGATGGTGGAGTAACTACCGATCTTGATTTCATAGTATTAAGCATTTCCTCGATTGGTGATTTTAAGTGGGTTCACCGCTATGCAAGTCCAATTGATGATTATGATATGGCATTTGCAGTTACTCAAACTCCCGATGGTAACATTCACGCCGCAGGTTATTTCAGAGGATTGCTAGCTGAATTTGGAATGATCAGTATTCATCGCGAATACAGGTCGTGACTTATGGGTGTTTCGTTATGCCGGTTATGATATGTATGCAGCTTATTGCATAACTTCAGATGATGAAGGATATATTTATGTCGGCGGATATGATTACAGTTCCAGTAAAAACTTGATAGTGTTTAAACTCAATCCACCAAGAGAAAGCGATGGATGGTATAACTATGCAGATTACATAGATAATCATCACACATGGGGTGATGCATATTCAATTATCGAATCCTCCGATGGTAATTATGTAACTGCAGGTAATCTGGAATACTGGGGAATCAGTTCTTCTTCTGAAGTCTATCTTATGAAAACTGATATCAACTGCGATGTGCTTTGGAAAAACAGAATAGGCGGAAACCAAGAAGATAAAGGTTATTCGGTTTACGAAACTGATGATGATGGTTATGTTGTAACCGGATATACCAAATCTTACGGCGGGGGCGGAAAAGATGTTTACCTTGTTAAGACAGATGCCAACGGAAACCTTCAATGGGAAAAATGGTTTGGGGGAACTTCCGATGATGAAGGTTATTCAATTATTCAAACTAATGATTTAGGATACCTGATAGCTGCAAGAACAAGTTCATACGGGCAGGGCGGCGATATATGGATTATTAAAACAAACTCTTCAGGCGATACTCTTTGGACTAAATTGATTGGTGGAAATAAATCCGACCAGCCGAATAACATAATTGAAACAAGCAGTAATGATTACTTATTAGTTGGTTCCTACAGATTGCCGGATAATTCTTATGATATTTATGCAATTAGAATGAACTCTGATGGTGATACCGTATGGACTAAGAAATATGATTACAATAATCGTTGGGATGCCGGCTATGATGTCATTGAAACACCAGGTGGAGATTTTATGATCGCTGGCTTTCTGGGTGATAAATCAGCTATTATAAAGATTAACGCCTTGGGAGATACGCTCTGGACAAAATTTTATGGAGAAGAAAATCCAACCGGATTTGTGTCTCTTTCTAAATCTTCTGATGGAAATTATTTCGCCCTTCATCCGGATAATTATTTAGGAGTTGGTTTTTCAGCTATATATAAAATTAATTCTGATGGAGATGTTCTTGACACAGATTCACTTTGTCTTAATAAAAGTTATCCGGCCAATTACGGAGACTCCAGAGACATTCAATCAACTCCTTACGGTGGATACATTCTTGCCGGTTCTTCGAGGATAGCTGTTTCAGGTACTACAGCTTGGAATCCCACACTCATAAGAAAAGGCGGTGAACTAACTTTATTGACTGATATTAAGGATGATCAAATTGAAGGGCTTATACCTGAAACTTTCTTACTTTACCAGAATTACCCAAATCCTTTTAATCCTCTTACCACAATCAGGTTTTCAATTCCATCTAGTGGTAATATTACTTTAAAGATATATGACATCCTTGGCAGAGAGGTTAAAACATTGCTAAGCGAATTCAAGCAAACGGGCACTTATGAAGTTTCCTTTGATGGCGGTGGATTAGCAAGCGGAATTTATTTCTATCAACTTAAGAGCAGGTTCGATTTTATCCAAACTAAAAAGATGATCCTTTTAAATAAATTGAAAATAAAAAGGTGGAGATATGAAAACTTTTATTATTGGAGTAGCACTCATATTTCTTAGTTGCTTTACATTCGCTAACATCGTTTATGTTGATGACAGCAACATATCCGGTATTGAGGATGGAACCATTGAACATCCATTCAATACTGTAGAGGAAGGATTGACAGCGGCAGCAGCAGGCGATACCGTTTATATTTTTACTGGCTTATACAATCCGCCCGGTGCAGAATTATTCTTGAAAGATGGTGTTATTGTTCAAGGTGAAGATTCTGCTTCTGTAATAATTAACTCTGATTTTATCTACAATGAAGCATCTGCCAATCAGCCAATTGGAATTTACTTCTTAAAATGCTCTACCATCTATTTCCAAATGGGAGATGGAACCGCTGCAATAACTGTAAGTGAGAATCGACTGGACAGCATTGCTTTACAATGTGCTAGCGGATATACATTTATCATTAAAGATAATACGATTAGTGAAGGAATTCTCGATGCAAGTGGTTCGAATTGGACTATAATCGCTGGTAACAAAATTTTGAACGGGAGAATCTATGATGCCAGCAACGGTCCCGGACCGGATGAATCGGAATTTATTGAGAACAACGTCATTAATTATATAGCTACAGGTGATCCCGATGAAGATATAGCTTTGGTAGCTAAGTCCGGGTCTGTAACAATTAGGAATAATATAATTAACTGCACTGGTCCAGCATCTGGAATAAAGTTAACCTCAGGTGCTCCTACAAATGTTATCGGTAACGATATAATAATTAACAATGGAGTTCCTTTAGAAGGAACTTTTGGAATATACAATTACGCCGGAAATGGTATTGTTACTGACAATTATATTCGTGGCGGCTATGTTGGTTATTACAGTGCCAGCGGCACTATTCTCTTTGAAAATAATACCATTACCGAAGCTCATACGGGGTTTAGTAGTATTGGTGCTGAAGAAGTAAAAAATAATACGATAATCGAATTGCAGCGGCGATGGTATGATGTTGAAGGGATTGAGAGGACCAATCAGCGGCAACATAATTAAAGATAATGACAGTGCAGGTATCCGTTTAATTTATCCCGTTGATATTGGCGGGGGCAACTTTAATGGGGAGGGTAATAACATTATTCGGAATAATGGATATTATGATTTGGTAATTGATTATGTACCGCAGCAGCCGGAAACAATTTATGTAATGTATAATGGGTGGGATCATATAACTCTTCCTGAAATACTTCAGTACCAGATATTTTTAATGAAGGCGGTAGCCCCAATATTATTATTAATGCAACGGGGTTTTATACAGATGCAGAAGATGAAGAACCAACTATTTCAGACTTTAAGCTTGAACAGAATTATCCCAACCCGTTTAACCCAAGTACACTTATTAGTTATCAGTTACCGGTAAGTGGTTATGTGACGCTTAAAGTTTTTGATGTGCTCGGAAATGAAGTAGCAACACTTGTGGATGAATACAAACCAGCAGCCACTTATGAAGTTAATTTCAACACTTCATCTGGTATCAGGAATCTGGTATCAGGAATCTATTTCTATCAACTACGTGCTGGAGAATTTATCCAAACTAAAAAAATGTTGATGATTAAATGACATAATAATATAAAGGGTGGGTATTTTGTATTTGGATATAAAATAACTGAAAAATTATATCAAAGCTCTAAACTAATTTATTCACATAAACAGGAGACGTGACATGAACTTAAAACACTTTATTACACTTTTTATTCTTGTAATATTTTTAGCCCCGGTTAAAATATATTCACAAGATGAAGTTAGCAAGGTAACTTCAGCTTACAATTTAGATGGAGTTTTCAGTGGAGCCGGAGGTAAATATTATCTAAGACAGTTAGGCAATGAAATACTATGGTACGGGGAAGAGGATGCAGTTTCACCGACCTGGTCAAACGTTGCACACGGTGTTATTAAGGGTAATATTATTACAGTAAAATGGGCTGATGTTCCAAAAGGTTCTATAATGCAAAGCGGCAGTCTAGTAATACGGATTGATTCCAACGATGAACTAGTATTACTTGAACAAGAAGGAGAATTTTTCGCAACTGATTCCTGGACAAGAATGCCGGAGAACTAAAATCAGTTGACAATCGCCAGTAAACAGCCTGCCTGACGGCAAGGCAGGTTGGCAAACTTTGAAAGTGTTTGATGTTTTGGGTAATGAAGTATCAACACTTGTGAATGAATACAAATCAGCAGGAGAATATGAAGTTGAGTTCAACAGTCATTCCGGCGAAGTCCGGAATCTCCCGAGTGGAGTTTATTTTTACCAGCTACTTGTCTCGGCTTTGCAGAGCAAAGACGGAAGATCTGGAAGTTTTATCCAAGCCAAAAAAAATGATTCTTCTAAGATAAGGTAGCTATGAAAAAACTATTAATATTCATTTTTCATTGTTCATTCTTAATTGTTAATTGTTTAGCTCAGCCCAACAACAAAGGTCCATACGAAGCTGGGTGGACCAGTGCTACTTTAAACCGTGAAGGAAGAACTTTAAACACAATAATTTATTATCCTTCATTTGTTGAAGGAAGTGAAACGCAAATTGATACCCTGCACGCTCCTTACCAGCCAATTGCATTCGGCCACGGTTTTTTTATGCAGAACAGCTACTACATTTCACACTTCAAACATCTTGCGAGTTATGGATTTGTTGTAATTGCTCCGCAGTTTCCCGACAACAATCATCTTCAGCTTGCATATGATTTGATATTTTGTGTGAATTATATAAAAGATCAGAATGTAAATTTCTTATCAAGATTTTTTAATCTTATTGATACAACCAAAGCAGGATTATCCGGTCACTCAATGGGTGGCGGTGCAAGCCTTCTCGCTTCTGCAAATGACTCAACTATTACTGTTGCTGCACCTCTGGCTGCTGCCGAAACAAATCCTTCAGCCATAAATGTGATGAACCAGATAAAAGGAGTTGTTTATTTAATCTCTGCACAGAATGATGGAATTACTCCGCCTCCGCAGCATCAGATACCTATGTACAATAATGCAAATCCTGTTAAAGCTTTGCCATTAATTAAAGGTGCCAATCATACAAAATTTATGGATACACGAATATGGGACTGGACTGATCCGAATGGTTATCTTACAGCAACACAGCAGCTTGCCACTACAAGAAAATATTTAGCGAGTATTTTTAATTTATTTTTGAAAGAGGACACCTCTTACTTCAAATATGCTTTCGGTGAATTAGGACAAAGCGATACTTCCATAATTCTTCAATATGAATTGAAACCACTGAAGCCAAAATATTTCAACCTGATTTCGCCGCAGGATACTTTGTATCAAAATGAAGTAACATTTATCTGGCATTCAACATATTCACTGAATCTTTATGATCAGGTAGAATATGAATTGATAATTGCATCCGATGAACAATTTAATAATGTGGTATTGCAGGCCAGTCAGATTGCCGACACAACTTATTTATATCAACTTCAGAGTGGAAAATATTACTGGAAGGTTAAAGCATATACTTCAGAAGCAACTTATACATTCAGCGATGTTCTTAATTTTAATATAGATACTCCAACTGATATTAAGCTTGAAAATAGTAAGCAGGTTGAATTTTATTTAGGGCAGAATTACCCGAATCCGTTTAACCCGACGACAGTGATCGGTTATCAGTTACTGGTAAACGGTAATGTATCGCTTAAAGTTTATGATGTTCTCGGAAATGAGGTTGCAACACTTGTTGATGAATACAAACCAGCAGGTGATTATGAAGTTAAGTTCAGTACTCTTTCCGGCGAAGGCCGGAATCTGACAAGCGGTGTCTACTTCTACCAAATGAAAGCTGGAAAATACATTGAAACTAAAAAAATGTTACTCTTAAAATAATAGGAGGTAGCTGATGCAAAATAGTAGATTAAATTTAGTCTGCTTTGTGATAATTTCAATTTGCTTATTCTCAACGATTATACATTCGCAAACTGAATGGACAAAGTACATAGATCCTGTTTTACACCCTGGTAATCCAGGCTCCTGGGATGAAAGCATTTCTGTTGTGAACACTATTCTCTTTCATCAAAACATTTACAAGATGTGGTATGAAGGTGATAACGGTTTTGGATATGCAACCTCTCCGGATGGTATAGACTGGATTAAAGACACATTGCATAATCCGGTATTAGAACCTGGTCCGCCCGGATCCTGGGATGAAACGCAAATTAATAATGCTTCAGTCTTAATTAAAGATAACATCTATCATTTGTGGTATAGTGGTATTGATATTTTTAATGATAACAGAATTGGATATGCGACTTCTCCTGATGGAATCAACTGGACTAAGGACTCTTTAAATCCTGTGTTAGATAAGGGAAATCCAGGTAGCTGGGATGATGAAGAAGCTATGCATCCTTATGTTCTTTTCGAAGACAACACTTTCAAAATGTGGTACAACGGGCACGATGGAGTTACACAGCGTATTTTATATGCCACATCTCCTGATGGAAGATTATGGACTAGATTTACACAACATCCTATGCTTGAACCTGGTTTGCCGGGTCAATGGGATGATAATGAATTAGGACCACTCTGCGTAGTTCATTTTGAAAATGCTTATCATATGTGGTATACAGGTTGGAATTTTGCAGACTATATCCAGATTGGGTATGCTACGTCACCAAATGGAATTGACTGGGCAAAAGACTCAGTTGTACTCGGACAAGGCGAACTAGGTAAATGGGATGATGCAGCGGTTGCCATGCCCTACGTAATGGTTGCTCCTGAAGATACTCTCTATAAAATGTGGTATGGAGGAAGTAACGGCATACTTTTTCAAACAGGTTATGCAACTTCCGGATTTGCAGTAGGTGTTGAAAAAGAAGATGAGGTTTTGCCTGAAGGATTTGTTCTATACCAAAACTACCCTAATCCGTTTAATCCATCTACGAATATCCGATTTGGGATTGTGGATTTCGGATTTGTGAGTTTAAAAGTTTACGATGTTTTAGGAAACGAAGTCGCAACTTTAATTAATGAAGAACTTTCAGCGGGAGAATATGAAATCGAGTTCAATACTGTAGGGACAAATCGTGGCTTGTCCTTAACAAGTGGAATATATTTTTATCAACTAAAAGCCACGCCAGATGGCGGGCAGGCAGGAAATTATTTTGAAACAAAAAAGATGATTTTATTAAAGTAAATCCTGTTTACCGATAGACAGGTCTTTGCATTTATTTTTAATCGGCATTGTTGTTCTCGGAGTTCCCAATAAATTGGTATAAACTCAATTAGGAGCAAAACTTTAGTTGAAATATTCTTAAACACAAACTTGCATTAAAGGAGTAATAACATGAAAACATTGAAAACAATTTTGATTATACTTATCATCATTTACTTCCACACCGATAAGTTGATGTGTCAATGGACTAAAATACAAACCGGGTTGACAGGAGAGAATGTGATTTCACTCGCCATTAAATCAAATGGCGATATTTACGCCGGGACTAACACTAACGGAGCGTATAAATCGACCGATAATGGAAACAGTTGGATCCTTAGTCTTGGACTATTAAATAATGTGTACCAAGTATTCTCCTTAGCTTTCGATGCACCGGGAAACGTTTATGCAGGAACTTATTCCGTGGGGCTTCTTCGCTCGACGGATGATGGTGTAAGTTGGTCTAATGTCACTAATGGTTTGCCGCAGAGTGATGTTCGTGTGGTAGCAATTAGTCCAACGGGAACATTTTTTGCCTCAGATGATGGAAGCATTTACAGATCGTCAGACAATGGTATTAGTTGGAATGAAGTGAAACATTCATCTGGCGGAAGTTTAGGAGGATTCCTGACTATTGCATTTGGATCATCAAGAGTTTACGCTGGCGGAAGTAATGATTGGTTTAATTATTCAACTAATGATGGCATCAATTGGACATGGGTAGGATCTTCTACCGGTTTATTACATCCTCCGCTCACATTGGCAGTTAATGGTTCGGGCTATGTGTTTGCAGGAACAAGCGGCTGGGGTGTTTACAGATCAACAAACCTTGGTGTAAATTGGACGCCAGTGAACACAGATCTGGGAAATTTGAATATCAATACAATAGCTATTAACTCATCAGACGTCATTTATGTTGGAACAACAGGAGGTGTTTATGTCTCAACAGATAATGGCGCGCACTGGGTGAGTAATAATTCCGGATTGACGAATACTAATATTCGTTCTATTGCATTCGATTATTTGGGCAACGTTTATGCAGGCGCGTTTACAGGTGGTGACGATGGTGGTCTCTGGAAATCGATAGCAATTTTGCCTGTAGAGCTTACATCATTTACGGCTTGTGTTATTGGTAATGCTGTTAAGCTTAGCTGGGAGACTGAGACGGAGGTTAACAATTATGGATTTGAAGTAGAAAGAAGCAAGAAGTTAGATGCAAGAAGCGAGACGTGGGAAAAGATTGGATTTGTAAATGGTAATGGCAACAGCAACTCACCTAAGAGTTATTTTTATGAGGACAAAAATGTAACTGCAGGTAAACACTCATACAGACTAAAACAAATTGACACCGACGGACAGTTTGAATATTCAAAAGCAATCGAAGTTAATCTTACATTACCTGCAAAATTTGAATTAAGGCAGAATTATCCCAACCCGTTTAATCCCAACACATGATCGGTTATCAGTTACCAGTGGGCGGTTGGTATACTTTAAAAGTTTACGATGTTTTAGGAAATGAAGTTGTAACACTTGTTGATGAATACAAACCTGTTGGAACTTATGAAGTTGAGTTTAATCCAGTATCAAGTATCAAGTATCCAGCATCTGGAATCTATTTCTATCAACTCAATACAGGTGAGTTTGTTCAAACAAAAAAAATGATTTTACTAAGATGACATAAAAAGTTATTCTTTATTCATATAGTTATGATTCAGGGTTTAAAAATATTTCTTTTTGGTTTTCTGCTTACAACGACTGTATTCTCCCAATCAATTCGCTTCAATCATTTAACAACCGAGAATGGTCTTTCCAACAACAATGTCTTTGATATTCTCCAGGATAAATCTGGTTTCTTATGGTTCGCTACTGATGACGGCTTGAATAGGTTCGATGGTTACGATTTTAAAATATTCCGGCACGAACCTGAGAATCCAAATTCATTGTCCGATAACTCAGTATGGTTTCTCCGCGAAGACAAAAAAGGTAAAATATGGATAGGAACAAAAAACGGATGGCTTAATCGGTTCGATCCAACGACTGAGAAATTTACGAGATGGAAAATCAAGACTGATGAGGTAAGAGAAAATGCAATAACCTGCATTTATGAAGACAGTCAGGAAAAAATCTGGATTGGAACATACAGAAAGGGACTTTACAGGTTAGATCCGGTTTCCGGGAAAATCGACCATTGGTTCAACAAGCCGGATGACCGCAACTCTATCAGCAACAATTATATCTCTTCAATACTTGAAGATAACCTGGGAAACCTCTGGATTGGTACTTACTTCGGTTTAAATAAGTTTAATCCCAAATCTTCTTCGTCATTTAAAAAGTTTTTCAAAATTAATGACAGTAATAATTGTATTTCGAATAATATTGTTTGGTTTCTTAGCCAATCAAAAGGTGATTCGAATGTCATCTGGGTAGGTACTGCAGATGGTTTAACAAAATTGCAAGTGAACTCAGAAACCTTTTCTCAAGTTCGTATTCCCAATCCTGAAAAACTCCAGTTTGGCACCTCAACTGCAACAGTTATCGAGGAATTTATAGATGGAAAAAAAATTTTGTGGATTGATTCTTATGCAGGTTTAATCAGGTATGATATAAATAAAAATAATTTTCAAAGATTCACCCTGGATAAAAATGATCCACAAAGTCTTACCAGCAATGAGATACACAGAACATTTAAAGATCGATCGGAGGTTCTATGGCTGGCTACTGATAAAGGACTAAATTTTTTTTCATTAAAGAGTACAAAATTTAACAACCCGTTCTCTGAGAAAATTCATATTGTAAACTCTTACGAATTGCAGAAGAAGAATATTAAAGCAATCACTATTACCCAGGATAATTCAATCTGGTTTGGAACGGAAAAAGGTTTGTATTATACAATTGACTCAAACGGTGAATCAATTGTTAAAAAGTATCATCAATCTGAAAATTTAAATGTTTGGTCACTCACATCCGATGCCTCAGGTAATTTATGGATAGGAACTTATGGTTCCGGATTATACCGGCTCAACGTAAAGGGTGGATCGCTTCAAAATATCAAAATGTTTTCCGAAAGGGTAAACACACAATCTGTTAATTATAATAAAGTGGTGTACTGTGATAAAGAAAATAATATCTGGATCGGATATTGGGGCTTTGGTTTAGCTCGTCTCGATCCTTCTTCAGGAAATTACAAAGGTTGGTGGCACCAGCCAAGCAATCCCTTCAGCATCAGTTACGAAGATGTCTGGTCCATCCTTCAGGATAAAGAGGGACGGATGTGGATTGGCACGGACGGCGGCGGACTGAATTTATTTGTTGATGAAGCTGGCGGAAAATTTTTGCGATGGATGGCTGAAGATAGCGCAAGCATAAGCAGCAACAGTATTTATTCAATTTGTGAATCGCAACATCTTGAGGATTCAAATGAAAATGATGTTATTTTGTGGCTTGGTACGAATAATGGCTTAAATAAATTTGTTGTAAAAGGTTCAGCAAATCAAAATAAATTTCCTTCAAAACCCAAAGTTGAAATTACACATTA
This sequence comes from uncultured Ignavibacteriaceae bacterium, assembly GCA_963698155.1. Classification (GTDB taxonomy): domain Bacteria; phylum Bacteroidota; class Ignavibacteria; order Ignavibacteriales; family Ignavibacteriaceae; genus IGN2. Next base: position 115,198 of record CAVOPS010000018.1, on the reverse strand, counting down.
CTCAACTGATGATGGATTATCCGACAACACTATAAAAAGTATTATTGAGGACGAAAGTGGCAATCTTTGGATTGGAACAAGTTCAGGCATTACATTATTAAATACACGCATAAACAGATTCACTAATTTCAGCAAAGCGGATGGTGTGATTGGCGGAGATGTCAACTTAGCCTCATCAGCTAGGAACGCAGATGGTGTTATTTTCTTAGGTGGCACGGATGGGCTCAATTATTTTTATCCATCAGATATTAATCTTTCATCATTTGAACCTGCAGTTTTGATCACCGATTTTCAAATTTTTAATAAATCTGTTGCAATAGGTGAAGAATCATCTTTAAAAACCAGCTTGCTTAATACGAATGAAATTACTCTGGCTTATACTCAAAATGTTTTTTCAATTCAGTTTGCTTCAATTGATTACACTTCACCGAAGTCAATTCAATATGCGTATAAAATGGAAGGATTTGACAATGACTGGGTGAACAGTGGTTCAAGGCGGTTTGTTACTTACACGAATCTTAATCCCGGGGAATATACTTTTAAAGTTAAATCAACTAACAGCGATGGAGTTTGGAATGAAAATTTTAGTCAGCTGAAAGTTGTTATCACACCTCCGTGGTGGCAGACTCCGTGGGCAATTGGTCTTTATGCTTTGATATTTATACTGGGCGTTTGGGGTATAATAAAATTTCAGCAATACAGAACAAGATTGCAGCACGAACTTAAAATGCAGGAGTTTGAAGCTCATCACTTGCGCGAAATAGAAAGTATGAAGTCGAGATTTTTTGCTAACCTCTCGCACGAATTCCGAACTCCATTGACATTAATTAAAGGACCTCTTGAGCAATTAATCAGTGGAAGAATTAAAGAATAATCTGACTGATTATTACAAGATGCTTTTGCGAAATACTGAAAAGCTTCAAAACCTGATTGACCAGCTTCTTAGAACTCTCCCAGCTTGAAGCAGAAACAATTCCACTCAACAAGCAGCAGGTTGAATTGGTTAGCTTGCTCAGAGGTTTTACCTATTCATTCATGCCTTTAGCTGAACAAAAATTTATTTCGCTAAATTTTATTTCAGCTGTTGATAAATTGAATATGATTTTGGACAGGGATAAGCTGGAAAAAATTATTAACAACCTTCTTAGCAATGCTTTCAAGTTCACACCATCGGGTGGAAAAATTTCAGTAAAAATAGCTTTACCCACCCCTGAATCCCCTCTAAAGGAGGGGACAATTGTAAACGAGTTTTCCCCTCCCAGGGAGGGGCGAGGGGTGGGTCAAGATGAATCAGTCTTGAGCAATTTTGTTGAGATATCAATCAGTGATACAGGAACAGGTATTCCTAAAGAATATCAATCAAAAATATTTGATCGTTTTTTCCAGATTGATGACTCATCACATGCAAGCAATACTGGTTCAGGAATAGGTCTTGCACTTGTTAAAGAATTAGCAACGCTTCATAATTGGAATATTTCAGTCAGCAGCAAGGAAGGTGAAGGAACAGTTTTCACTTTGACAATTCCCCTGGAGAAAGCAACAGAAATCAGCGATGAAAAAATACAGCCTTCATTCAAAGAGTCAGAAGATGAAAAGCCTGAAGATGTTTCTTTGTTAATTGATGAAGAGAATAAAGTTGAATCAGAGGAGGAAGCAGAACCTGCAGGTAATCCTGTTATTCTTTTTGTTGAAGATTCCCCTGATGTAAGAAGCTACGTTAATGATTTATTGAAACCTGATTACAAAGTTCTTCTGGCGGAAAGAGCCGAACAAGGAATTGAGCTTGCCTTGCAGAATATGCCTGATCTGATCCTAAGCGATTTAATGATGCCCGGGATGGATGGAATAGAATTTTGTCATCGGATAAAAACTGATTGGCAGACAAGTCACATTCCATTTATACTTTTAACTGCAAAAGTAACTGACGAAAGTAAAATTGAAGGACTTGAAACCGGTGCAGATGATTACCTGACCAAACCATTTAATTATGAAGAGCTTGCTGCACGTATAAAAAATCTGATTGAGCAAAGAAAACGCTTACGTGAAAAATTCAGTAAAGAAATAAATATTCAACCGGAAAAATTAACCAGCAATGCAGTTGATGGTGAATTTATTCAGAGGGTTTTGAATACGGCAGAAAAGAATTTAGGCAATGCTGGGTTTGATACCGAGCATCTTGCTCAGGAATTATTTGTGAGCCGCCGTCAGCTCCACAGAAAACTTCAAGCTATAACCGGTCAGGGGCCCGGCGAGTTTATCAGAATCTTCAGACTTAAAAAAGCGGCACAAATGCTTATCGAAAACAAACTTAATGTTACTCAAATTGCTTATGAAGTTGGCTTTGAAAGTCCTGCCCAGTTTACAAGGGCTTTCAAGAAACATTTCAATTGTCTTCCATCAGATTTCAATCAAAACATCCGGCATCAAACCGGCATTTCCGAAAATTAAATATCCTTTTCAAAGCCGGGCCACTCTAAATTAACAGTGCCAGCGATTCTTTAAGTCATCTCTTTTCACTTCAGCTTTTTACGCAACTTGTGTTATTAATTGATTTTCTTCCATTTTGTCACAAAAGCGCAAATCATAGTCACAAATCAGCAATTCCCGGCCTTTCCGATCTTTTACATTTCTTTTAGAAAAATAATTTTTTTTAGCAATAAGCCCGGTTTAATTAAAAGTTAAACACTTTAACAATTGCAGGTGATTATGAAAAATGTTTCCAAAACCCATCAGTTAAACGATTCAAAGACTCCAAAAAGAGAAGGCAAAGCAGATAGTTCATCCGAAATACAAAGAAAGGAAAAGTTTTTTTCTATAGGGATATACATTTTAATAATGATCATAACAATAGCACTGATGTTAATTCTTTTCAACGTTTTATTATAAGAAAAAGAAGGAGAAATACCTTGAGCGAAAAAGTCTTAGAGAGCATTCAAAAAAAATTATTCGAGATCATTTATATGGTCATACTAATTACTTTACTGACAATTCTGATTAATAAAGAAAAAATAATTCAGAATGATGATTTTACATTAACCGGGGTTGAACAATTTGTTGAAGATAATAAATAACACAAGGAAATTTATTAATAATAAAATATTAATTTCATCTGAATTCTGGAGGAAAAAATGAAAAAGCTATTACGCCTTTCGTCAATAATACTTTTTATGTCATCTGGTATTATTCCGCAACAGCAAAGCTGGATCCTTCAAAATTTACAAGCCAGCATGAGTGGAATACATCTGTATAAAGCAGGTGATGATTGTATTGTGCATACACGGGCAAGTTCACAATACATTTACTTTTTTGATATCAATAATAAAAACTGGATTGAATATGATATTGGGTCTCAACAAAATATGGTTGCTGTTGAAGCAGGCAAACATGTTGCTATGGCTTATTCAGATACGCTGCTTATTGCATTTAGTTCAAAGTTATCAACCTGCAAATCTATTCGTTACTTTGGAAATATTATTTCGCCAAATGGCACTGTGTCGGGAACAAGAGGATATGGATGCGGAGATAATGCCGCTTATGTGTTTACCGAACAAAACATAATGTATGTTTTTGATGCCTTGATCGGAGAATGGAAATCATATCAATACGGTGAGGTTCAAAATGCAAGCGGTGGTAGAAATTTTTGGTGCGGCGATAGCTATGTTGCTGGTATTTTTCAGCGGTTTGATCCTGATAAACATAAGCACGTTGTTTACAGTTTAATAACCGGAACATTTAATCAAACCGATTTGGGTGGTGTTTATTATGCATCTACAGGAATTGCAATGACAGGGGGTTTTGTTTCTTCATATCTTAATTCTAACAATTTTATACTTGAGGTTATTCCGCCTTAACAAATCAATTTTATACTATTCAAGAGGATCAGCCTTATTATCATTTTACTTTAGGAAATATGGATGAAAATTGGAGCGATTGCAATAAAAGAAATGTTTATGGCTATGCTGTTGTAAGGGGAGACGCACAGTCCCGTGATGCAAAGATAAACACGTTTGATACTGAAAGAGCTGCATGGATTTCATATACAACATCATATTCCCCAACTCAGACTGGTGGTCCATCAAATTATCGAGTAGGCGGAAATACTTCAATCACTTCAATGTATGATATAAATGGACCGGTTACATTTTATATTTATTCTGGCGAGACAGGATCATACAATATTAACTTAACAGGAATATTATTTAATAATCATTCATTTTATTACAATGTGGGACTTCAATCAGCGATGACACTTGATGACTGGAATCATGGTTGGTTCCACAATTCTAAAACTGGTTTTTCTCAATCATTAACTTTTGAAGACAGCAGCATTACTAACTATTTAATGTCTACTGAGTATGGATCTTTTTGCATATTCAGTAATTATCAATCAACGAATGGATTTGTGGTTTTTCAATTCAAACACTAATCGCTTGTCAAAAACAACAATAAGTAAGGATGTTCTCGGACGTTCTTATAGTCCTTATTCTTTTGTGATGGTTAATATTTCATCAAACAATGTTGCTTTGTTTTATTCTCCAATACACGATTCGATTATGGTTGTTAATTCATCTCTTACTTTTCATTCAACACGCGGAATTTTTTCCTGGCTTTATAATAACTCAGGTTCAACATTGTTATTTGATGCTGCTAATCTAAACCTGGTTGAATTTAATTCTAATCCTGTATCAAGCATACACATGTATTCAGATTCATTAATGTTATTTAAAACAGAATATGTTTATACTATTTATGACGCTTCAAACAAGCTGACTACAACGTTTGACCTTGGAGGTCTTGCCGGATATAATATCATGAATGGTAATATTGTTTTAGTATCAACTTCTAATAATTCCAAATATTATGCATTTCAAAAAACAAAAACAGATTGGATTGAATTATTACCCGAAGGAAATCACCTGGGAGTTTCTGTTGGAAACAACACTGCTGTAGTTGTAAGGCACAACAAAATTTATGCTTTTGCACCAGATGGATTAAACGAAGTTGTTCCTGAAAATACTATTCCTGTAAGATCATTCTCATTATCACAGAACTATCCAAACCCGTTTAATCCATCAACCAGAATCCAGTATCAAGTACCCGGTATCTCGCAAGTAGTTCTTAAAATATATGATGTTCTCGGAAATGAAATAGCAACTTTAGTAAACGAAGAAAAACCTGCAGGAAGTTATGAAGTTGAGTTTAACGCGAATGGTCATTCCGGCAACGTCCGGAATCTGGCATCAGGAATCTATTTCTATCAACTTAAAGCAGCAGAATTTATTCAAACCAAGAAGATGATTTTATTGAAATAGTGAATGAGGAAAACTCTTATCACCCAAATGCATTACATAAAAAATTAGACATTCGGAAACACTAATAATTAAATACCAATTAAATAATAGGAGATAGTACCGTGAAAATTAAAAATCTTTTTCTCACTTTTATATTTACATTATTGCTTGCGGCAGCAACATATCCTGCTACATATTTTGTTGATAATGCCAGGCCAGATGATAGCGGCTCAGGGTTGAGCTGGGCTTTGGCAAAAAAAACTATTTCGGCTGCAATCAGCGTTTCGGCAGCAGGAGATACAATTCTTGTAAAATATGGAACCTATATAATCACTTCTAGTTTATCACTTACAAGCAACAGGATGATCACCTCCGATGACGGTTCAAACAATTCGTGGGATTTGGCATTATATGATAGCAGTCAATGTATAATAAAACCTGACAATTCTGTTCAGTGCCGCATATTTACGATCAGCACCAATAATATCTCTAATTCTACTCATCTCAGGGGTTTCAAAATCACACAAGGCGACGCCACGATCGAAACAATTAAAACTTTATATGGCGGTGGAATTCTTATTTTGTCTAATGCCGACCCGGTAATTGAAAATTGCTGGGTTTACAAAAATACGGCGGCAACTATTTATGATCAGAGCTATGGAGGTGGTATCGCAATTACAGGCACTGGTACAAATCCTATTATACAGTACTGGTACTATTGATTCAAATGTTGCCGGTATTATAAGGTATGGAGATGGTGGAGGAATATCTTCCGATGATGTATCCATGCCGCAAATTCATCATAATATTATTAATAACAATATAGCCACTACTAACGGATCAGCTTATGGCGGCGGGATTTATTGTAGTAATTCTTATGCTACAATTTCAGACAATATCATTTCAAACAATATAGCATCGAATGGAAGTTATGGTAATGCAGGCTATGGATTTGGCGGAGGTATTTACATTACAAGTGGTGTTGTGCAAATTCTATCAAACAATATATCGTTCAATATTGCCTCAACTTCAAGGGGTGGAACAGGTGGTGGGATCGACATTAATGGCAATGGTCATTATGTATATCAGAATGAAATAACAGATAACGTTGGATCTAGCGGACAGGAGGGTAGCGGAGGTGGAATTGCTTGCAGCGGTGATGTTCAAATTAAGAATAATATAATAGCAAATAATATAGCCTGCATTAGTTCGGGATATGTTGGTGGTGGTGGTGGAGTGTCAATGCAAGGTACGGACGCTATATTGGAATATAACATTATTGACAATAATACCGCTTCTGTTTATGGTGAAGGCAGAGGCGGCGGTGTTGTTTTCGGAGGACACTCAGTATCATATAATATTATATCCAATAATGTCGCTTCTGAAATGGCTGATGGTTACGGTGGCGGTGCCTGGTCATATAATGCTATATCCTGCACATTAGGCAATAATACTTTTTATCGTAATGCAAATAAAGGATTGGGCTTTGCATCAGGTAACGGCAGCGGACTTTATTATTGGTATGGCGCCTACAATTTTAAAATGAAGAATAATATCTTCTTGGATCACAATGTTTCGGGAAGCGATAGTGTTGCAATATTTTCAGGTGAAAGCTTAACTAATAACTGGAACAATTGCTTTTATAATAATGGTCTCAATTACAACGCTAATGTAACCTGCCACAATGATGTGCTTGCAAATCCACAATTAACTGATCCGGCAAATGGTGAATTCACTGTCCTTTATAATTCTCCTTGTATTGACGCAGGTGCGGATACTTTAGTCTATGACCAAACAACAAATCACAATATGGGTTGGGTGGTGGATATTGGTGCAAATGAATATACGGGAACCCGAGTTTTAAAAAGTATTAATGGAACAGGTGAGTACTATTTTGGCGGGCAGGTAAGAGCAAAGATAAATGTAACAACGCCGGGTTCGCTTTCAGAAATTGATGTAACTGTGCATCCCGGTGAGACTCATACTTATGCCTCATCCAGTTTACAAAGATGGTACGAAATTACATCAACAGGAAGCGGAGCAACTTTCGACATTACATTGAGTTATAAAGATACAGAGCTTAATGGAGAAGTTGAGAGTGATTTGAATTTATGGCGATGGGATGGTGCTAGCTGGAATGGACCTGGATTATCATCCGATACCAGTACCATAAATAACTGGTTAACAGTAACAGGACAAACATCCTTTGGCGAATGGGTAATTTCCGATGCCGATGATCCTGGTGCGCTTCCTGTTGAAGATAATCCGGTTATTGCCGGTGATTATGAATTATCACAGAACTATCCAAACCCATTTAATCCAACAACCAGAATTCAGTATCAAGTACCCAACATCTCGCAAGTAGTTCTTAAAATATATGACATCCTCGGAAATGAAGTTGCAACTTTAGTTAATGAAGAAAAATCTGCCGGAAGTTATGAAGTTGAGTTCCAGTCGGCAGTAGGCAATAGGCAGTTGGCAAGTGGAATTTATTTCTACCAATTAATAGCCACTCCTAATGGCGGGCAGGCGGGAGAATTTATTCAAACTAAAAAAATGATCCTCCTTCGCTAATCCTGACAAAAGTCGGGACGGAGGACAGGTTTTTATTAAATAAATTTTATTGGAGGTTAAAATGAAAATAATAATTCTATTTCAGTTTCTTTTTATTTCTGTGATAACTTTTCCCCAGATAACTTTTCAAAAAACCTATGGTGGAATTGAAGCTGAAGATGCTAATGCAGTCGTTCAGACCGATGATGGCGGTTACATAATTGCTGGTTCAACCAGAAGTTATGGAGCCGGAAATTTTGATCTTTATATAATAAGAACTGATCCTTCTGGAAATATTATCTGGACAAAAACATTTGGCGGAGATCGTTATGACAAATCTCAGGATATTATTAAAACTGGTATTGGGGAATATTTAATCGCAGCATTTACAAGCACTGTAACAGATGCTGAAATTTATTTGTTAAAAATAAATGATAGCGGAGATACTCTCTGGACAAAAACTATCGGTACAGTAGACAATGATCATGTTACCAAAATTAAAAACACAAGTGATGGTGGATTCGTTCTCAGTGGTTATATCGAAAGATATTTTGAATATAAATACTGTCTTATAAAATTTAATAGTGATGGAGATTCCCTATGGGCAAAATCATATGATTTCGGTTGGGCAAATTCAATCGAACAGACAAGTGATGGTGGTTATGTACTTATAGTCTACCCCTATGCAAATCTTAATCCAATACAAGATTTTCAATTGGTGAAAACCGATCAATCCGGCGATACTCTCTGGACAAGATTTTATGGTGGATTAGACGTTGAGGTTGCTTATGCGGGAGAGCAAACCACAGATGGCGGATATATAATTGCAGGGAGAACTGATAGCTATGGAAATGGGGAATCTGATTTTTATTTGGTAAAAACAAATTCAAGCGGCGATTTTTTATGGGATAAAACTTATGGAGGAATTTTAGATGACAGAGCATTTACAGCAATGGAAACTTCAGATGGTGGATTTATTATTGGAGGATATACAGCATCTTTTAATGTCGGATACTTTGATTTTTATATGGTTCGAACAAATTCAACTGGAGATACATTGTGGACGAGAACCTACGGTGGGGAATGGCAGGAGGAAATTTATGATATAGAAGAAACGTCTGATGGAGGATTTGCTGCAGTCGGTTATACACACAGCTTTGGTGCAGGGAGTGATCCGAACATTTATTTTATTAAAACTGATGGAAATGGTTTGATATCTCATGTTGAAGATCAGAACAATGGAAACGAAATTCACTTTGAATTAAATCAAAACTATCCAAACCCATTTAACCCGTCAACCAAAATCCAGTATGCAATTAGCAGTAGGCAATTCGTTTCATTGAAAGTTTATGATATTCTCGGAAACGAAGTTGCAACATTAGTGAACGAAGAAAAATCCGCAGGAAGTTATGAAGTTGAATTTAATCCAGTATCCAGTATCCGGAATCTGGCATCCGGAATCTATTTCTATCAATTGTGTGCAGGAAAATTTATCGAAACTAAAAAAATGATCCTCCTTCGCTAATCCTGACAAAAGTCGGGACGGAGGACAGGTTTTAATTAAATAAATTTTATTGGAGAATAAAATGAAAAAGATTATTCTGTATTTATTATTAACGATTTCGTTTTTAGTTAATGTGTACTCTCAGGTAGATACTGCCTGGGTGAGAAGATACAATGGATCAGGAAACAACGCTGATGTGGCAACAGGAATTGCTATCGATGCTGAGGGTAACGTTTATGTAACAGGTTCAAGTATTGACAGCTCTGGCTTAGTCAATTGCACAACCATAAAATATGACTCAAGTGGCACCCAGCAGTGGATTGACAACATACCAGATCTTGGTAATGCAATAGTTATTGATAACTTCAGTAACGTTTATGTTGCAGGCTCAAGTGGATACTATTACTATCTGACAATAAAGTATAATGCCAATGGAGATACATCCTGGGTAAGATTATTCGATGATGACTTAACCTGGCCCCTTCCACAATGCTTATGCAATATCAGTTGATGATGAAGGTAATGTATATGTTACAGGTGAAAGCCCCGGTAACACTACATATCAGGACTATGTTACACTGAAATATAATTCTGCGGGGGAAATACAATGGGCTGCTAGATATGATGGCCCTTCTCAGTATGCATTAGATAAAGCTGTTGCAATTACTACCGATAGTGAAGGAAATGTTTATGTTACGGGTAAAAGTGATGGTTCTGGTACAGATGAGGATTATGCTACTATAAAATATAATTCTTTAGGTGTAGAACAGTGGGTAGCAAGGTATAATGGACCGGGAAATACATCTGATGCAGCTTATGGAGTAGCTGTCGATGATTCAGGTAATGTTTATGTTACAGGTTATAGTAACGGTGTTGGAACTGGTCGAGATTATGCAACAATTAAATATAATTCTTCCGGAGCCGAACAGTGGATACAAAGACCGGTATTACCGAGTGAAATAGCTCGTGCAATTGCCATTGATCATCAAGGTTTTATTTATGTTACCGGAACCGGATTAAATGGTGACTACGCAACAATAAAATATACTCCTTCAGGAGAACAGCAGTGGATTGCTACATACGATGCGGATGGACTAGATGAGGCTTATCAAATTTGTGTTGATAATGAGGATAATATTTATGTGACTGGTACGAGCCAAGGAATCGGCACAAATATGGACTACGCTACTGTAAAATATAATTCATCCGGAATTGAGCAATGGGCTGCAAGATATAATGGACCTTTAAATGCTTTTGATGGAGCTGTTGGAATTGCAGTTGATAGTGCTGGGAATGTGTATATAACCGGATATAGTAAGGGAGTCAGTCAAAATTTTGATTATTTAACTATAAAATATTCTCAAGGTACCGTTGGCGTCAAAGATGTTCCTGAAATCCCAAAGCTTTATCAACTTTACCAGAACTATCCCAACCCATTTAATCCAAGTACGGTAATCAGTTATCAGTTACCAGTCAGCAGTTATGTAAACCATTAAAAGTGTTATGATGTTCTCGGAAATGAAGTTGCAACTTTAGTTAATGAAGAAAAACCAGCAGGAAGATATGAAGTTGAATTTAATCCATCTATCCATCAAACATCATCCATCTTCCGGCATTTACTTCTGCCGATTACAAACAGAAAATTATTCTAAGACAATTAAAATGTTATATCTCAAATAATCCAAAGGAGAAAAAAATGAAAATCATCATAACAACTCTTACACTATTTATTTTCTGCTCGCTTACTTTTTCACAAGATATTGCCGGCAGTAAAGATCATCCAATGTTTAACCGTATCTCAGGTTTCAATATTACAGAATATAATGTTGAAGAATTTGGAACCTATACTTTTATGCTGGATGGAGAAAGTGAATCAATAGTAGAGGGAACTAAAACTACAATCCATTATGAATGCAATTGCGAAGAAGCACCATTGAAGATCGTAAGAAATTTTACTAATGCAATTAAAAATATTGGTGGTCAGATTTATGAACCTTTTAAAAACCGAGGATATATGTTTTTAAAACAGGGGAATAAAGAAACGTGGGCGGAAGTTTATGCCAGCGATTACTACTACGATCTTACAATTGTTGAAAAAGGTGAAGTCGAACAGGAAATAACTGCCAATGCTATTCTGAAAGAACTCAATGAAACAGGTAAAGCAATTCTTTATATCAATTTTGATTCTGGTAAATCGACAATCAAAAAAGAATCAATGCCTGTTGTTGAACAAATAATTGAAATGATGAAACAGGCTACCGATATTAAAATAAGTGTGGAGGGGCATACGGATTCAGATGGGAGTAATGAATCCAATTTAAAACTTTCTGAAGCCCGTGCAAAAGCAGTTGTGGAAGCAATTACTAAAGGAGGCATTGATTCCGCAAGATTAAGCTCGGCGGGCTTTGGAGAGGAAAAACCAATTGCTGATAATTCTTCAGCAGACGGCAAAGCAAAAAACAGAAGAGTGGAATTAATTAAAAAATAATTTTATTGAAAGGAAAAAATCATGTCAATCACTAAAAATATTTTCTGCTGTTTCTTTTTATTAGTCTTTGTACTGTTGATCACGAATCAGTTGATTGCACAGCCGGAAGTCTTCAAACTCTATGGAATCGAGACTGGAATCATTGAATACAAATATTCCGGCAACGAAGTTGGTGTCGGTACACTTTACTTCGATAAATTCGGGATCAGATGTGCAATGAAGATGGATACAAAGAGAGATGGCGAATTAAACAAAGGATGGGTTATATCTCTTGAGGAGTATCAATATATTTATGACAAGTCCAGATCCAATGAAGGATGGAAACTCAAAAATCCGATTATTGAATGGATTCAGCAGAACAGTTTGAAAGAAATTGAGAAGTACACAGAAGAGATATATGCTAAACTTGGAATAGTAAGAGCAGGAACCGAAAAATTTCTTGGTAAAGAATGTTTAGCATACAAAGGTGAAAATGGTAAACTTTTAACCTGGAATGGAATCCTGATGTACATGAATCTTAATTTTGGTGGAGAGCTTACACAGCAGGAAGTTACATCAATAAAAGTAAACATTCCGGTTGATGAAAAATATTTTGAGATACCTAAGGATGTAAAATTCTCGGATTTGCCAATGTTCGGAACGGAAGGTTATGATGAAGAGGAAGAAGACAGTGGAGATGAGGACGAAGAATAAATAACTATGATCAATAGAAATAAAAGAGAGGAGATAAAAAATGATTTGTAAAAAATTATTTATTATGGTACTTGCTAGTACCATTTATATTTCTCATATCCTGCTCAGAGGAAGAACCTACTGGTCCGCCTCAGGTTTTTAATGTTGAATATGACGGATTTCTGCAATTGAGGTTCACTAATGAATTCCCATCATTTGATGAAACTACTCAGGTTGATGTTCATATTGATAAATATGGCAAAGTAACTTTTGGAACCGGAACTTTATCATATGACGCAGATGAAGATAACGGTCAATCAAGAATTGTAAGAGTGGGGACACTTTCATTGAATCCTAAAGGAAGTCACTTTGTAAGCAATGGAGATGATTACGTTGATGTTGATGAAAATACCACCATTGTGGAAAATATGATCGTTTATTACTGGGATGGTCAATCCTGGGTAGAATTTGTTAATGAAAACATCAATAGTACGTGGAATGGCGGCTTAGGTTTTAACATTGATGATGCAGTTTTAACAGGTTCAATATTACAATCAGTTACTGCCTGGGGAAGTACAACCTGGGGATTGTATCTGGTAGTAATTCCCTAAAATAAAATAATTAAATAATAACAATAGAAAGGTAAATAAAATGAAAACGCAAAAAACAACATTAGTTCTATCAATAATTATGTCATTTATTTTTCTGATAATTATCTCCGCTTGCGGTGATAAAAGCGATTCAGCGGAAGAAAAAGGGAAGCAGCTTCAGGAAAAAGAAAAAGAGCTGATTGAATCTGGCAAACAGGGTGTTGAAGATCTTGCAGGTAAAATAAATTTTCTCACAATTGCTGATATAGAAAAAGTTTCAGGAGTGAGTGGAATTAAGCTGGTTGACAAAGGATCTTTACCCGGTGCGGGCGGCAGCTTAAACTTTGCACTGAATGATAAAATGTATGCAATGTTTGTTATCGCCGATATGAATGTTTACGATCAATGGAAGAACGGTGAAAAGTATATCCACGAAAAGTTAAGCGGTATAGGTGATGAAGCTTATTCTGCTCCTGAAGGACCGGTTCAATTTATAGTATTCTTTAGAGATGGAAGTAATGTTGCCTCCGTATCCTCATTTGTAAACTTTGATACAAGTGATCCTTATCTGAATATGGAGCAATTAAGTGAACTGGCAAAAATAGCTGTGAGCAGAATGTAAAGATTATTGAGAGTTAATAAAAAACAATTGAAAGGCTGATAAAATGAATTTAACTAACAGAGGTGTCTGCTTAATAATTAGTTTACTACTTCTAAGTTCATTGGTAATTCAACCTCAGCAAAAATCATCTAAGGACGAAACAGTTTTTTATGATATTAAAGTAGAATTTGATGGGAGTGCTGATTGCAATCCGTGTAATGGACCATATCTTACTAAGCTCAATCTTACAGCACACTTTGACGGTGTTAAGTTTAAGTTTTCAAGTTACTATGATAAAGAAGCTGAAGAAACATTTAACTGGCGCATCAGTTCTCAAAAGAAACAACTTGTTCAGGGATATCCTATTTTATCATTATTGGGTGAAGGCAAAATCTGGAGTGTTCAGCTTTGTGATAAAACACCGAAGGAAAATGATTGTAAGGAGCTGAAGAGCTGCTTTTTTACGACTAACCGTTCTGTATTAATGCCCGTGCTTGTTGTTATTCCACAAGGTGGTGCTGAAGACGATGAAGAAGTGTTTGGCACCTGGGGAACTGAGAAAGATTCTATCCCCCCCATCTTGCCGCTAACAATGGTCAATGAATGTATTGTTCAAATTATTTTTGGATTACGCGGAGATGAAATGATGAGCCAGAAAGCTAAAGTTGAATGGAGCTGCGAAGAATGGAAAGAACCTAATAGTATTGAGGATATTGAATTTGTATTTGCTCTGCCAAAGGATCAGTTACTAAAAGGATTACCTCTTCAGTACGATTATGAATATTCCCATCCGGATATACCGGGCATGGGAAAACTTAGTATTGTTCTCTATCCCTCGGATTGATTTTGTAACTGAGAGATTCAAAAAATATTTCTAGCTGCATTTATTAAAATTTAAGTAGTAATAGAATGTCCTGAGCAGAAAGTTTTCAAGAATAAGGCTTTTATGAAAAAATATTTTTTAACTTTTTTATTCGAGGAATGAATTCATGGAACAGAAAGAGGAATCAAATGTTTCAACACTTCCTGATAATCCAGATAACATTGAATCTCTGATTGCAGGAAATCGCTTGGCGAGATTAGGCGATAGGTTATTAGCATTGATTTTTGACACTATTATTATTGCAGCAGCCTTTGCCTTAACTGGAATTTTAGTAGCCTCGCAATCAGGCGGATTTACAGAAAACGGATTTTCACTTGAGGGGACGCCAGCTCTTCTAACAATAGGTTTTACAATATTATTCGCATTGCTTTATCATTGGCTATTCGAGGGGCTTTGGGGAGCCACATTAGGCAAAGCTATAATCGGCATTAAGGTAGTTGATAAAAGTGGTTCAAAATGCAACCTCAAATCAGCATTCATACGTAACCTTTGCAGAATCATAGATGGTATTGCAGTATATCTTGTCGGATTTTTTGTTGCGATATTTTCAAAACTCCGGCAGAGGATTGGCGATCATCTTGCAAATACTGTTGTAATCGAAATCAAACCAAAAAAATTGACAAGAGCAATATCAATTCTTGTTTGGCTTGCAGTTATTGCAGTGTCGATTTTTTTCTCATTAAAAATTTATAATCAATTAAATGAAACATCACTTCAGTCAGATACAAGCACAGAAGAAGAAGTGAACTTTACCGAAGGTGATTTAAGAGTTGTTAATTTTAATTTCATCGAACCAAAAGATGAAAGCCCGAGAGATAACACAACTTTCAAAGCTGGCGAGAAAATATTTACCAGTTATGATATAATCGGATATACAACCGATTCTGAAGGAAAATATGAACTCACTGTTAATGTTACTGTTCAGGATCCTGAAGGTTTAATAGTTGTATCCCCCTGGGAAGGAGAAGTAAAAGAGTATCCCGATAAATTAGCATCACCGGTTAATGGCACTTTTAATTTCGATCTTCCCCAATATTGTTTATCGGGAGAATATAAAATAAAAATTAGTGTTCACGATGCTGTTAAGAGAAAAGATATTGAGGAATTAAAAACATTTTACGTTCAGGCAGAAAATATTTCTGCAGCTGAAAATCTTGAGTTTAGAGATTTTTATTTTTCTCAATCAGAAGATGGTGAGCAAATAAATCCCGCTGTAATTAAACCTGGTGAAACCATTTATTCCAGCAGTAAAATAGCAGGCATGAAGTTTAGTGAGGATCAGATGAATATCGTAATTGCTCTTCAGGTATTTGATCCGAACCAGGAAATTGTAATTGAGAACTCTTCATTGATAGAGATAAATAATGAATTTATTTATCACCCCGTAACTTTCTTTCAGAACATTTCAGCCTGGGTAACTCTACCTTCTGATTCTCCTTCAGGAGTTTATACCTGGAAATACGTTATGACTGATAGAATAGCAAATACGAGCACGACTTATGAAACAAATTTTGAGGTTAGATAAAAAATATTAAATGATTTTTTCGGGAGGGACAAAAATCGTGAAAAAACTTTTTATTCTTTTAATGTTAATGCTCACCGTCAGTATTTATTCCCAACCCGTTTCATCGTTGACAGATGAGCAAAATACTTCTGATAATACGGTTAAGAAATTTGTTGGCGATTGGGTTGGTTCTGGCTGGGGCTGGGAAATAAGATTCAAACAGACTTCAGGTGATTTTATTAAACAGTTCGCCGGAACTAAAGCGCAGGATATCCCCTTTGAAGGTGAAAAACATATAATGACATTGATGGTGACACACGTAACTCAATTCTATTTTTCTGTTGATGAATCAGGCAATGTTAAGGGCAAAGGATCAATAACCTATGGACTAATACCCAATCTCTGCGGTCTTTCCGCACTTACAAAACAGGTAAACGAAGCTGTGAATATGATGTCTCTGGTTCCGACAATTTTTCGCTGGGGAGCTCAGATCAGCACTAATACAATTAAAGCTTTTAACAGCGAGTGGTATCAGCAGGAAAACAAATTAGCAACCTCGCTTAGCGAATTTTCTGAAATCACAAAATCAATGACAGAGGTTGGGAAAGGTGCTCTAACACCAAGAGAACTTGAAAAAGCTTTAATCCAATGGTATAAAGATGCTGGATCTTCTCCGGATGTACTTAGTCTTGCTTCAACAATTTTATTCAACAGATGTGTGACAGGTTTATATAATTTCGGAAGTGGTGTGGACTGTTCAGTGCTAGGAGATATGGCAATATCACAAAATGTTCCTTCACTTGGAAAAACTCTTGGTGATAAAGCACTTCAGATCATCTTAAAGAATCTAGCAAATGAAGTTAAGAAAAAGCTGACAGCATTGGATTTAAATTCTCAAATGAATGAACAGCTATGCTTGTGCGGTGCTGGAGTTTCTACAGCTGCCGGAACACGTGTTGGTCCTGCAACATTGCAGCAGTTGATTATGGAGTTTGGACCTTCAATAGCCAAAGCCGCACTGTTCGAAACTGCAATCGGAAGTCCGCCTGTTGGTTTGCTGCTTTCAATTCCGGGTGTAACTCAGGTTCAATATTACTACAAAGGATTAAAGAATGGTCCTGAAATAAGAAGCTTTAATTTAAAAGGTAACTTGACAATGGAAGGAAGCAAACCAAAACTTCAGCTTGAAATGGATGGTGAAGTTTATGATGGAGATAAAAACTTAACCGTAGAGTATATGGTAAATTATAAAAAAGAGAATCCAACATTCCCGACGTGGTCGCCATTTCTGGAAGACGCTGGAAAAGTTTATGAATCAGGAAAGGAAACCGTCCGGGAAAGAAAAACCGTTATAAGAAAAGAAGAATTCATTGATAAAGCTACCGGGGAAAAAATGACAGTCGAAATACCTGAAGAAATTACTATTGAAAAAGAAGTTTACCAGGATACACCATTTGCAACTTTTGAAAAATCCGGTTCACACAGAAACAAAGTAAAAGTCTGGCAGGAATATGAATATTTCTGGAATGCTCATAAACTGACTGAGCCGAAAGAGGAAGATTCAGAAGAAGCTGATGAGCAGAGTAAAGAGCAGAAAAAAGAAATAGAGGACAGGACAAAGGAAATAGAGCAAACAGGTAAAACAAGTTTTGATATTGAATTTGAAACCGGGAAGGAAAGTGTGACAGAAAATTCCGAACCTCAGATTAAAATTATAACCAAAGTAATTAAAAACTTTCCGCAGAATAAATTTTCGGTTGCTGTTTTACCTGACAGTCTCTCCGATAAAAAGCTGGCAGCGCAAAGAGCAGAATTTATAATTAATAAGCTTATTATGAATGGTATAAGCGGATCTCATTTGACAGGATCAGGTTCAGATAAAAAGACGACGGGAGATTTAAAGAAGAAAAAATTCAAACACACAAAAGTGGATTTGATAAAAAAGTAAAAAATCAGAAAGAAGATAATAAGTGGTTAAGAAGTTTTTAATGGGAACGATAGATATATACAGGTTCTGATCTCGAAGAGTAAAAAATTTTTTTTGATGCACTATCGAAACCATTTAAAATGTAAATACCCTTATTATTTATATGTATTCTTTCTGTTGGTTTCACAATTATTAATACTTAATGATTACAAAGCTTATTTGACTTTAAAATATAATAATTACTAATTACAGATAGAGATTTTTCTCTACTCCGATAGAGCAAGATGTACAGAGATATTTTTCCTGAATAACTTGCTGATACTGCACACCAAACTACTCTACCGAAGCAGAAATACTAATTAACATTTTATAATTTTTTTCTGGAGGGAATAATTAAAATGAAAATATTATTCATCTCAATTGTTAACATAATTTTTAGTGCTTCAGTATTTGCACAGCAGCCTCAGGATTCTATTTTTGTAATCATATCAGGAGACACTGTACATATCTGGAATACAGGTGCACTCGAAAATTGTGCATCTAAGTTCAGATTGGACGTAGGTTTTTCTGCTGATACAATATTTGTTATAGAAGTTGATACAACCGATATCTACGTACCCTGTATGTGCTATTATGATCTTTGTGCTTCAATTACCGGATTGCAAAGTGGATCATATATTGTGAAAGTATTTAGAGATCTGCCGCTTATTTTTCCGGATACTTTACTCTACATTGGCTCAACATCATTTAATTATGGCGGCTCGGTGATAGCCTTTACAACTGCATCGTACCAAAGTGATTGTGATCCGATTACATTAATTGAAGAAAGTAATACTGCTCCAAATGAATTCGAATTATTTCAAAACTACCCTAATCCCTTTAATCCAATTACAAAAATCAGTTGGCAGTCGCCAGTAGGCAGTCACCAAACAATAAAAGTTTTTGATGTTTTAGGGAATGAAGTTATAACTCTCGTTGATGAATATAAACCAGCAGGAAAATATGAAGTTGAGTTCAATGCTGTAGGGACAAGTCGTGACTTGTCCTTAGCAAGTGGAATTTATTTCTATCAGTTGAAAACGGGTTCAGTTGTTCAAACTAAAAAAATGACTATAATAAAGTAAAAGTTTTCTTTTCAGGTATAAAATTTTAATTACATAGGAGGTGTGATGAAGAAAATAATTTTATTAGTAGCAGTTTATATTGGATTGCAACAGCCTGGATTTACGCAGGAGGATTGGTTCTGGCAAAACCCTCTGCCACAGGGAAATAAATTATGGTCTGTACAATTCATTAATTCAAATATTGGCTGGGCCGTAGGTGAAGGGGGGACAGTAATTAAAACAACTGACGGAGGAACTTCCTGGTCGGTAATAAATTGTAGTCCTTATACGATGTACAATACTTCTTTATTTTTTATTGACGAGAATATTGGATGGGTGGCTGCCTGGGCCGGAAAAATTTATAAAACAACAAATGGTGGCGAAAGCTGGACTGAGCAATCAACACCGGCTTATTCTGAATTATACTCAATCGTATTTAAAGATTTGAATTATGGAATTACGGTTGGCAGCAATGGTCTCATATTCGAAACGACAGATGGTGGTGAAACCTGGTTCCAATCGGCTAGCGGAACTTCCAAAGATTTAAGGTGCGTACATTTTGTAAATGAATTAACCGGTTGGGTAGTTGGGCGCGAAGGTACTCTTCTTAAAACAACCGACGGTGGAATTTCCTGGTTTGCTTTAAACAGCGGAACATATCAGGATTTGTATGCTTTATATTTTTTAGATTCAAATACTGGATGGATTGCAGGCAACCTTGGAGTAGTATTAAAGACAACCGATGGCGGATCAACCTGGAATCAGCTAAACATCGGAACACAAAACACTATCACGTCATTTTTTTTCACAAGTCCGAATGTAGGCTGGATGACCGCTATTACTCTTATTTTAAAATCAGTTGATGGCGGTAATACCTGGTCAGTAATTAATTTCAACAGTGAACATTACGTTTGGGATTGTTATTTCACTGATCAGAATAATGGGATTCTCGTTGGGAATCAGGGGGTAATTATCAAGACAACCGATTCAGGATTGAACTGGACAGAAGTTTCTGGCGGATATTATTATCGATTTTCAGATGTTTGTTTTGTTAATTCAAATAATGGATGGGCTTCAAGTTATGATGGAATAATTTTGAATACAAGTAATGGAGGTCTTGACTGGCAGCTTCAAACTTGTCCTCTTATCGATTTCTATTCATCAATATATTTTGTAAATACATTAATCGGCTGGTCGGTTGGATCTGCCGGCACAATAATTAAAACATCTGATGGAGGTTTAAATTGGTATTCTCAAACCAGTGGAACTACAAAAGATCTTTATTCAATCTGTGCAATTAGCTCCAGCACTGCCTGGGCCGTAGGTCAGGACGGATGGATAATAAAAACGACCGACGGAGGCAGCAATTGGGATTATAAACTTAGTGGAACCCAAAGTATTCTTAGCTCTATTTTTTTTGTTGGGGATAATAACGGCTATGCAGCAGGTCATAATGGCACAGTTATTAAATCAACTGATGGAGGCGAAAATTGGTATTCCCTTGCTACTGGTACGACATCATCTCTGCAGTGTATTTTCTTTTATAATCTTAATACTGGGTGGGCAGTTGGTGATGATAAAATTCTTAAGACTACCGATGCAGGTAATACCTGGGAAGTATTTAATACTATTACCTATTTGTATTCTATTGATTTTATAAATGCAGACATCGGATGGACAGCTGGAAATTCTGGACTGGTTCTCCGAACAACCGATGGAGGTAATAACTGGGAACAGCAGTTTACCCACACACTTGAATTATTTAGCTCCGTTGATTTTATAGATGAAAATTTAGGCTGGGTAGTTGGAAGTCGGGGAACAATAATCCACACCACAAATGGCGGAGCAACTTTTATTGGAGATGATAGTAAAAATATTTACCCTGAAGAATTTGTTCTTAATCAAAACTACCCTAATCCATTTAATCCCAAAACACCAGTATCCAGCTATCAATATGCCTGTAGGCAATTTGTTTATTAAAAGTTTTCACATTCTTGGAAATGAAATTTCAACACTTGTTGATGAATACAAACCAGCAGGAAAATATGAATTGAGTTTAATGCGGTTAGTCATTCCGGTTATGGAATCAGTGATTTACCAAGTGGAGTTTATTTCTATCAACTCAAGAGCCGGAGAATTTTATCGAAACTAAAAAAATGATTTTAATAAAATAAGTAAACATTAACATTTTATAAATTATTGAGGGCAACTATGAAAACAATTTTAACTTATATCTGAGGTTTTAGCGTTTGTTCACTACCATATCTTTTGCGCAGACACATATACTCTCCTGGAAATGTCAGCGGAACTTGGACCATTATCCGGTTCACCTTATTTAATAGAAGGTGAAATCTACTATTCCATCTGGTCAGATCATTAACGATTGAACCTGGAGTATTTGGTTGAGTTTCAAGGTCATTATACTTTGTTTGTTCAGGGTAGGTTGCTTGCAGTAGGTACCGAAGACAAATCTAATCACATTTACAATTAATGATACCACAGGATTTTACGATCCAAATTCACCTCTTGGAGGTTGGTATGGAATCCGTTTTGTTTATACACCTATACAAAATGATACTTCAAAAATCATTTACTGCAAATTGCAATATTGCTAAAGCTCTTGGTACTGATTGGTACTATAAATGCCGGCGGCGCAATTTGTCTTATTGACTTTGATAAAGTCATAATTTCTAATAGCAATCTTTCATATTGCAGTGCAACAAGAGCCGGAGGTGCAATTTATATCTGGAATAGTGAGCTGACCATTGATAATTGCGAATTTGACAATAACTGGTCGCTATGGGGAGGTGCAATATTTAGTTTCCGAAGTGAATTCTATTTAAAAGATTGCATTTTTTACTGAAAACTCTTCTGAGAAAGGAGGTGCAATTTATACCAGTACTGGTGATTGCGAACTTTACTGGTGTGTCATCTGATTCAGAATTCTTCAAACTTGGGCGGAGGAATTTGTGCATTAAACACTAACATACAGATTGACAGTTGTTTCTTCTCTGCGAATAATGCTGCTACTAATTCTGGGGCAATCGACTATGATATAGATACTTCAAATGTTTCTCCACTTTATCAATTTAAAGCAGTTAATTCCGGTTTTAATGAAAACAGTGCTGATCAGTATTACGGTGCAATAAAAATATGGCAACCTGAAACCCAGCCATCTTTAGTAAATGTTTTTATAGATAACTGCAAGTTTGAGAACAATACTTCCGAACGCAGCGGAGCAATAAGATTAGACGGCAATATGAAAGATTTTGTAATATCAAACTCAATATTTAGATATAACTCTGCAGGCACCCAATCTGCTTGTGCCTTTTGGAGAGGTGCTAGTGGTAAAATCTATAATTGCTTATTTGATTCCAATATTACATTAACCGGTCTGGGATCTCTCCTTCTGAGTATATAATTCTTATGTCGATTTTATTAATTGCACTATCGTTAACAACATTGGAGTAACATCCGGTGGACTAAAAATCCAAAACAAAAGCGGTTCAAAAGTGATAAACAGTATATTCTGGGGAAATTATCCTGATCAGATTTCTCTGCAATCTCCAAATGATACTTCCGCAAGTTCTATTTATCTGAACTATAATGATATCCAGTACGGCAAGGACTCAATTAAACTATACGACCCTATATCTGTACTCAACTGGGGAGTAGGTAATATTGATTCATATCCTGTATTTCTGGATACGTTAAATAGTGATTATCATCTTCAGAATGTTAGTCCCTGTATAGGAACCGGAATAGATTCAATTGAAATCGAAGGAATGTGGTATTACTGTCCTTCAACTGATATAGAAGGCAATCCAAGACCAGATCCTGTTGGTTCTATTCCTGATATGGGAGCTTATGAATCACCATATCCGGTAGGAATAGAAGACGATTTAGGTATACCGTCGGTCTATACTCTTTATCAGAACTTTCCCAATCCATTCAATCCAGGCACAAAAATCAGTTGGCAGTTACCAGAAGCGAGTAACGTCACTCTGAAAATTTTCAATTTGCTGGGAGAAGAAGTAGCTATGCTGGTTAATAAAGAATACCAAATTGCGGGTGAACATTCTTCATTATTCATTGTTAATTCTTCATTACCTAGCGGAGTTTATTTCTATCAATTGAAAGCCACGCCAGATGGCGGGCAGGCAGGAGACTTTTTGCAAACGAAAAAAATGTTATTATTAAAATAAAAAATGTATGTAGGGACAAGTCGCAACTTATCCTTACAAATGTAATGTGATAATTGAAAATAAAATGGTTCTTTAATTAACTATTAAATAATACTTAACTAGGAGGTTAAAATGAAAACATTACTACGAACATTATTTCTTTTATTGATTACTGCACAAATTGCTTTTCCTCAATGGTACGAGCAAACCAGCCCTGTAACAAGTAATCTATCATCGGTGCACTTTATTGACTCGGATAATGGTTATATAGTTGGTATGAATGGAACAATTGTTCACACAGCAAATGCTGGTAATACCTGGACTGCTCAGACAAGCGGAACAAGTGAATGGTTACAAGAGGTATATGTAATAGATCAAGTCGCTGCTATTGCCGTCGGACAAACAGGAATAATACTTAAAACCACAAATAGTGGAACAAACTGGTCAGCTCAGACAAGCGGAACAAGCCAGGGATTACGTTCCGTTTATTTCATTGACCAGAATACCGGTTGGATTGTTGGTTCTGGCGGTACGATTCTGAAGACAACAAATGGTGGTTTAGACTGGATACCTCAAACAAGCGGGTACTACCTCCCCTTTGCATTCTGTTCATTTTATAGATCAGGTACAGGATGGGTATCTGGACATTTTGGCATAATATTGAAATCAACAAATGGAGGCATTGATTGGACACTTCAGACGAGCGGAACGACTTTTCATTTATATGAAATACATTTCACAGATGCTAATATTGGCTGGGTAGTCGGAGGATCAGGAACAATACTTAAAACTACTAATGGTGGAATAGATTGGGTTCCTCAAACAAGTGGTTTAGGCGCAGGTTACGAATTGGAATCAGTCTGTTTTAAAGACCAGAATACAGGTTGGGTAGCCGGGTGGTTTGGGACTATACTTAAAACGACTAATGGAGGATCAAACTGGATACAGCAAGCAAGCGGAATAACTAGTGATTTACTATCAATATTTTTTGCAACCCAAAACGACGGTTGGTGTGTAGGTTATTTTGGTAAAATTCTCTACACAACAAATGGAGGTTCAACCTTCGTTGAAGAAGAAAAAATTGAGGGGATTCCCCTAGACTTCTCACTGTCGCAGAATTATCCCAATCCTTTTAATCCTAGTACGTCATTCAGTTATTCAGTTCCCAATGAATCAAAAATAATAATAAAGGTCTATGACTTACTTGGTAATGAAGTAGACATATTAGTTAATGATGAAAAAACAACTGGCACTTATAAAATTAGCTGGTATGCAGATAACCTGCCGAGCGGAATTTATTTCTATCAGTTACTTGTCTCGGCTTTGCAGAGCAAAGACGGAAAAGCAGGATCATTTACCCAAACAAAAAAAATGATTTTAATAAAGTAAAAAGGAATCAAAAATGAAAAAATTACTAATCCTAGCAATTACACTTTTTGTTTCAATTATAAATTTTTCACAAGTAGACACGGCCTGGACTAAAAGATATAATGGACCAGGTAATTTCAAAGATAAGGCAATTGCTATTGCTGTTGATGGTTCAGGAAATGTATTTATTACTGGTGAGAGCTATGGTTCAGGAACAATAGTGGACTATGCAACAATCAAGTATAGCAGCAATGGAATTCAAGAATGGCTGAATAGATATCATTATAGTACTGATGATATTGCACGTTCTTTAACTGTTAATAGTGCGGGTTATGCTTATGTTACCGGTTCTAGCGTGGGTGCCTCTGGCAGCAATTGGGATTATGCAACTATAAAGTATTCACCTGACGGGGATACTTTGTGGACAAAAAGATTTTCCGGAATTGAAAGCAGCGAAGATCATGCTTACGCTGTTGTTACTGATCAAGCCGGTAATGTTTATGTTACCGGAACTGTTGATCGCAATCCTGTGGATTCAATAGCTGGAAATGTTTTTTTCACAATAAAATATGATTCAAACGGCGATACACTCTGGGCAAGAAAATATCGCGATCTGAATACCATTTTTGATGTGGCTTATGCAATGACTTTAGACAATGCTGGAAATGTATATGTAACTGGAGAGAGTAAAGGACAGATGGATCCTTCATACGATTTTGATTATTTAACAATCAAGTACTCGAGTGCTGGTGATACACTCTGGGTTGCGAAATATGCCGGACCGGGAGGTCGTCAGGATATACCAACTGATATTGAAGTTGACCAGTCTGGTAATGTATATGTAACAGGGAAAAGCAGACCCGACAGCATCTCGTTTGAAAATTACGATTACTTAACCATTAAGTATAATTCCAGTGGTGCAACAGAATGGATTGCCAGATATGATGGACCAAATAATGACCTGGATGAAGCTCACGGATTAGTGCTGGACGATTTTGGAAATGTGTATGTCACTGGTTTAAGTTATGGAGCAGGAACAGGTGCTGATATAGCAACAATTAAGTTTAACTCCTCAGGTGATACAGTCTGGGTAAGAAGATTTAATGGCACCGGAAACGGACCTGACGGAGCGAATGCCATTTCTATTGATAATACAGGAAATATTTACGTAGCAGGATTTGAATATAATTCAACTACATATAACGATTATGTGATATTAAAGTATGATTCTAATGGTGATATTAAATGGTTGAAGAGATTCCCAGGAAATGGTGGCCACGATGATGAAATTACCGCAATGGTTTTAGATGATGAAGTTAATATTTATGTAACAGGTAATAATTATGGTGTTGGAACAAACGATGACTTTTTAACAATCAAATATGTTCAAACTCCTAGTGATATTGAACAAGGAACTTCTTCAGATATGTTTCCACTGAGTTTCAAGCTTGATCAGAATTACCCCAATCCATTTAATCCAAGTACTAAGATTGCCTGGCAGTTGCCTGAAACTGGCCTGGTAACTTTGAAGATTTTTGATGTGTTAGGCAGAGAAATTTCAACTCTTGTTAATGAAGAATTAACTGCAGGTAAACACGAAGTTGTCTTTGACGCAACACATTATAAAAGTGGAATTTATTTCTATCAGTTACTTGTCTCGGCTTTGCAGAGCAAAGACGGAAAAGCAGGATCATTTACCCAAACTAAAAAAATGATTTTAATTAAATGAAATGTTATTAATTAAAATAATAAATCAAGGAGTTAGTCATGAAAAACATTGGTGTTATATTCTTATCGGCTATAATGATATTAACAACAAGCTGTCAAAAGCCTGTAAATACTAAAGTTGAGAAGTCAAGCATTGAAACCGTTTTGGATAGATATATCTTCAGTCTGGAAAAGAAAAATATTGATATTTACGATAACATAATTGTTCATGACGAAGATATGGTGAATTTCGGGACAAGTGCAAATGAACGTATAGTTGGTTGGGAAGTTTTGAGGGCAGCAATTGAAGCCCAGAATGCAACTTTATCAGAAACAAAAATAACTCAAACCGATGTTACCATAAATTTGACGAAAGATGGTTCTTTTGCTTGGGCGACATCAATATGGCATTTTAAAGCTGTAGCTAAAGACCAGGTAATTGATGTACCTATACGCTGCAGCTGGGTTCTGCAAAAGTTTGGCGATGATTGGAAGATAGTACACTTCCATAAATCAATTGGAGCTCTGATTTAATTTTTTGAACATAAGTGTTTTGGATATTCAAATCGTTTTATAAAATAATTTGATGGTTCATATTGGCTGGGATAATTAAAACAAAGTAATGGAAATGAAATGATTTGAACAAAAATCAGCTGGCAGTCATTAGTTGGCAAGTGGAATTTATTTCTATCAGTTACTTGTCTCGGCTTTGCAAGGCAAAGACGGAAAAGCATGGATAACATATTCACTAAAAATTTGGAGAACAAGTTTTAATAAAATAACAAACATATTCATTTCACAAACTTTGGAGGTTGCTATGAAAACATTTATAACTCTTATCGTATTTGTTTTCTTTTCATTAAATGCTTTTAGCCAGAATATAACCAACACTCTTAGGATCGGCGGGTGTGTTTAGTATTAAAGACAATTCTATCAACATTTTTCTCTTTATACCAAGCGTGACGGACGAATTTCTTACTTGCACGATTTGCAGGGGTCTACACTTGGATTCATCTTTAAAAATTCAAGTTATTTTTTACATAACAATTCCCCTAGTGGTTCTTACTGGTCAGCAATACTTTCCTTGGAGTTAATGCTGGAAATACAAGTATGAATGGAACAGGTGGAGAATCCAGCAGCAACACAGCAGTGGGATTTTCCTCAATGTATTCATTAACAACAGGAATGACCAATACTGCTGTTGGAGACTACACCTTGTACTATAAATACAGCCGGTACTGGGAATACAGCAATAGGATCAAGTGCATTATCAAGTTGTATCGCATGTTACAGCAATACTGCAGTTGGCTATCGTTCACTAAATAGTAATCTCGATGGTGGTAATAATACATCAGTTGGTTTTCATTCAATGTATTCTAATTTGGATGGTTCTAACAATACTGCAATAGGTTTAGGTTCTTTATTTAAAAACACATCTGGAAACGGTAACACAGCAATTGGAACCTTTGCGCTCGAAGCAAATACAACTGGCTATGAAAACACAGCCATAGGTAAGGATGCACTAAATGGGAATACCACTGCAAGCGATAATACAGCTGTTGGGTATCAAGCTTTATTTAAAAATTCCGGAACTGGTCCAAATGGTAACACTGCATTAGGAGCATTTGCGTTACATAATAATTTATCAGGATACGAAAATACTGCTGTAGGAAAGAATGCATTATTTTTAAACAATGATGGACAGGATAATACTGCAGTCGGATATCATACATTAAGGGATAATACAACTGGATATACAAATACGGGTATAGGTGCTTTTGCTTTGGAAAATAATGAAGGTGGATTTGAAAACACGGCTATGGGTCATGTAGCGTTATCCTCAAACATTTCTGGCTCACGTAATACAGCTATAGGTAATCTGTCTATGGATGAAAATACCGAAGGAAATGATAATACCGCACTGGGTCTCGGATCATTATGGCAAAACATTTCTGGGGACGAAAATACGGCACTCGGAAATAATGCTGGCAGTAGCATCACCTCCGGAAATAACAACACTTTAGTTGGTTACAATGCCCAGCCTTCTTCCGATATTGTGAATAATGAAGTCGTTTTAGGAAATGGCTCTGTGGGTGTCTTGAGATGTAATGTTCAGGTAATTACTTCTTTATCGGATATTAGAGATAAAAAAAATATTTCGGATTTAAATCTTGGTCTCCATTTTATTTCAAAATTGAAGCCGCGTCAGTTTAACTGGGATAATCGAGATTGGTATGAAGGTAATGTTTCAGATGGAAGTAAAATGGAAACGAAGCTCAGCGCAGGGTTTATCGCACAAGAGTTGGATGAAATTCAGCAATCCGAAAACGCAGAAATGTTAAGACTTGTTTATAAATCTAATCCAGAAAAGTTAGAGGCATCTCCTGGTAATCTTCTGCCGGTTATGGTCAAAGCGATTCAAGAGTTGAAAGAAGAAAATGATAATCTGAAAACAGAACTTGAATCTTTGAAAGAAAAAATTTAATGAGTTAACCGTATCGAAAGAAAAGGTTGAGGAAATAAATCTGACAGAAGCCAGGTGAAAGGAGAGGTAATAAAATGAAAAGTATAATCTTCTTCATGCTCATTTTATCTTTTTCCTGTGTAACATCTGCCCAGAGTATAATGGTTTTTGATGCAGGAACTAATATCGATGTGGGAACAGGAGCTGATATATGTGCAGATATTGTAAATATTAATGGAACTTATTCTGGTTCAGGAACACTTTGCAATGGACCACTGCCGGTTGAGCTATGCTTCTTTTACTGCTTTCGTCAAGAATAATATTATTTGCTTAAACTGGAAAACAGAAACAGAAGTGAGCAACTATGGTTTTGAGATTGAACGGACAGTAGTAAATCATAAATCGCAAAAGCAAAATTCTGATTTCAGGAAAATCGGTTTTGTAGAAGGAAATGGAAATTCCAACTCTCCCAAAAATTATTCTTTCACAGATGAGAAACCTTTCGGAGGCAGCAAATTTCAATACAGGTTAAAACAGATTGATACGGACGGTCAATTTGAGTATTCTGAAATAATCGAGGTAGAAATAGTGCCAACGAAATTTGAATTATTCCAGAACTACCCAAATCCATTTAACCCAACCACAACTATACGGTTTCAATTACCGGAAGAGAGCAAAATAGTCCTGAAGATCTACGATATACTTGGTGCTGAGTTGAAAACGATAATGAATGAAAAAAAGGAACCCGGGGTTTATGAATTTGTATTCGATGCATCATATTTACCGAGTGGAATATACATCTACAGATTAATTACAGATCAGTTTTTGGATACAAAGAAGATGATTCTAATTAAATAACGGAGGAAAGAAAAAATGAAAAAGCTATTATTATTCAGTGCAACTTTATTGTTGCTTTTACTAGTTACATCTTGCGAAAAGCCAGATTACTCATCACAGATGGGACTAGTAATTGACCAATACGTTGGAGTATGGAATGGCGATAGTCTTAGTGATTTAGATGAAATAGTTACCAAAGATTTTCAGTTAAGAATGATTCCAGCTTTCGACCCACTTACTGGTCTTGAAAAATTAAAAGAGGCAATTACAGCAACCAGGAAACAATTCCCTGACTTTATGATTAATGAAACTGAAAAACTTTTTGTCGGCGATTCGGCAATTGTAATTCGCTGGACTGCTACCGGAACATTCAAAGGTGAAGGCGATCTGACTATTACCGGGAAAAAAGTAAATGTGCCAGGCTTCAGCGTAATATTTTTTAATGAAGGAAAAATAACAGGTGAGTGGATTGCTTACAGCGACTTAACCTGGGCGGAACAACTTGGATTTACAGTGGTTTCGCCAACGGTTGAAAACCAAATGAAGTGAGGTAAATATATGCCGGTTTATGAATTCAGGTGTAATAAGTGCACAAAAATATTTTCAATTCAGATATCAGTTTCTGAATATGAAAAAACGAAATCACATTCCTGCCCTGATTGTAAGAGTAAGGACGTGAGGAGGATATTTTCAAAATTCACAGCAGTTACTTCGAAGAAAAGCTGATTTAAAGGCTGCTGGTATTTAATAAAGTATTTCAAAACCTATAAAGGAGAAATCTTTAAGGAGGTTAAAATGAAAACTTATAAAAAATTGTTTAGATGTCTTTTCAATATCCAAAACACAGGAATTTTTTTAACAGTTTTTTTTCTCTCGGCTATTCTGTCAGCTCAAAATGATTCCTGGATATCTCAAACCATCACTCCAATCAGCGCCTATAATTACTATTATGCCATCTGCTGATGAATGTTGCGCTTTTGTATGTGATAATAAAGCGAGCATTTATTACTTTGATATAAAAGCTAATCAATGGACTGAATATCAAATCCCTAATGGTGAAAAACCAAATCTATTAGCAGCATCGGATGATGTATTTCTTGCTGTCGGAGATTCTTCAATAATTGGATACAGCTCAATATTACAGCAAGTAAACTTTCGAAGATTTGAAGGTAATCCAGTTTAACTTTTACTATAACGGCCAGTTTCAACCTTATGCTTGTTACGGTAAGTTCGCTACATTTCTTACTGACGAAAACCTTTATGTATTCGATGCTGAAATTGGCTCATGGCAGGTTAGGAACTATTCATTACCACCTAATTTTTATCCCAATGGACAACTATATATTAAAGATGATTACCTGCTGGTTATTTTTAATAGCTATCTAAATGCTAGACCAATTAATATCGTTTACAATCTACTTCAGCATGATTTTTATTACATTTCTGAAAGTGTGCACATTTTGGAGCCGATGGATCATGGATTTGCAGGAATATATGAAGTAATTTATGAAAACTCTTACATCGGTGGTTATTCAGTTTACACAAATAATTTTGTAAGTAGTTTAATCACCAACCAGGGATATACTGAAGATGGAGGCCCCTACAGAGACTCCAAGGTTATTAGGAGAATTTACTATATACTGCATTCAATTCAGTAAACGAGGTCCACCGCCGAATACCTGGATTAATCTTTATGCTTTTGATACTAAATATGGTAATTGGGTTAATTGGAATACTATTTTTTATGAAACAGTTACGAGTCCACCTCTGTTTGGTGGTAAGTTATCTGTTAGCTGGTGGCAAAATGATGATATTTTCGCCTGTGTAGTCTTCGACGGAATAACTAACAGTTTCTATACTCTATATCCATATTTAATTTGGAACTATAATGATTTTCGTTGTGGAGGAAACGTATTTGTTGGAATTGATAGCCTTAAACTTTGGGGTTATGAAATTAATAACCTGACACAATCAAGTATTAACAGCCCTTTTTACCATCGCAGTAACTATGCCGTAAGTGAAAACTTTATAAGTATTTGTGGATTTAGTTATTACCAGGACATTATGGATATTTACTTCTATAACGGTCATAATAATTCCTGGAAAACAGTTCAGACCTGGAAAGCTACTTCAGATTATTACAAAGTCAGTAAGAATGTGTATAACCTGATCGTATTAAATCCGGGATTTACGGAGAGTCAGATTACATTTTACTCACCCATTCTGGATTCAGTAGTTCAAAGAACTGCTTCTTACATTACTTCAAGTGGTGATTGTAAGAATTTTCTTTCCTATGCAGCATTCCCCGGAAAATCATATTTCTTTGATGCAAGAAACGCCCGGGTAGATGAGTTCAATTTTAACTTTGGATACCCAGGATTAACTGATACAGCAGCCTTCTTTCTTGATCAACCAGCAAATATACTTTATGGCTACAGTTCTATTTCAAAAATTGGACGAACTATCAACCAGCACAAACAATAAACCAAAGAGAAATTAAAAAGTATATTGGGATTGCTGCATCGGTTGGTCAATCGAAAGTATATGCTTATAACAGCTTTAAGGATAGATTTACAGAATTTACTCCTACCGGCACACCAAAAACTCTTTCAGTTGGCGGAAAGACAGCACTGCTCATCAGAAATGATATTATATATGCTTACGACCCGGATGTATTAACCGAAATAAATGATGAAAAAATAAATTTCGTTAACTATCAGCTATTCCAGAATTATCCCAATCCTTTCAATCCTAAAACAGTGATCAGTTTTCAGCTACCGGTAAGCGGGAATGTAACACTTAAAGTTTATGATATACTTGGGAAAGAAATAGCCACTTTGGTTAGCGAAGAACAAAGTGCAGGAGTTTATGAGATTGAATTTGATGCAAGCAAATTATCTAGTGGAGTTTATTTCTATCAATTGTATGCAGGAAAATTTATCAAAACTAAAAAAATGATTCTCCTTCGTTAATCCTGACAAAAGTCGGGACCGAGGACAGGTTTTAATTAATTAATTAAATAAATAAAAAATATTTCTAACTAAATAGAGGATGCTATGAAAACTTCTTTAATGTTTCTTTTCGTCTTTTTCTTTTGCACATCATTGCTGGATTGTCAAACAATTCAGTGGCAGCAGCTTAACGGTCCGCACGGTGGAACTGCACTTTCGTTCGCATCAAATGCCGATGGGGATATTTTTGCAGGATCGGCTTATAATGAAACCGGTGTGAATCGATCTACTGATGGTGGACTTACCTGGTTGATGTCAAGTAGTGGTATTTATTTAGCTGGCAGATCAGTTAACGGAATAGTAATAGCTGATAGCAATTATATTATTATCGGTACAGGATCCAGTAATGGCAACAAAATTTATCGATCAACCGATAATGGCGATAACTGGTACGGGGTGGCTGATCTGGGTGCAACATATTTTGCTATCAATGACAGCGGACACATTTTTGCTCTCCAGACTACCGGGTTTGGGACCGTTCATAAATCTACTGACAATGGAATAACCTGGCAGCAAGTAATGAGCTTTCCTCTGGGCTATCAGAATGATATTGCAATTAATCAGAACGAACATATGTTTATTGTCGGATCCGGAGTATACCGTTCAACTGATTATGGATACAACTGGACTGAAAAAGATAGCGGTTTATTCGCTTCAGGTTATGTTGCTGTCACTTCAATAGCAATCAACGATATCGGACATTTATTCGTAGGATGTTCGGGCGAATATGCATCAAACTCGGGAATTTTTAAATCAACAAATAACGGCGACAGCTGGACAGCCGTTAAACTGGGAATAAAGATTGATAGTCACCACAATATTGTCATAAATGACATTGGAGACATCTTCGCTGGAAGTTATGGCTGGGGTATCTGGAAGTCTACAGATAATGGACTTACCTGGATACAACATAATAACGGTCTCGGTCATTTTTATTTCCGTTCAATGCATATTTCCTCAAATGGTGATATTTTCGCCGGAGAAGAAGGAGGTGGCATTTACCGATCTATAGATCAGGGAGAAAACTGGTCACAGGTTGGGTTTAGTGCCGCTGTTGTAGGAAAGATTGCGATTAGTCCTGCAAATGAAAATTTATTCACTGCTGTTTCGGGCGTTTCCCGTTCCTCCGATTCCGGACTTACCTGGCAACCAGTAAACAATGGACTAGCGAATTATGATACAAAAACTATTGTTATCAAAGAAGATGGTATAATTTTTTGCGGTGCCGATGGAGGTAATTATAATCCACCTCCAAGGGTATTTCGTTCTACAAATAATGGAACTAGCTGGGTAAAAGCTGATACAGGTTTATATGGACATCCCATATATGCAATGGCTGTTGATGATAATGGGAATATATATGCAGGTGATTTTGATGGTGTATATAAATCTACGAATAATGGAGGTCTGTGGACTAATATTGGCGGCCCCGGTGGTGCAGTTGGATTGGCATTCAATTCAGTCGGGGATTTTTTTCTGGCAAATGGTGCAGGAATTTACCGAAAGCTTAGCAGTGATTCGATCTGGACTCAAGTGGCAACAGGATATTATTACGGTTATAGCCATATCGGAAGTAATGATTATATCTATGCCACTGAATATCGCTCTACTGATAATGGCGAAACCTGGACCCAGATGAACTCAGGTGGACCATCACCTTTTGCCTATACGGAAAATTCTTCTAGGACATCTTTTCGCCGGACATGGCTGGGGTGTCTATCGTTCAACAGATTATGGCGATAACTGGATACAGGTAAATGATGGTCTGACTTTTACCGAAATCCTTTCACTTGCTGTTGATTCTGATGGTTATTTGTATGCTGGAACTAATGGCAGATCGGTATTTAAAACAGTAAATTCAACTACTACCGATGTTGAAGAAATAAAGTTTGAACCAACAACATTTTACTTAGAACAAAACTATCCCAATCCATTTAATCCAAGTACAAAAATTAGTTGGCAATTACCTATTAGGCAGTATGGTAAACAATAAAAGTATTATGATGTACTTGGAAATGAGATTGCTAACACTGGTTGATAGAATACCAAGATGCCGGGACAATATGAAATTCAATTATTCATTGTTAACTCTGCATTACCAAGTGGAGTTTATTTCTATCAATTGAAAGCAGAAAATTATATCGAAACTAAAAAAATGATCCTCCTTCGCTAATCCTGACAAAGTCAGGACGGAGGACAGGTTTTAATTAAATAAAAAATTTTGGAGGTTAAAATGAAAAATTTTTAATAATATTTCTTTTTTTTACAAACTCGATGAACACTTTTGGTCAGTGGGAAATATTAAATCCGTATCCTCAACCGAATGATCTTAACACCGTTTATTTCTATGACATTAATAATGGATGGGCTGCGGGTAACTCGGGAACAATATTGCATACCAATAATGCAGGCACTAATTGGGCAATTCAAAACAGTACCACAACGGAAACTCTCTACTCAATAGACTTTATTAATTCAAATACAGGTTGGTGTGTTGGTTCACTCGGGCAGGTTTTGAAAACTGTGAATGGTGGTAATGATTGGAATTTAATTGACACACTTCCCATGGGGGACTTTGTATACGGAGTAGATTTTATTGATCAGAATAACGGCTGGGCAGCAGAATTCTTTGGGAAAATCTGCCATACAACAGATGGAGGTGAAAATTGGGTGGTACAATTGTATGAACAAATGTATTGGCTCTGGTCGATTAGTTTCCCGGATCAGACCCATGGCTGGGCTGTTGGACTGAATACGGCTTCGCAGGAAGGAATAATTATAAATACTACCGATGGGGGAGCGAATTGGGGTGTACAATACAACTTATATCAGAGACCTTTCTATTTTGTTCAATTTATAGATGCCAATGATGGATGGGTCGTTGGCTCTTATGGAACGATACTTCACACTACTAATGGAGGGATAAACTGGTCTGCACAGGCAAGTGGATCAGCAAATAATCTTTATTCTGTAAACTTTGTTGATTTAAATATTGGATGGGCTTGTGGAATGAATGGAAAAATTCTTCATACCACAAATGGAGGTAATCTCTGGGAGGAACAAGTAAGTGGTACTGATAAATTTATTTTCTCAATTTTCTTTACCGACTCAAATAATGGTTGGGCAGTTGGGCAGGAGGGGATAATGCTGCACACAACTAATGGAGGTGTAACTGATGTTGCTGATGAAACTCCAGACATAATTTCATTTGAACTTAAGCAGAACTATCCCAATCCATTTAATCCAAGCACAACAATCAGTTGGCAATTACCCATTGCCGGTGATGTTACATTAAAAATATTTAATACACTTGGTGAAGAGATTACTACACTGGTTAATGATGAATACCAAGACGCTGGGGCGCATTCTTCATTATTCATTGTTAACTCCTCATTACCAAGCGGAATTTATTTCTATCAACTCAAAGCCGGAGAATTAATAAGTATCAGAAGAAAATGATTTTATTAAAATAAATATGACGTGAGGTTAAAATGAAAAAAATATTTTTTGCTGCTCTTTTAATTACTCTGAATATTTCTGTTTATCCACAGCAGCCTCAGGATTCTATTTTTGTAATCATATCAGGAGACACTG
The DNA here is from genome assembly GCA_963698155.1 of uncultured Ignavibacteriaceae bacterium. Classification (GTDB taxonomy): domain Bacteria; phylum Bacteroidota; class Ignavibacteria; order Ignavibacteriales; family Ignavibacteriaceae; genus IGN2. Next base: position 78,917 of record CAVOPS010000018.1, on the reverse strand, counting down.
TACATATCTGGAATACAGGTGCACTTGAAAATTGTGCATCTAAGTTCAGATTGGACGTAGGTTTTTCTGCTGATACAATATTTGTAATTGAAGTTGATACGACAGATATCTATGTACCCTGTATGTGCTATTATGATCTGTGTGCTTCAATTACCGGTTTGCAGAGTGGTTTTTATTATGCGAAAGTTTTCAGAAAGCTGCCGCTTATTTTTCCTGATACTTCATTGTATATAGGCTCAACATCATTTAATTATGGAGGTTCGCTGATAGCCTTTTCAACTGAATCATACCAGAGTGATTGTGATCCAATTACCTCTGTGGAAGAAAATTCAATAATACCACAAAAATTTGAGCTGCTGCAAAACTATCCCAATCCGTTTAATCCGATAACAAAAATCAGTTGGCAAATACCGCGCCTCCCCTCCCAAATCCCTCCAAAGGAGGGACTTTAGTGACGTTAAAAGTATATGATATCCTTGGGAAAGAAATAGCAACTTTGGTTAGCGAGGGACAAAGTGCAGGAGTTTATGAGATTGAATTTGATGCAAGCAAATTATCAAGTGGAATTTATTTTTATCAATTAAGAATCACAGCTCCTGAAATAAATTCCCAAAATGGGCAGGCAGGACAAGGAATAATTCAAACTAAGAAGATGATTCTTTTAAGATAATTTCGGTCTCTGGCACCTACAAATCTCTCGGAGTAGATATGCCAGAGCAGACCCCGTCAATATTTCCTACTTGACAGTAGGCAAGTTGGCGGGGGTTTTTATTATCCGTTAATAATTACATTAAGCAGTTCTTAGTTTTCTATTAAGATTTTTAGGATTAAGTTAATTATGAAAAATTCTCTTTTGGATTAATGTTAAAAAATTTTAGAGGAGAGACAAATTGTAGCTAACTTTTTATAGCGCTTATACTGAACCTTCTAACTTCGTTATCAGGAAGATCTTTAAAATTATAGTGAATGTATTTCTCATCTTTCAGCTTTTCGAGTTCAAACCATTTATATCGTATCTGCTTGAAACCTAGTAATCTTAAATCGTTTGCAACAGTGTTATGAAATTGCTCTAACAAACTTCTTTTAGTAAAGCTGTCATGAGTAAACACAACAATTTTATTTCTTTCATCGTTCAGAATTGTAATCTTATAACCTAAACCATTAAGCCTGTCGCTCAAGGTACTCACCAAAATATTTTCTTATCTCAGGTAATGTTCTCAGTTGATGTTTTATTGCCATCTCCCTAACCTTGTTTTGTAATACAAGCACATCGTGATCATCTTCGCTTATCGCATCATATCTTGGTATAAAATCATTCCAGTAATTTAAATCAACCAATGTGTTTTTAGCAGATTCCCAGCTGTTAATTTCTTTCTCATAATTGTTTACGGTGTTGTAAATCTCTCTTAATTCCCTGAAGTACTCTGATTTTTTTGAGGGAGAAAAGCTAGATACTGTAACCCCAACAACTGTAAGAATCACTAACGAAAGTGTTACTGAAACAAAGAGTCTATGTCTTTCAAAAATATTTAACATTAGTTTTCTATATTCAAAACAATATTAGAAAAATAAATTTTCACTATCTGTGCCAAACTGTCTATTACGTAATTAGTTAAAAAGAGCATAAAAGCGCTTCATTATTAGTAATTTTTACAGTTTTAATAGACGTGATTAACACTTAATTCATTACCAGAAATAGATAAGACAATATTTTTTTATCTTGGCATTTACTAGAAAGTATTCAGGTATTGAGTGGAGATTCAGAAATTAGGAGCCTGAGTAAAAAAATTATGTCAGCTTACGCAAGTATTACTGAAGTGTTTTATTCCGGTTAAATATTATTATATTAAACTAAAGATTTCGCAACTATTGATTAGAAATAATATTATCTTCAAATTAGTTATACATTCGTTCTAATAATTTTAATTTCTAATTAAGAATAATTCTTATTGTCTGAATAAAGTAACAAATTATGAAAGAAAATAATTCTATGGATAAAAATGAACTAATAAATGCTTTCGGAACGAAGGATATTCTTTCGGCAGTTGTTGGTAAGCTATCGAGCCAAATATTATTGTTCAGTATAGCTATCATCGTTGTGATTGTATCCTCATATTATATTCTGGGGAGCGAGGCTCTTGTTCCTACTATCGCTATCCTTGTCGTTTTCATTTTTGGAGCATTTGGGTATTTATTCTTTGAGCAAAAACAAAAAATTGAAAAGGGTGAACCCGAAACAATAAATAATCTTCTTGGGACTAAAATGAAAAAGATAAATCACAATAATATTTCAGCAAGCAATGATAATTTAAAAGTTGATTTATGGGCAGAAAGACTATCTAAGGATACCAATCTTAGCAGAGATATAAACGTCGTGCCTGTAAAATCCGGTGAGACATTTACAGTTGGAGATAAGATCAATATAAAATTCAAAGCGTCAAAGGATTGTTACCTGACTCTCCTCAACATTGGTACGAGCGGTAAACTGGCAATTCTATATCCTAATACTCTTCATCAAGATAATTTTATTGAAGGAGGAAAGCTATTTGAAATACCGGGAGATGAATATGGATTTGAATATCAGTTAAGCGGACCTGCAGGCATAGAAAAGCTTAAGGCTATTGTAACAGAATCAAAAATTAATTTGGTTGAATCCCAATTCTCTCCTGATGGAAATATGTTTAAGATAGTTTCCTCTGGTGCCGCTGCTAGAGATATTTCAATAATTGAAAAAAAGGTAGAAGAAATTCCGCAGGATAAATGGAACGAAGCTTATTTTGAGTTTAGTGTAAAATAATTAATAAAAAAAACTAAAGGAGTAACATATGTTCTGTCCTAAATGTGGAGCCGAAAATCCTGATGAGGCAAAATTTTGCGGCTCTTGCGGTGCAACAATGGCTGTTAAAAAAGAAGAGTTCGCTTCCAGTTTTAAGGATACACAAACAACAACTCAGGTTGTCTCACAGGAAATGAAAATAATTATGATCATTGCTTCAATCATTATTCCTCTTGTCGGAATAATAATGGGATTGATTTATATGGCTGATCCCAGCCCCTCTAAAAAAGCTGCTGGAAAAACCTGGTTAATAGTGGGAATAGGTGCTTCATTAGTTTATTGTTTGATATTTGCTGCTGCCGGAGGTTGTGAATCTGCTAATTATTATCAGTAAATCAAATCTCAATGCTGGAAATCAATAACATTTTTTCTTGTTTCTGTCATCAGGCAATTGAAAGATCACCTCAACTTGATGGTGATATATTTCCTGTTTGTTTCAGGTGTGCCGGAATTTATTTAGGAATATTTTCGACATATATAAGTATGTACTTATCAAAAAGATTTTTGAGGACACCAGCTTCAAAAAAGGAAATATTTCTGATTTCACTCTTGTTTCTTCCTCTTATGATAGATGGTTTGGGAAATGCTTTTAGCTTATGGCAGTCAATACCCTTGATTCGTTCATTTACAGGATTATTAGCAGGAATATTTTTAGCATCAGTTTTAATTCCTTTCTTAAAATTCAATAAAGAAAAAAATAATTTTGTTGAGCATTTTAAGCTAAGTTACTTTTTTTATCCATGTGCGCTTTGGATTCTTTTTTATTATTCTGCTTTTGTTCCCAATTAATAAATTTATTTTTAATGCTCTTGGTTATTTTGCAACTTCTGGTCTGATAATAATTCTTATAAATATCTTCTTGTTCTGGAAATATTATAAACCAACTGTTGTCTATAACGATATTTAAACAATCAATATTTGTCAAAATGGAAAATATTTATGCTATAGTTATTGGAATCAGCGATTACCAGGACCCGGCTATATCTAAACTGAAATACACTCATGCAGATGCGAAAGCCTTTGCAGAGCTTTTAACTGATCCTGACCGCTGTGGTATTCCAAAAGATCAAATTAAAATCTTAATTGATGAAGAAGCTAATTGTTATAACATTAAGGATTCGATCAGTGACTGGCTTTTTCAAAATGCCAACGAAGATTCAACAGCTGTAATATTTTTTGCAGGACACGGAGGAAGCGAGCCTTCACGAAGACCCGGTGCTACAGATGCCAGTGACAAGTATTTACTTCCCTGGGATACAAAATTAAAAAACCTTTACGCGTCCGCTATTTCCTGCCTTGCATTTAATGATCTTCTTGATCGTGTTAATGTTAAAAGAAAAGTAATTTTTATGGATGCCTGTTACTCAGGCGGAATTGCAAAAGCCGGTTCACGAGATTTAAATATCGTTGAAAATCCTTATTCAACTCTTGAAGGGCAGGGAACTGTGGTGGTTGCAGCTTCACAACCTAATCAAAAATCATGGGAAATTGAAAGCTTTGGACACGGGATATTTACTTATCATCTGTTAGAAGCACTTAAAGGTGGAGCCGATTTAGATAAAAATGGTGAGATTACAATATGGGAGGTTATAGAGTATTTAAAGAAAACAGTTCCCAAAAGTGCATCAAAATTAGTGAATGAGACTCAAGTGCCTTATTGGAGAGGGGAAGGCTTCGGTGACATTCGGTTAACTATTGATACTAGAATTATTAGAGAATTAAAGCTTCAGCAGAATAAAGGGTACCAGGAAAAAAGATTGAAAGTTCTTAATCTCTATCAGAAAATTCCTCAAAGTTATGTAGATGAAGCCCTTGAGCTAATTAAAAAAGATTACGACTCGTTAAATCCTGAAGAAACTGATATTATGAAATTCCTTGACTTGCTATTAAAAGGAGAGATTACAGTTGATCAGTATCTTCGCTATAAAAATGTGATTTCATCTGAAAATATGATTAGTAAAGTTGAACCTATTAAAAAAGCAGAGCCAATTAAGAAAGAAGTAAAGATTGATCGTTCATCTGAAAAGCCAAAGGAAACAAAGCTGAAGTATTGTATAAAATGTGGTGCCGAAATTAAACCTAATACCAGATTTTGTATTAACTGTGGGGCGAGCGTAAGATTAAATTGATTTAAAGTTTTTTAGAAAACCCCTAAACCTTTTCAAATCTCATCAGGAAAGTGTTTCTTGATTTTTTCCCGAAGATTATAATTTGATGACATTACTTCACCATAGGCTCCAGTAGACCTGATTGCAATCAAATCTCCTCTTTTATTTCAGGACAATACTGTAATCAAAATACATATTTTGATTACAGTCATTCCCAATCGCTTTCCTGAAAATATTCCCTTAAATTTGTAAAGTAAAATTATTTATATGTTGATCAACCGGAGTCATCATGAATCAGAAGAAAATAATTCCAGCAATAAGAACAGATAACATCACTTATGCTGTAAGAGATATTGTAGTGCTTGCAAACGAAGTAGCAAAGTCAGGGAAAGAAATGCTGTATCTCGAATATTGGTGATCCAAACCTTTTTGACTTCCAGCCGCCGGAACATCTTGTAAAAGCAACTTATGATGCGATGATAAAAAACTATAACGGCTATGCACCATCATCGGGAATTAAGGAAGCTGTTGGTGCGATCGAAAGAGAAGCCGGACGAAAAGGAATTACAAATGTTCACGATATTTTTGTTACAACCGGTGCAAGCGAGGCAATAGATATTTGTCTGACTGCTCTTGTTAACGAAGGTGAAAATGTTTTAACTCCGACTCCGGGCTATCCTCTTTATACTGCGATTGCAAGCAAGCTTCAGATGATGGAAAATCCTTATTACTTAAATGAATCGAATGGCTGGCTGCCTGATATTGATGATATCAAAAGTAAAATAAACAAAAAAACAAAAGCAATAATTCTGATCAATCCAAATAATCCAACAGGTTCACTTTACAAAGTGGAAAACCTTCAGGCGATAATTGATCTGGCTCTCGAAAATGATCTCGTGATTTTTGCTGATGAAATTTATGATAAGCTTCTGTTCGATGGCAAGAAGCATATCTCGATTGCCTCGATGAATAGCGATGTTTCCTGTGTTACATTTGGTGGACTTTCAAAAAATTATATGGTACCGGGATTCCGAATAGGTTGGGGAATTGTTAGCGGAAGAAAAGAAATACTCTCAGATTACATTGAAGCAATAAATAAAATATTACGTGCAAGGCTTTCAGCAAATCATCCTGAGCAATATGGAATAAAAATTTCTCTGGAAGGTGATCAATCTCATCTGGTTGAAGCGAATGAAAAATTAACAAAGCGTCGAAATATGACAGTTGAAATGTTAAACTCAATTGAAGGCATTTCCTGCGTTAAACCTGAAGGTGCTTTCTATGCTTTTCCAAGTCTTCACGGAATTGAATCGGATGCACATTTTGTTGCGCAATTAATTAAAGAAACCGGAGTGGTTGTAGTTCCGGGAAGTGGATTCGGTCAAGTGCCGGGTACAAATCATTTCAGAGTTGTATTTCTACCAAATGAAAAAATTCTTGAGAAGGCATATAAATCAATTGGCGATTTCTTAAAGAAGTACAAACAGAAATATCCTAAGAGTGTGGAAGTAAAATAGCATCTGATTTTTTAATCAGTTCATTTTGCAAATAGGGATAGAGCAATTTGAGAATTCTTCCGTTTCCCGTTATATCATTTGTTCTTATATTTGCCCCTAAATTCTATATTAATCAGCAAAATTTGTGGACAATTACTACTTAACAACACTCCCCGGCGGGACGAAAATAATATCCGAATACATACCACACGTTAAATCATTTACACTTGGTTTTTGGTTTAATGTTGGTGCGCGTGATGAATCTTTGCACAACAATGGAATTTCCCACTTTATTGAGCATATGTTATTTAAAGGAACCAAGAAGCGTACTGCAAAAATGATTGCTGAGGAAATAGAATCGTATGGCGGCTATCTCAACGCATTCACTTCAAAAGAACACACTTGCTATTATTCAAAAGGTCTTACTGAAAATCTTGGAAGAACATTCGGTGTTTTAGCTGATTTGATACAAAATCCGCTCTTCAAAGAAAATCATATCAAAAAAGAAGCGGGAGTTGTAATTGATGAGTTGAAAGATATTGATGATAATCCTGAAGAGCTTCTATATGATAAATTTGAAGAAATCATTTTTAATGGAAATAAACTCAGTTATCCGGTTATAGGGAAAGAAGCGAATATCCTGAAATTCAATTCAAATGAATTATTTAATTATCATAGTTCAAATTATAATACGAATGGATTGCTGATTGTTGCATCGGGAAATTTAAAACACGATGAATTGATTAAGCTGACTGAAAAATATATCACTGAAAGAAAATCGGCACATCGCAAAGGCAGGGATAAATTCAATCATAAAAAAGTTGAAGATGCTTTTATTGAAAAAGATGTTCAACAGGTTCATACAATCATCGGAAGAACAACTTATGGTTATAATGATAAGAGAAGAGTTCCCGTTAGATTTTTATCAGCACTATTGGGTGAAGGAAGCAGTTCAAGGCTTTTCCTTGCTATAAGAGAAAAACTGGGAATAACTTATCAGATAAACTCGTTTCTAAATTCTTATAACGATACTTCGGCTTTTGGAATTTATTTTTCAACAAATCAGAATCAATATGCCAGAGTTATTGAGATTATCTTTAAAGAGATTTAAGAGATTAAAAGAAATTCCTATTTCTGAAAGGGAACTAAAAAAAGTAAAAGAATATTTAAAAGGAGGAATGCTTCTTAGTCTTGAGAGTACGACAAACCGTATGATGCGGATAGCAAACTCAATTCTTTATTACGATAAAGTATTTTCGGTTGAAGAGTATCTTGCTAAAATTGATAAGATAACAATAGAAGATGTGCAGAAAGCAGCCAACGATTTGTTAAATGAATCAAAACTTATAAAAGTAATTCTTAAATCAGACACCAAATAATTTTATAAAACGAAAATTGTTATGCCGAATATTAATCTTGATGGAAAAACAATAGAGTTCAAGCAGGGACAGACAATAATTGAAGCTGCCCGCGATCATGGAATTGAAATACCACATTTTTGCTGGCATCCGGAACTTTCGGTCTCCGGCAATTGCAGAATTTGTCTCGTTGAAGTTGAAAAAATGCCAAAGCTCGTAATTGCCTGCTCAACACTTGCTTCTGAAGGAATGATTGTTCACACAAAATCGGAAAAAGTAATTGCTGCACAAAATGCCGTGATGGAGTTCCTGCTTATTAACCATCCACTCGATTGCCCGATTTGCGATGAAGCAGGTGAATGCAAGCTTCAGGATTATGCTTATAAATATAGTGTTGGTGAAAGCAGATTTGTTGAAGAAAAAGTTCACAAAGATAAAAGAGTTGCGCTTGGTCCACGAGTAATGTTTGATGGTGAAAGATGTATTTCCTGTTCTCGATGTATAAGATTCTGTGACGAAATTGCAAAAGATCCTGAACTTACATTTACCAAAAGAGGTGATAGAGTTACAATTGTAACTTACCCGGGTGAAGAACTGGATAATCCCTATTCAATGAATACATTTGATATTTGTCCTGTTGGTGCATTGACTAGTCGGGATTTCAGATTCAAAGCTCGTGTTTGGGATATGTCTTCGACTAATTCAATTTGTGTTGGATGTTCGCGAGGATGTAATACAGAAATCTGGGTGAGAAATAATGAGATTTTAAGATTAGTTCCCCGTCACAATGAAGAAGTAAATAGTTATTGGATGTGCGATCACGGAAGGTTGAACACTTTCAAATTTGTTAATGCTGAAACTAGAATCAACTCTCCTCAACTAAGAAAAGATGGACAGCTAATTGAGAAAAGTTGGGATGAAGCGGTAAACGAAGCTGTTACAAAACTCAAATCATTTACAAAAGAACAAATTGCAGTTATCGGATCTCCTTACGCAACTTGTGAAGATAATTATATCATTGCGAAGTTTGCTAGAACTGTCCTTGGGACAGGCAATCTCGATTTCATTCGTCATATTGATCATGCATTTGCCGATGATATTTTGCGGACTGAAGATCTGACACCAAATTCACTTGGAGCTGAACTAGTTGGTATGATGCCTTCAAAATCAGGATTGGATATTCAGGGAATATTAAATTCAATCAAAGAGAAAAAAATTAAAGCTCTTTATTTAATTGAAGATGATATTGTTGAAGCCTTCCCTGAATTTGAAAATGCGATTGCTGGATTAGAGTTATTAATAGTTCATTCAACCAATCACAACAGAAGCACCGCACTCGCCGATTTAATTTTCCCTGCTGCAACTTATGCTGAAAAGAACGGAACGTTTGTTAATGTTTCCGGAGTTGTTCAGAGAATTCGTCCTGCTATTTCTGTTGTTGAGCAAGATCGCGCACTTGATGGAATGAGTATGAGCAGGCTGGATAAATTTGGAACGCAAATGGGACAGATGGGCTTCCGGTAAAAAGATAAATTCACTTCCTACCTGGAAAATTTTAATTTCAGTTGCCAGGGCAATGGGCAGCAAATTTAAATTTAATATGGCCGAAGAAATTTTTGCTGAAATGGCAAATTCAATTGATGCTTTTAAGAATCTGGACTATGATGTGATTGGAGAACTGGGAGCGAAAGTAAAATCAGAAATTTCAAATAATGTAAAAGTATCCTAAAAATGAGCATACTCGAAATTGCAATCATCACACTGATTAAAGTCGTTGTAGTCGTTGGAACAATGCTGGTAACAGTTGCATACCTCGTTTACTTCGAAAGAAAAGTCAGTGCCTGGGCACAGAACAGAATTGGTCCTAATAGAGTTGGTTGGCACGGCGCTCTTCAGCCGTTTGCTGATTTATTCAAGCTCGTGTTAAAGGAAGATATTGTTCCCGATAATGCCGATAGAAAAATTCATGCACTCGCACCGGTGATTGCATTGCTCGTGGCCTTATCTACTTATGCTGTAATTCCTTTTGGTCCCGATCTTCAAATTGGAGATTACAATATTTCACTTATTGTTGCAGATGTTAACATCGGTGTTCTGTTCATTCTCGCATTAACTTCGCTTGGGGTGTATGCCTTAACATTAGCTGGCTGGTCTTCGGGAAGCAAGTATTCACTTCTTGGAGGAATACGTTCATCTGCACAAATGATTTCGTACGAAGTCTCGATGGGATTTTCGGTTGCGGGAGTTCTTCTGCTTTCTGAATCACTCAGACCTGTTGCAATTGTTGAATCACAATCTGGCTGGATGTGGAATGCAATTGTTCAACCAATCGGTTTTATAACTTTCCTCGTATCTGCATTTGCTGAAACAAACCGACTACCCTTTGATTTGCCCGAAGCTGAACCGGAGCTTGTCGGAGGATTTCATACTGAATACAGCAGTATGAAGTTTGCAGGATTTTTCCTCGCTGAATACGCAAATATGATTATGGCAAGTGCATTCATTGCTACTCTATATTTAGGCGGATGGCAAATTCCTTACATTGAAAAATTAGGTCTCTCACCAATACTGGAAACTCTTTTGTGTTTCGGAGGATTTTTATTTAAGATGGCATTACTTCTTTTCTTTTTCCTTTGGGTAAGATGGTCTTTGCCTCGTTTCAGATATGATCAACTTATGAATCTTGGCTGGAAAGTGATGTTCCCGCTATCATTAATAAATATAATATGGGTTGCTGCATTAATTATGATATTTGGGATGTAGGTTTATTTTTGTATCGAGTTGATGATTACTAAAACATATAATTGAACAAGTAAAAATTTTATTGAAATGGAAACAACACCAAAAAGAAGACGAATAAAAGATCTCAATTTCTGGGAAAAGATTTATATCCCAGAAATAGTAAAAGGATTATCGCTTACACTTCGAACCATGTTCAAGCCAAAGTTCACTATGGAATACCCTGAAGTTAAATTTGAACCAACAGGTTCTTATCGTGGACGGCCTGTTCTTGTTCAGGAAGAAAATGGAGTTGAGAGATGTGTTGCTTGTGGTCTATGTTCTAGGGTTTGCCCCGCTTTAGCCATTGAAGTACAAGCTGCGGAGACTGAATTAGAAAAAGAAAGATATCCGGAAAAATTCGAAATTAATATGTTAAGATGCATTTTTTGCGGTTTTTGTGAAGAAGTCTGTCCCGAAGAAGCCATTGTTATGAGCAAAGATTATGAGCTGGCTTTCACAAATCGTGAAGAAGCTATTTACGGAAAAGATAAACTTTTAATACCTGTCAGTAAGCTGCAGGACCGTATTGACTTTCTGCGTCAATACAAGTAGTTGAACTAATCAAATTAATTGCTTTAATTGCATCAGTATGTTGAAACGAATAAAAATAATACTGTGTTTTTTATTGTTTTTCGCATTTGATTGGGCATCTGCGCAAGATAACTTCAGAGTTTTTATCCCGGAGTTCATTCCCTCCAGTGGAAATTTTGAAGTTTCAATAATTACTTCCAAAAAATATCTTGAGGCTGATAGACTCAATATATACTTCTTACCCGACTTTTCACTTAATATTAATAAAATAGAATTGTGGACTAACGATGTTAGATTGCAAATTCCAGCTAAAACAGAATTCATAACTGAATATTCTGACGCAGTATCAAAAAGTCACTATTGACTTTTCCGACACTTCTCTTTTTACTGATGAGGCATATTTTCAACTTGTATTGTTTTTAAAATCAACTAGCACTAATTCAAACGCTCTGAAATTTTACGGCGAATTTGTTGGTGAGGAAAAAATATTAGGTTATCTGACAAGTTCTGAAAGCAAGATTATTTCGAATTTCCCTGACCTGTATAATCTTTCATTCAATTATTATGAAAAATACTTGACTGCAGAGAATGCTGCCTCATTAAGTTATAATTCTTATTTGAATGTACCTCTGGTATATAATTTTGATGAAGTATTAGCAGTAGAATTCTGGATGAAAGCTAAAAATTACAAGTCAACTTTTTTGAATATTATAAACTGGGAGACAAACTGGATCGAGTATTATTTATCGATCAATGAAAATCAAATGCTCGTTATTAATTCTTAAAGATAACGACCAGTTCCAGATAAAACCTTTTTTCATTGCTCAGAATATTTGGTATCACTTTAATCTTAATTTTGACAAACGAAATAATGAGCTTTCATTTTTCTGCAACGAAGAAGAATTAGCAAGAATTAAAATTAAAAACTATTTAGAATTTGATAATCTAGTTCTGCATTTTCAAAATGATCTGCCATCGGGTGAGTTTAATTTAGATCAGTTTCGTTTGGTTAACATCAATAACTCTTTCACTTCCATAAGCAGGAATAGGAATTATCCCGATTATTCTGATGATAGCACAAATGTAATCTTCCAGATGAATTTTACAGAAACGGAGCTAAATAATCTTCTTAATAAAAAGAGTATTTCTTACGAAAGAATTAAATTAGTTAAGTCTGATGCACCACTGTTTCCGCGGGCACCTGAGGTTACTTTTAAATTGATGAATAACTTTTATGAAATAGAATGGAAAGGCGGAAGTTACCGAGCAGTTGATCATTATGTTCTTGAAAGAGCTATTGGGAGTAGTGTTTTTATTGAGGCAGGCAAACAGACAGCAAATAATGATGAAGAGAAAACATATTCTTTGCTATGTGAAAAGAATGATGAAAATGAAATTGTATATTTCAGAGTAAAGCAGGTTAATAAGGATGGCTCTGAAATATATTCGGAAGTTGTAAAAGTTGGGCAGGGGATTATTGAGGATTTGATAGTAGGGCAAAACTATCCAAATCCTTTTAACCCAATTACTTTGATAGAGTTTGAGCTCCTTCAGGATTCTGATGTTGAGATAAAGGTTTATGATTTGGCCGGAAAAGAAGTTGCAATGCTTCATTCAGGCTTTTTAGCCAGCGGTTTCTATAAGTTTAAATTTGATGCAAGCGGATTACCATCAGGGATTTATCTTTATCAGATTATCACGCCATTATCTTCTCAGACACGAAAAATGGTTTTAGCAAAATAGTTGGGATGGAAGAGTATTTGCTTAATGATAAAAAATTAAATATTTACTTTTTATGCTTTCAAAAATTCTTTCAAGCGCTACCTACGGAATAGATGCTTACCTTGTTGAAGTAGAAACTCATGTTGAAAAACAAATTCCGGGATTTATAATAGTTGGTTTGCCGGACAGTGCCGTCAAGGAGAGTCGCGAAAGAGTAACGGCAGCCATAAAAAACAGTGGTTTTGAATATCCCCTAAAAAAAATTACAGTCAATTTAGCTCCCGCCGATATAAAAAAAGAAGGAAGTTCTTTTGACCTTCCGATTGCAATCGGACTTCTCACCGCTACTGGCTTAATTGAATCGAATAAATTAATTGATTCGGTTTTTCTCGGAGAACTTTCTCTTGATGGTAAATTAAGACCTGTTAAAGGTGCACTTCCCATTACAGTCGAAGCAAAAAAAAGGGGAATTAAAAGAATAATATTACCTGTTGAATCATCCGTTGAAGCTTCAATTGTGGATGAGATTGATGTTTACGGGGTTACAAAATTAGCTGAGGTTGTCGATTTTCTTAATGGAACCAATGATCTGGTACTGGTTAAGTCGGATAGGAGAGAAATATTTTCACGGGTAAATAAATATCACCTTGATTTTTCTGATGTTAAAGGACAGGAGAATGTTAAGCGCGCATTGGAGGTTGCGGCCGCGGGAGCTCATAATATATTAATGATTGGTCCTCCTGGTTCGGGAAAAACTATGCTCGCAAAAAGATTGCCTACTATACTTCCTCCACTCACATTCGATGAGGCGTTAGAAACAACTAAAATCCATAGCATAGCCGGAATATTATCAAGGGATACGGCACTAATAACAGAACGGCCTTTCAGAAGTCCTCACCATACAGTATCGGATGCTGCTTTAGTAGGAGGGGGAAGTTTTCCTCGTCCTGGTGAAGTTTCCTTTGCACATTACGGTGTATTGTTCCTTGATGAATTACCAGAGTTTAAGAAAAATGTATTAGAAGTATTAAGGCAACCGCTTGAAGATTCACGCGTTACGGTAAGCAGATCAAAGCTTTCATTAGAATTTCCTGCCAACTTTATGCTCGCAGCAGCTATGAATCCTTGTCCTTGTGGCTATTTTACTGATCCTAATAAAGAATGTACCTGCACGCCTCCCTTAATACAAAAGTATATGGCAAAAATTTCTGGACCATTGCTGGACAGAATCGATATCCATATTGAGGTTCCCGCAGTAAAGTATAAGGAATTGGCAACCGATATACCAACTGAAAAGTCAGAAATTATAAGGGATAGGGTAATTAAAGCCAGAGATATTCAACTAAATAGATTTCAGGAATTCAAGCATATCTTTAATAATGCTGATATGGGATCTAAAGAAGTGAGAAAATTTTGCAAATTAGACAGTTCGGGGGAAGAATTGTTGAAGATGGCCATGACCAAGCTTGGTTTATCTGCCCGGGCATATGATAGAATTCTAAAGGTGAGCCGAACAATTGCAGATATTGATAATTCTGAAAACATCCTGCCTCAGCACGTTAGCGAAGCAATCCAATACCGTAGCTTAGACCGCGAATTGTGGAAACATTAGGTCTAAAGTATATAACCTCCAAATTACTTGCATTTTTATACCTCATAGAATATATTTGTTGCTCGGTTTTTGCAAAATCGGGCGGACGCCGGAGTTGGAGAGCCGGGGCGGACTGTAAATCCGTTGGCTTATGCCTTTGGGGGTTCGAATCCCTCGCCGCCCACGGATTCTAAGCAGTATTTTTCATTTTGAGATAAAATAGATTTTTTTAGATTCTCCTTTTTCTTACTATCAAAATTGAATTGAATTTATTTTCAAATTAAAAATAGTAGTTTTTTAATTTAGAATTCTATGCTCAATTCTTTAATTGATTGTAATGTTCTTTGGGTTTATTTCAAGCGGGAGTAACTCAGTTGGCTAGAGTCACAGCCTTCCAAGCTGTTGGTCGCGGGTTCGAGTCCCGTCTCCCGCTCTACAGGTCTGCTGACGTAGCTCAGTTGGTAGAGCACATCCTTGGTAAGGATGAGGTCACCGGTTCAATCCCGGTCGTCAGCTCAAAAAAATTTAGGAGCAAACAATGGCAAAAAGTAATATAAGACAAATAATAACTTTAGAAGATACCGCCGGTACTGGATACAGGTATACTACGACAAAAAATAAGAGAACTCACCCTTCAAGAGTTGAGTATAAAAAGTATGATCCTGTTGTTCGCAAGCACGTAATATTTAAGGAAACTAAATAATACGTCAGTAGCTCAATTGGCTAGAGCAGCGGTCTCCAAAACCGCAGGTTGGGGGTTCGAGTCCCTCCTGACGTGCCATTAAAAATTATTGATTGGAATATGAAAGAAAAGATAAAAATTTTTTTTGAAGACGTAGTGAAGGAAATGAAAAAAGTTACCTGGCCTACAAAGGCTGAACTTTTTGAATCTACTAAAATTGTGATTGTTGTTTGCATTATACTTGCTGGATTTGCCTATGTAATTGATATGCTTATTAGTCAGGTAATGAAGGGAATATTTTAACAGGTAAAATCGATGGAAGCAAAATGGTATGTTGTAAGAACTTTCTCAGGACACGAGAATAAAGTAAAGCAGTTTTTAGAAACTGGAATTCAAGAGAATGAAAAATTAAAGTCGAAGATAAAAGAGATACTTGTTCCGACAGAAAAGGTGTTCGAAGTTAAGGATGGCAAAAAGCGCAGCAAAACAAAAAACTTTTTTCCCGGTTATATTCTCGTTCAGGCAGAATTAGATAATCAGGTTAAGGAATTTATTCTAAGGACACAATCTGTTATGGGCTTCCTGGGAACAGGTAATATGCCAAATCCTCTTCAGCCAGAAGAAGTAAGACGGATTGTTGGCAGGATTACCCAGAATGAAAGTACAGAAAGAATGGAAACAATTTTCAGGAATGGTGATCTTGTTAAGATAATAGATGGTCCATTCAACAACTTTAGTGGAACGGTTCAGGAAGTTAATGAAGAAAAAATGAAGATGAAGGTTATGGTTTCAATCTTTGGAAGAAAAACTCCGGTTGAAATTGACTTCGTTCAAGCAGAATTAGAAAAATAATTTTTATTCGATTAGGGCAAATAATCATGGCAAAAAAAATAGATAGTTTTATAAAATTACAGATACCAGCAGGTAAGGCAAATCCTTCTCCACCTGTAGGACCAGCACTTGGTCAAAAAGGTGTTAACATAATGGAGTTCTGTAAACAGTTTAATGGAAGGACACAGGATAAAGATGGATTGATTATCCCAGTAGTCATAACGGTTTATTCCGACAAGTCTTTCACATTTATTACTAAGACACCTCCTGCTGCTGTACTCCTTAAGAAGTTAACAAAAGTAGAGAAAGGTTCACCTGAATCTAACAAGGCAAAAGTTGGGAAGGTAACTCGTAATCAACTTAAAGAGATTGCAGAGATAAAGATGAAAGACTTAAATGCATTCGATCTGGATCACGCCATGAGTATGATTGCAGGAACGGCAAGAAGCATGGGACTTACAGTCGAAGATTAAATTTTATTTTCCGAAACTAAATATACTTTGGTTTAAATATGAAGATTACAAAAAGAAAAAAAGAATTTCAGTCCAAATTAAAGAAGGATAAGGAATATACACTGCAAGAGGCAGTTGCTTTACTCAAAGAAACTTCGAAAGTGAAGTTCGTTGAATCTCTTGATTGTGCAATGCGTCTCGGTGTCGATCCTCGCCAGGCTGATCAGATGTTGAGAGGAACCGTTTCTCTACCTCACGGTACGGGAAAACAGGTTTCAGTTCTTGTTATTTCAAAAGGTGCTAAGGCTCAGGAAGCACTTGATGCAGGTGCTGATTATGCAGGCTTTGAGGAATACCTTGAGAAAATTAAAGGTGGATGGACAGATGTGGATGTCATAATTTCAACTCCTGATTCGATGAGTGAATTAGGAAAGCTTGGAAAAATTCTTGGACCAAAGGGATTGATGCCAAATCCCAAGAGCGGTACAGTTACACAGGATGTGGCTCAAGCTGTTAAAGAAATTAAAGCAGGTAAAATAGAATTCAGAGTTGAGAAAACCGGTATTGTTCATACTTCAGTCGGAAAATTAAATTTTGAAACTGATAAGCTTGTTGAAAACGCAAAAGCTTTCGTCAATACAATTATCAAAATGAAACCAGCTTCCGCTAAAGGTCAGTATGTTAAGAGCTTATTCCTATCAAGCACCATGGGACCGGGATTACGAATTACTAAAGATGAATATACAGTTCGTCAGGCAGAATAAAGTTTACGCACTCAAAAAATAAATGCTTCTAACCGACACGTTAAATAATTAATGAAACGGGAGTAAAATGAACAGAAACGAAAAATCAGAAATAATTTCTGAGATAAAAGAGCTCCTTGAGAGTTCATCTGCATTTTACTTAACCGATTATCACGGAATTAATGTTGAAGACATCAGTGCTCTTCGTAATCAGTTCCGAAATGAAGGAGTTCGTTACAAAGTATATAAAAATACTCTGGTAAAAAGAGCTCTTAAAGAATCGGGTAAGTATGATAAAATTGCGGACCATTTAACCGGTATGATTGGATTTGCGTTTACAACAAAAAATCCTCTTGCACCGGCAAAAATCATCAATAAATATTTTGGTGATAAAGAAAAACTTTCACTCAGAGCCTGCTATGTTGAGGGAGAGTATTTCGACGGTAGTCAGTTGAAAGTATTGGCTACACTTCCAACAAAGAATGAACTAATAGCCGGAATAATGGGCTCGCTCAATTCACCGGTATCGGGAATTGTTGGAGCTATCAATGCGGTTATGAGAGATCTTGTTAGTGTTGTTGAACAGATTTCTCAAAAACAAGCTGCGTAATTTTTAAGAATTTAAAAAAAATCAGGAGAATAAAAATGTCAGAAAAAGTAACTAAAGCATTAGAATTGATAAAAGGGATGTCCCTTATTGAAGCTGCAGAACTCAAGAAAGCTCTGGAAGAGGAATTTGGAGTAACAGCTGCAGCACCAATGATGATGGCAGGTCCAATGGCCGGTGGAGAAGCAGCAGTAGTTGAAGAACAGACAGAATTTACCGTCGTATTACAAGCTGCCGGAGAAAAGAAAATCAACGTTATAAAAGTGGTTAGAGCACATACCGGTTTAGGATTGAAAGAAGCAAAAGATCTTGTTGATGGCGCCCCGAACACAGTTAAAGAGGGTATATCAAAAGATGAAGCTGAAAAACTCAAAAAAGAGTTTGAAGAAGCCGGCGCTACAGTAGTAATGAAATAATCATTTCATAGCCGATATTAAATCCTTATGTGAAGAGTGATAGTACGGTTTTCCGTTCTATCGCTTTTTGCGTTTAGGATGATGCAAATTTATGCTTAGAAAAATCAAGTTTTTTAATAATAGGAGAAGGATAATTGAATAATAACCGTATTTCCTTTGGAGCTATAAAATCTATTATGGATGTTCCGGATTTACTAAATATCCAGACTGAAACATTCGAAGATTTTATACAGCTCGACAAACTTCCTGAAGATAGGGAGAATAAAGGTCTTCAAAAGGTATTTATAGATAACTTCCCGATATTCGATAATAAAGAGAATTACCGGCTGGATTTCATTCATTACAACGTTGAGAAGGCAAGATTCTCTGTTGAAGAATGCATGGAAAGAGGTTTAACTTTTGCTGCACCGCTCAAGGCAAAGCTAAGGTTATCTGCAAAGGATCCGGATACAGCTGAGTTTGTGAATAGTGTTGAACAGGAAGTTTATCTTGGCAGCGTACCTTTTATGACAGAGAAAGGAACATTCGTAATTAATGGTGCAGAAAGAGTTGTTGTATCTCAGCTGCATCGTTCACCCGGTGTTGCTTTTTCAGAAACAGTTCATCCAAACGGAACTCCTATTTACTCTGCAAGAATAATTCCTCTGCGCGGTTCCTGGGTAGAGTTTGCTACCGATATCAATTTTGTATTAAATGTTTATATCGATAGAAGAAAGAAATTTCCCGCAACAACTTTACTTCGAGCACTTGGCTATACAAGTAATGATGATATATTTAATCTTTTTAATCTTATAGAAGAAGTAAATGTTAACAGAGCTGATTTAAGCTCTTACATTGGAAGAGCTATCGCCAGCGATGTATTTGATATGTCAACCGGAGAAATTTTCCTCAGCGGTGGAAGCTTGCTCACAGAGGAAGATGTAGAAAGATTAGGAGAAGCTGAAATTGAATCTATTAGATTTCTTTCACGCGATACATCTCCGGATCAGGATCTTATTGTTAACACACTGAAGAAAGATTCTGCTCAATCAAAAGAAGAAGCACTTTATGCAATTTACAGACAGCTAAGATCGGGTGAAGCCCCGGACGTTGAAACAGCTGCAGCCTTAATTGAAAAATTATTTTTTAATGATAAAAGATATGATCTGGGAGATGTTGGTCGTCATCGCATGAACGACAAACTTAAGTTAGATATTCCTGAAACAACAACGGTTCTTACAATTCAGGATATTATTGAGATCATGAAATATATGATTAAGCTGAAGAATGGAACTGAACCGGTTGATGATATTGACCATCTTGGCAACAGAAGAGTAAGAACCGTAGGTGAACAGCTTAGTCAGCAGTTTAATGTTGGTATGGCGCGTATGGCAAGGACAATAAAGGAACGAATGAACATGCGCGATACAGAAAACTTTACACCACAAGATCTTGTTAATGCGCGTACGATTACAAGTGTAATAAATGCGTTCTTTGGTACAAACCAGCTCTCGCAGTTTATGGATCAAACAAATCCTTTAGCTGAACTTACTCACAAAAGAAGAATGTCAGCCTTAGGACCTGGCGGTTTAACTAGAGAACGAGCCGGATTTGAAGTTCGAGACGTACACTACACTCACTACGGTCGACTTTGTCCAATTGAAACTCCTGAAGGACCGAACATTGGATTAATTTCTTCGTTAACGATTTATGCCAGAGTAAATCGCTATGGCTTCCTCGAAACTCCTTATAGAAAAGTAAATAAGGGTAAAGTAACCAAAGAAGTTGAATTCCTCAGCGCTGAACAGGAAGATATTTTTACAATCGCTCAGGCGAACGCACAATTAGATGAGCAGTCGAAATTTGTTAAAGAAAGAGTTAAGTCACGTTTACAAGGAGAATTTCCAATTGTTTCTCCTGATCAGGTTGAATATATGGATGTGGCTCCTGCACAGATTGTAAGTCCTGCAGCAGCGCTCATTCCATTTCTTGAACACGATGATGCTAACAGAGCGCTTATGGGTTCAAACATGCAACGCCAGGCTGTTCCGCTTCTTAAGCCACAGAATCCAATTGTTGGTACTGGCATGGAAGGAAGAGTTGCACGTGATTCAAGAACAATAATTGTAGCCGAGAATAGTGGTGTTATTGAGTATGTTGATTCAACCAAAATTACAGTCAGATATGATATCAACCCAAACAGCATCGAAGCGATTACATCATTCAACGATGTAAGAAGAGTTACTTATAACCTTATAAAGTTTCATGGCACGAACCAGGAAACATGCATAAATCAAAAACCATATGTAGTTGAGGGTCAGAAGATTGAAGAAGGTGATGTGCTAGCTGATGGACAGGCAACCGAGGAAGGTGAACTTGCACTCGGCAGAAATGTCCTTGTCGCGTTTATGCCCTGGCGTGGATACAATTTTGAAGATGCTATTATTCTAAGTGAAAGACTTGTTAAAGATGATGATTTCACTTCACTTCATATTGAAGAATTTGAACTGCAGGTTCGTGAGACTAAGCGTGGTGAGGAAGAACTCACAAGAGAAATTCCGAACGTAAGTGAAGAAGCAGTTAAGAATCTTGATGAATACGGAATAGTCAGAGAGGGTGCGGAAGTAAAGGAAGGCGATATACTGATTGGAAAGATTACACCTAAAGGTGAAACCGATCCTACACCTGAAGAAAAACTGCTAAGAGCAATATTCGGCGATAAAGCCGGGGATGTTAAAGATGCTTCCTTAAAAGCACCTCCGGGATTAAGAGGAACTGTTATTAAAACAAGACTTTTCAGCAGAAAGAAAAGAGATGCTGATTCAAAGAAATCGGAAAAAGCTTTGCTGGATTCTGTTGAGCACGAACACAATCATCGTTTAAAAGAAAATTATGCAAAGCTTGTTGAAAAATTAACGAAGCTTTGTGAAGGATTAGTAACAACCGGGATAAGGGACCTTGATGGATCAGTTGCTTTGAGAGGCAATACAACTATTAAGGAGTCAACCTTCTCTTCTATCGAAGATGTAACCAAGCTTGACTATACTCTTGACTGGTTCGATAGCAAAAAGACTAATCAGCACATAAAAACTTTATTTAAAAATTATTTTGACAAATCAGCCGAAATCGGTGAAGACTATAAGCGCGAGAAAATTAAAATTGCGAGTGGAGATGAACTGCCTCCGGGAATAGTTCAGCTTGCAAAAGTTTATGTTGCCAAGAAGAGAAAAGTTTCTGTTGGTGATAAGATGGCGGGCAGACACGGGAATAAAGGTGTTGTTGCGAAAGTTGTTCCAGTGGAAGATATGCCTTATTTGCCTGATGGAACCCCTATGGATATTATTTTGAATCCGCTTGGTGTACCTTCAAGGATGAACCTTGGTCAGCTTTATGAAACAGCGCTTGGATGGGTAGGAAAAACACTTGGAGTGAAATTCGCAACTCCGATTTTTGATGGGGCCAAAGTTGAAGACGTAGAAGAATGGCTGGGAAAGGCAAATATGGAATTAGGTTCGAAGACAGATCTTTATGATGGACGTTCAGGTGATAAGTTCCATCAGAAAGTTACCTGTGGATATATATATATGATGAAACTAAGCCATCTTGTTGATGATAAAATACATGCCCGTTCAATAGGTCCCTATTCATTAATTACACAGCAGCCGCTAGGTGGTAAAGCTCAGTTTGGCGGTCAGCGTTTCGGTGAAATGGAAGTATGGGCACTTGAAGGATACGGTGCTGCTTACACTTTACAGGAAATTTTGACAATAAAAAGTGATGATGTTGCAGGAAGAGCTAAAGCTTATGAAGCTATTGTTAAAGGTGATAATCTGTTACAGCCAAATATACCAGAGTCATTCAACGTATTAATTAAAGAGCTGCAGGGATTAGGGCTCGACGTCACGATTAATTAATTCATTTATTTAAAAGAATTTTAATAGAACTTAGGAGATAAAATATGGCTTTCAGAATCCAAGAACATGCAATGATGGATATAGACAGCATTACGATTAGTCTTGCAAGTCCCGATGATATTTTATCAAGATCTTATGGAGAGGTTACTAAGCCTGAAACAATTAATTACAGATCATTCCGGCCTGAGAAAGACGGTTTGTTCTGTGAAAAAATATTTGGTCCCACACGAGACTGGGAATGTTTCTGCGGAAAGTATAAAAGAATAAGATATAAAGGTATTATCTGCGATAGATGCGGCGTTGAAGTTACACAGAAAAGTGTACGTCGTGAAAGAATGGGGCACATTGGTCTTGCCGTTCCTGTTGTTCATATCTGGTTTTTCAGATCGCAGCCTTCAAAGATTGGAAATATTATAGGATTGAGTCTGAAGGAACTTGAAAAAGTTATTTATTATGAATCTTATATTGTTTTAAATCCTGGACCAACCGGATTGAAAAAAGGTGATCTTATTTCTGAAGATCAGTATTTTGAAGTGATGAGCTCTTTACCATCAGAGAATCAAAGATTTGAAGACACTCATGCGGATAAGTTCGTTGCGAAAATTGGTGGCGATGCGGTAAAAACTATTCTCAAGAATACAAATGTAGAAAAGTTATCTGAAGAACTTCGTGAGCAGGTTAAAGTTGAAACCTCTCAGCAGAAGAAAGCTGATCTTCTAAAAAGACTAAGAGTAATTGAAGCATTTAAAGCTGAAAATATAAAAGTTGAAAACAAACCTGAGTGGATGGTTCTAAATTATATTCCGGTTATTCCACCGGAACTCAGACCTCTTGTTCCACTTGAAGGTGGAAGGTTTGCAACAAGCGATTTGAATGATCTTTACAGAAGAGTAATTATTCGTAATAATCGTTTAAAGAGATTGATGGACATAAAAGCTCCCGAAGTAATTCTTCGAAATGAAAAAAGAATGCTTCAGGAAGCAGTTGATGCGCTCTTCGATAATTCACGCAGAGGAAGCGCTGTTAGAAGTGACAGCAATCGTCCGCTGAAATCTTTGAGTGATATGCTCAAAGGAAAGCAGGGAAGATTCCGTCAAAACTTATTAGGGAAGAGAGTTGATTATTCTGCACGTTCGGTTATCGTTGTTGGTCCTGAACTTAAACTGCATCAATGCGGTCTTCCAAAAGATATAGCAGTTGAATTATTTAAACCATTCCTAATCAGGAAGCTTATCGAAAGAGGACATAACAAAACAGTAAAGAGTGCAAGAAAAGTTGTTGACAGAAAAGACCCGATGATCTGGGATATTCTTGAAAAAATAATCCAGGCACATCCTGTTCTGCTGAATAGAGCACCAACTTTGCACAGATTGGGTATTCAGGCATTTCAGCCAATACTGATTGATGAAAAAGCTATTCAGCTGCATCCGATGGTTTGCACTGCATTTAATGCTGACTTTGATGGTGACCAGATGGCTGTTCACGTTCCTCTGTCATACGAAGCACAGCTAGAAGCTTCTTTATTAATGCTCAGCAGTCATAATATATTATCTCCTCAGAATGGAAGCCCGATAGTTGTTCCTACTCAGGATATAGTACTTGGCTGTTATTACCTCACAAAGCAGAGAGAAGGTGATAAAGGTGAGGGAATGATATTTTATTCTCCCGAAGAAGTGATCATCGCTTATGATAATAAGAAAGTTGGCTTGCATGCCAAGATTAAAGTTAAGATAGATGGAAATTTTGTTGAAACAACTACCGGAAGAGTTATCTTCAATCAAGTCCTGCCAAAGGAAATTGGTTATATCAATCAATTACTCATAAAGAAAATATTTGGTGGAATTATAGGCAAGATGTATATCCAGCTTGGTAACAAAGTAACTGCAAAATTTTTAGATGATCTTAAAGACTTAGGGTTCAAATTTGCAAGTGAAGGTGGGTTATCTGTTAGCTATGCAGATATGGTTGTTCCAGAAGAAAAAGAAAATCTTATTGCTAAGGCAAACAAAAAAGTTGATGGTATTCTTAACGAACATGAACAGGGCGTTATTACAGATGCTGAAAGATATAATAAAATAATTGACGTTTGGACCCATACGACAAATGACGTATCACGTGCTCTTATGGAAAAAATTAAAAGAGCTGAAGGTGGATTTAACTCGCTTCACATGATGGTTGACTCTGGCGCAAGAGGTTCACAGGAACAGGTAAGACAATTAGCAGGAATGAGAGGTTTGATGATGAAACCTCAGAAAACATTGTCAGGTCAGGCGGGTGAAATTATTGAGAATCCTATTGTTGCAAATTTTAAAGAAGGATTGACAGTTCTCGAATACTTTATTTCAACACACGGCGCAAGAAAAGGTTTGGCTGACACAGCGCTAAAAACTGCCGATGCTGGTTATTTGACAAGAAGATTGGTAGATGTTTCTCAGGATGTCATAATCACTGAAATAGATTGCGGAACTATTCTTGGTATCGAAGTCAAAGCACTCAAAGACGTTGAGCAGGAAAGAGAACCTCTAGGTGAGCGTATTACCGGTAGGGTTGTTCAGGAAGATGTTTATCATCCAATTACTGAAGAACTAATTATTGAAGCGGGTGAGATTATAACTGAAAGCATCGCCGAAAAAATTGAAGATGCTAATATTGATGCAGTCTATATTAGAACAGTGTTAACCTGCGAATCCAAGAAAGGTGTTTGTGCAAAATGTTACGGAAGAAATCTTACAACCAGTAAACTTGTTGAAGTTGGCGAGGCTGTTGGAATTGTTGCTGCACAATCTATTGGTGAACCTGGCACACAGCTTACATTAAGAACATTCCATCTTGGTGGTACTTCATCCAGAATTGCAACTCAGTCACAGGTTGAAACAAATATCGAAGGCGCAGTTAAGTTTGAAAAAGTAGTTTATGTTGAAAAAACAATTCAGGATCCCTTTAGTGGGTCTGAGAGGAAGGTAAAGGTTGTAACAGGAAGAAGAGGCGCTTTAGGCATATATGATGAAAATAATCGTCAACTTAAAAAATATGATGTGCCTTATGGTGCTGAACTTACTGTAGATAATGAACAAAAAGTAAACAAGAACGCACCACTTTATCATCACGATCCTTACAATGCATTAATCATTGCTGACATCCCTGGTAAAGTTGGTTTCGTAGATATTATTGATGGCTCAACATTAAAGCAGGTTACGGATGAACAAACCGGACACGTTCAGAAAGTTGTAATAGATTCTAAAGATAAAACTCTTACACCAAGCATTGTGATCGTGGCAGAGAATGGTGATAAAAAATCATTCAACCTTCCAACTAGATCGTATCTTGCAGTTGAGGAAGGGGAGTCAATAGCTGCAGGAACCGTGCTTGCGAAAATATCCAAACAAACAACCAAGACGAGAGATATTACAGGTGGTCTACCAAGAGTAACTGAACTTTTTGAAGCAAGAAGTCCTCAGGATCCTGCTATCGTTTCTGATATTGAAGGTTTAGTAAAGTTTGGTGGAAGAAAGAAGGGATCGAGAGAAATTTCTGTGGTTGCTCAAGATGGTTCAGATGAGAAGAAATATGCTGTTCCATTAGGGAAACACATCCTCGTTCAGGAAAGTGATGATATTCCGGCTGGTGAAAAAATCACTGATGGACCAATGAATCCTCATGATATTTTAAGAATAAAAGGAACAAGTTCAGTTCAGGAATATCTTGTTAATGAAATTCAGGATGTTTACCGTCTTCAAGGTGTTAAAATTAATGATAAGCATATTGAAGTTATTGTAAGACAAATGCTACAAAAGGTGAGGGTAGTTTCTCCCGGCGATACAAAGTTCCTTGAAGAAGATTTAGTTGATCGAATTGAGTTCATTGAAGAAAATAATAAAATGACAAATATGGTAGTGGTTGAGGATAAAGGTGACTCAAGATTTAAGAATGGTACATCTGGTACAGAAGCCCAAAGTGCGGGAGCTAAACGCAGACCTCAAAAAGAGAGAGAAAAAACATATGGAAGTCAGAGATGCGATGCCTGCAACTTTTGAACATGTTCTATTAGGAATAACTCAGGCCGCACTTTCTACCGAAAGCTTCCTGTCTGCTGCATCATTCCAGGAAACTACAAAAGTTCTTGCCAATGCTGCGATTCAGGCGAAAATTGACCGATTGATCGGGTTAAAAGAAAACATCGTTATGGGTCATCTTATTCCTGCTGGGACAGGGCTTAAAAAGTATAGAGTTGTATCATTAAAGAATGACGAAGAGGTCGCTTCAGAGGTAAAAGCGGAAGAAATTAAGATTGAAGAAAGTGGTGTTGAATAGTATTTTGAAGTGTTTGAATTTCTTGACTTAATTGTTATGAAGAAGTATATTTGAAATCCGAATTTTTTTATATGAATTAAACTTAGGAGAAAGTATTGCCAACTATTAATCAACTCGTTAGAAAAGGACGGGTCCAGATATTAGCAAAAAACAAAGCACCGGCTTTAAGTGCTTGTCCACAAAAGCGTGGTGTGTGCACACGAGTATACACAACTACTCCTAAGAAACCTAATTCAGCGCTTAGAAAAGTTGCCAGAGTGAGGTTAACTAATCATATGGAAGTAACTGCTTATATACCTGGGGAGGGACACAATCTTCAAGAACATTCGATTGTTCTGATCAGAGGTGGCCGTGTTAAGGATTTACCCGGTGTTAGATATCACATAATCCGCGGCACACTGGATACAAGTGGTGTTGAAGATAGAAAAAAAGGAAGATCTAAATATGGAGCTAAAAAACCTAAATCGTAATGACGTATGAGAAAAAGAAGAGCAGAAAAAAGATTTATAAAACCGGATCCTAAATTCAATGATATCATTGTTTCAAAATTCATCAATTGTTTGATGAATGATGGTAAAAAATCAGCAGCAAGAAAAATTATTTATGGTGCGTTTGATATCATTGAAGGGAAAACAAAAAAACCGGGTCTTGAAGTTTTCAAGCAGGCACTATCCAATGTTCAGCCTGTAATAGAAGTTAGAAGCAGAAGAGTGGGTGGTGCAACTTATCAAGTTCCGAGCGAAGTTAGACCAGAACGGAGAAACGCATTGGCCATGAGGTGGATAAAAACGTATTCTAGTCAGCGTGGAGATAAGACAATGTCGCAGAAACTTGCTCAAGAGCTAATAGCCGCTTCAAATAATGAAGGATCAGCTGTTAAAAAGAAAGAGGATACTCATAAAATGGCAGAAGCAAATAAAGCTTTTGCTCACTTTAAGTGGTAGGAAATAATAAAGAAATTATGTCGCAGAGAACTAAAATAGAGCGTGTAAGAAACATTGGGATTATGGCGCATATCGATGCAGGTAAGACTACTACGACCGAGCGGATTCTTTTTTATACCGGTAAATTACATCGACTTGGAGAAGTTCATGATGGTGCTGCAGTTATGGATTGGATGGAACAGGAAAAAGAGCGAGGTATAACTATTACCAGTGCTGCAACAACGTGTTACTGGAATGATCATCAGATAAACATAATTGATACACCTGGCCACGTTGATTTTACAGCAGAAGTTGAAAGATCTTTAAGAGTTTTAGATGGCGCCGTTGCTTTATTCTGTGCTGTTGGTGGTGTTGAACCACAATCCGAAACCGTTTGGAGACAGGCAGATAAATATAACGTACCGCGGATTGCATTTATAAACAAAGTAGACAGAGTTGGTGCGGATTTCTATAATGCACTCCAAATGATGAAAGACCGATTAAAAGCGAATGCAGTTCCAATAAATTTACCTATTGGTCAGGGTGATTTGTTTTCCGGAGTGATTGACTTGATTCATTTTAATGCCAGAATGTATCATGAAGAAACTTTTGGTGCTACATATGATGAAATTCCTATTCCACAGGATTTAATCGAAGTGGCCAACAAATACAGAACACAAATGCTCGAAGCTGTTTCTGATGTAGATGACACCTTGCTAGAAAAATATCTTGAAGGAAAAGAAATTTCTCCTGTTGAAGTACTCGCAGTATTGAGAAAGGCAACAATCGAACTTAAAATAATTCCAGTTCTTTGTGGGGCGGCATTTAAGAATAAAGGCATTCAAAAACTTCTTGATTATGTCGTTGATTTGCTTCCTTCGCCAATAGATTTTAAGGAAATTGAAGCCCATCATATTGGAATCAATGATTCAGTCACGAGAAAAATTGATGAGAAAGAAAAGTTTGCTGCTCTAGCCTTTAAGATAATGAGTGATCCCTTTGTTGGTAAATTATGTTTCTTCCGTGTTTACGCTGGAACTTTAAAAGCTGGATCATACATTTATAATTCGGTTAGTCAGAGGAAAGAACGAATTGGAAGACTATTACAGATGCATGCAAATCATCGGGAAGATATTGATGAAGTTAAAGCCGGTGACATTGCAGCGGTTGTTGGTTTAAAACATACTAGAACTGGTGATACTTTATGTAGTGAAGATGATCCGATTATTCTCGAAAGGATTACTTTTCCTGAACCGGTCATACAAATTGCTATTGAACCAAAAACCAAAGCTGACCAGGATAAATTATCTGAATCGCTTTCAAAGCTGTCAGATGAAGATCCGACATTCAGAGTTAATGTTGATCATGAAACAGGTCAAACATTAATCAGTGGAATGGGTGAGCTTCATCTTGAAATTCTTGTTGACAGAATGAGAAGAGAATTTAAAGTTGAAGCTAATATTGGTAAACCCCAGGTAGCCTATAGAGAGACTATTACAGAGACAGTTAAAGCAGAAGGTAAGTTTATTAAACAATCTGGTGGACGTGGTAAATATGGCCACGTTGAAATTGAATTAGGACCTAACGAAACTGGAAAAGGCTTCGAGTTCATAAATGCCATTGTCGGCGGATCAATACCTAAAGAATATATTCAGCCAGTATCGGCTGGAATTCAGGAAGCAATGAGAAACGGTGTGGTTGCTGGCTTTCCGGTTGTTGATGTTAAAGCTACTTTGTACGATGGATCGTATCACGATGTGGATTCAGATGAGTTATCATTTAAAGTTGCCGGATCAATGGCTTTTAAAAATGGATCAAAGAAAGCTAAACCCATATTATTGGAACCCATAATGTCAGTTGAGGTAGTTACACCTGAAGATTATTTGGGTGATGTTATGGGAGATATTAACTCGCGAAGAGGAAAAATTGAAGGTTTCAATGCAAGGAAAGATGCGCAGGTTATTAAAGCACTCGTACCTCTTTCTGAAATGTTTGGTTACTCTACCATCTTAAGATCAATGACACAGGGTAGAGCAATTTACACAATGCAGTTTGACCATTATCAGCAGGTGCCTCAATCAATTGCTGAAGAAATTGCTGAAAAATCACTAGGTAAAAAATCAACAGTAATTTAATTAATTAAGAATAAACAAAAAAAGGAACAAAATTAAAAGGAGAAACCGATGGCAAAAGCAAAATTTGACAGAAGTAAGCCGCACGTTAACGTCGGTACAATTGGTCACGTAGATCATGGTAAAACCACATTAACTGCCGCCATCACAATGGCTCTTAATAAAAAGGGATTATCAGACATCAGAACTTTTGATAGTATTGATAATGCACCTGAAGAACGAGAAAGAGGCATTACAATCGCAACAGCCCACGTGGAATATTCAACTGAAAAAAGACACTACGCTCACGTAGATTGTCCTGGCCACGCTGACTATGTTAAAAACATGATTACCGGAGCAGCACAGATGGATGGTGCTATTCTTGTTGTTGCTGCTACAGATGGACCTATGCCTCAAACCAGAGAACATATTCTCCTTGCTCGTCAGGTAGGTGTTCCTAAAATAGTTGTATTTATGAATAAAGTTGATATGGTGGATGATCCTGAACTTTTAGACCTTGTTGAAGAAGAGTTGAGGGATCTTTTAACATCTTATGAATTTCCTGGTAAAGATATACCTATTATCAGAGGTTCAGCATTAAAAGCTCTTGAGGCTGCGGCAAGCACTGAAACTAAGATTGATGATCCGAGACTTGATTGTATCTGGAAACTTATGGAAGCTGTTGATACATATATTCCAATACCTGAAAGAGAAACCAAGAAGCCATTCTTGATGCCTGTTGAAGACGTATTTTCTATTACCGGTCGCGGAACTGTAGCTACCGGCAGAGTAGAAAGAGGCGAGGTAAAACTTCAGGAAGAAGTTGAACTTATCGGTCTTGGTATCCACAAGAAAACAGTTGTTACAGGAATCGAAATGTTCAGAAAAGAACTTGATGTGGCAATGGCGGGTGATAATGCCGGAATATTGCTCAGAGGTGTTGATAAAAATGAAATCGAAAGAGGAATGGTATTAGCAAAAACCGGTTCCATTACTCCTCATACAGTTTTTGATGGATCAGTTTATATATTGTCAAAGAATGAAGGCGGAAGACACACACCATTTTTTAATGGTTACAGACCACAGTTCTATTTCAGAACTACCGACGTAACCGGTGTTGCCACTCTTCCCGAAGGTACTGAAATGGTTATGCCTGGTGATAATGTTAAGCTTAAGATTGATTTGATTTCTGAAATCGCTATGGAAGAAGGATTAAGATTTGCTATTCGTGAAGGCGGCAGAACCGTTGGTGCTGGTGTCGTAACAAAGATTTATAAATAATTATTAAATATTTTTTAAGAAAAGGGAGACCTTATCTCCCTTTTCATTTGTGTTAAATAGAAGGAGTTTCTAATTGGCTGGTCAGAAAATAAGAATTAAGTTGAAATCTTATGATCATATTTTGATTGATAAGTCAACCGAGAAGATCATCAAAACTGTCAGAAGTACTGGAGCTGTGGTCTCAGGACCAATTCCTCTGCCGACACGCAAAACTATCTATACAGTACTGAGATCTCCTCACGTTGATAAGAAATCACGAGAGCAATTTGAAACGCGTGCACACAAAAGAATAATAGATATTCATAATTCAAATAATAAAACCGTCGACTCATTAAGTAAGCTTGATATTCCGGCGGGTGTTGATATAGAAATTAAGTTATAATTTAAAACTGAGTTTGATATGCCGGGTATTTTAGGAAAAAAAATAGGAATGACAAGCATTTTTAATGCTGAAGGTGATTTAGTAACTGTTACTGTTATTCAGGCTGGACCCTGCAAAGTTGTGTCTTTTCGTGAAAAGGAAAAAGACGGTTACTCAGCTGTAGTTATTGGCTTTGAAGAGCGGAAAGAAAAACACACAACTAAACCGGTTTTGGGACAGTTCAAGAAGAACAATCTTTCTCCACTCCGAACGGTCAAAGAATTCAGAAATTTTGATGCCGGCAGTTTAAAAATCGGTGATGATATTAAGACAGATATATTTCAGGAAGGTGATATAATTAAAGTTAGTGGAAAGAGTAAAGGCAAAGGATTTCAGGGAGTAATGAGGCGTCACAATTTTGGTGGAGTTGGCGGAACAACTCACGGTCAAAGCGATAGATTAAGAGCTCCGGGTTCTATTGGTGCAAGTTCTTATCCCTCAAGAGTTTTTAAGGGACAGAGAATGGCCGGAAGAATGGGTTTTGAAAATGTTACAGTTCGTAACCTCAAAGTAATTAAAATTATCCCGGAGGATAATCTGATAATGGTTAAAGGTGCTGTTCCGGGATCAATAAATTCAATAGTTGAACTGATTAAGCCATAAGCTTATAAAAAAGAATTAATAGCTGAATAAACATGACTTTAGAGATTTTAAAATTAGACGGAAAACCTTCAGGTAAAAAAGTTAAGCTTGATGATGAGATCTTCGGCATACAGCCAAACGATCATGCAATCTATCTTTCTGTTAAAGCATTTCTTGCTAATCAAAGACAAGGAACACACAAAGCGAAAGAAAGATCAGAAGTAAGCGGCGGCGGCAAGAAACCCTGGAGACAAAAAGGAAGAGGAACTGCAAGAGCAGGTACAACTCGTTCTCCTTTATGGATTGGCGGCGGAACTATATTCGGTCCCCGTCCGAGAGATTACAGGCAGAAGCTTCCTCAAAAAGTTAAGCTGCTTGCACGGAAGTCTGCGCTTAGTTACAAAGCTAAAGATGAGCAGTTGATTATAGTTGAAGATTTTTCTTTCGAAAAGCCAAGGACAAAAGATTTCGTGTCTATGATGGAAGCATTAAATCTAAACGGAAAAAAGATTCTTCTTTTAACAGGTAAGAATGAAACTAATCTTTATAAATCTGGAAGAAATATTAATAAAGTTAGTGTGATGGAGGCAAGTACAGCTTCTACTTATGATATTCTGAATAATCAGATTTTAGTTCTTCAGAAGACTGCTGTTGAAACTATTTCGAAGGCATTCAGAGAAAATGAAGAAAAGGCGGTGAGCTGATATGCACCAGATATTAAATAAGTCCGCTGATTACAGAGAAGATGACAAACATAACTGCCGACAAAGGTAAATATGGATTTTTAGTGAATCCAAAAGCAAATAAAATTCAGATTGCTAAAGCAATCGAAGAAAAGTTCAACGTTCATGTAACAGAAGTAAAGACTATAAATCATCCGGGAAAAACAAAAACTCAGTTTAGAAAAAAAGGAAGATTTACAGGGAAGACAGCAAAATATAAAAAAGCAATTATCACCCTTAAAGAAGGGGAAAAAATTGAGCTATTCGAAGCAGTTTAGCTTTTAGAAACAGGTAAGTAAATGGGAATTAAAAAATTAAAACCAGTAACACCGGGAACAAGATTTAGAAGTAATTATACTTTTGAAGAGATAACTAAATCCGTTCCCGAAAAATCTCTTACTGTTGCATTAAAGAAATCAGGCGGCAGAAATAATCTTGGCAGAATTACTTCCAGGCACATTGGTGGCGGTCATAAGAGAAGGTACAGAATCATAGACTTTAAGAGAAATAAGCATGGTATTGCTGCAAAAGTTTTTTCAATCGAATATGATCCGAACAGATCAGCAAGAATTGCACTGCTTCACTACGCTGATGGTGAAAAAAGATATATAATTGCCCCGAATGGTTTGAAGGTTGGAGATAAAATTTCATCCGGACCGGGAAGTGAAATTTCAGTGGGTAATGCTTTGCCGCTTAAAGAAATGCCATTGGGAAGCTTTGTTCATAATGTTGAAATTAAACCAGGTAAAGGTGGTCAGATTGGAAGAAGTGCTGGCAGTTCAATTCAGTTAATGGCAAAAGAAGGAAACTTAGCTCAGCTAAAGATGCCTTCCGGAGAGGTAAGACTGATAAATATAGATTGTTTAGCTACGTATGGAATGGTAGGAAATTCAGAACACGAAAATATTAGTCTAGGTAAAGCAGGAAGGACACGATGGTTGGGTAGAAGGTCATATGTTAGAGGAGTTGCAATGAACCCTGTGGATCATCCGATGGGTGGCGGTGAAGGTAAAACTTCCGGCGGTGGTCATCCGGTATCTCCGTGGGGACAGAAATCAAAAGGATTGAAAACTCGTAAAAGAAAAAATCAATCTAATAAATACATTATTAAAAGAAGGAAAAGTTAGGTTTAGCTTATGCCCCGTTCGGTAAAAAAAGGACCGTTTATACATTATAAACTGCTTGAAAGAATTAAGCAGCTTAATAATGCGAATCAAAAGAAGATAGTTAAGACCTGGTCTCGTGCATCTATAATTACACCTGATTTTGTTGGTCATACTATTGCAGTTCATAATGGAAACAAAATGATTCCGATTTTCATTACTGAAAATATGGTCGGACATAAATTAGGAGAATTTTCACCGACACGAATTTTTAGAGGCCACCCGGGTACTAAAGCAGAAAAAGCAGCTAAAGCCGGTTAATTAAGAAAGATTAAGTACGATGGAAGCAAGAGCAATAAATAGATTTATAGGTTCATCACCAAGAAAAATGAGATTGGTGGTTGATTTAATAAGAGGAGAATCAGTAGATAAAGCATTGGAGATTCTTCACTTCTCTTCAAAGCATTCATCTAAAGATGCAGAGAAGACTTTGAGGTCTGCAGTTTCAAATCTTATTAATACAAAAGAGGAAACTGTCAGGGTAGAACCTGCTGATCTTTTTGTAAAGGAAGCTTACGTGAATGTTGGTCCGACTTTGAGAAGAATATCGCCTGCACCTCAGGGCAGAGCATACAGGATTAG
Source organism: uncultured Ignavibacteriaceae bacterium (assembly GCA_963698155.1). Taxonomy (GTDB): domain Bacteria; phylum Bacteroidota; class Ignavibacteria; order Ignavibacteriales; family Ignavibacteriaceae; genus IGN2. The sequence continues at coordinate 44,774 of CAVOPS010000018.1, read as the reverse complement.
AAAAAGATCCTGTCATTTAACAATTATAGTAGCAAAAAAAGCATAATTTAAGGAGAAATTTTTGGGACAGAAAACTAATCCGATAGGTTTAAGAGTAGGTTTAATTAGAGGTTGGAACTCGAACTGGTACGAAAGCAAAAGTTATGCAACTAAACTTAAAGAAGATGAAAAGCTTCGCAGCTACGTAAGAAACAGATTAAAAAAAGCGGGTATTTCTAAAATAATAATTGATAGAACATCTAAGAACGTAATATTAAATATTCATACATCAAGACCGGGTGTGGTAATTGGTAAAAGCGGTAAAGAAATAACCCAGCTTGAAGAAGAATTAAGACAATTAACTAATAAAGAAGTTAAGATTCAGATCTCAGAAATTAAAAGACCGGAACTCGACGCTTATCTGGTTGCAGAAAATATTGCGAGTCAGATTGAAGGAAGAGTGTCCTTCAGAAGAGCGATGAAGATGGCAATTACAGCTTCGATGAGAATGGGTGCCGAAGGTATAAGAATTAAGTGCGGTGGTAGATTAGGTGGTGCTGAAATTGCAAGAACTGAACAATATAAAGATGGTAGAATACCGCTTCACACATTAAGAGCTGATATAGATTATGCAAATGGCAGAGCAGAAACTATCTATGGCTCAATAGGAATTAAAGTGTGGATTTGCCGTGGAGAAATACTCGGCAAGAGAGCTATGGAATAATTTTGAGCAGGAGCTAACATTATGTTAATGCCGAAAAGAGTAAAATTTAGAAAAGCACATAGAGGTAGAAGAAAAGGCTACGCGAAGCGCGGAAGCTCAGTTGCTTTTGGAGATTTTGGTTTAAAATCTTTAGAGCCAGCCTGGATTACAAGCAGGCAGATTGAAGCGTGTCGTGTTGCTCTTTCAAGAAAAATGAAAAGAGACGGTCGTGTCTGGATAAGAATTTTTCCAGACAAACCAGTTTCTAAAAAACCTCTTGAAACCAGAATGGGTAAAGGAAAAGGCGCGCCTGAGTTTTGGGTTGCAGTTGTTAAACCGGGAAGAATTATGTTTGAAGTTTCCGGAGTTACAAGAGAAGTTGCAAATGAAGCGCTTCAGCTTTGCTCGCACAAGCTTCCTGTTAAAACTAAAGTGGTTTCAAGACCAGATTTTGAATAAGCCGAGGACTTTGAAATGAAGATTCACGAAATAAAAGAAATGAAAACTGAAGAAATAATTCAGAGGATAAAAGATGAAGAGCAAAGTCTTGTTGACTTGAAGTTTTCTCATCAGTTGAAGCAATTAACGAACACAGCGAAAATTAAAAATGTGAAAAGAGATATTGCAAGGTTGAGAACCATTCTTCAGGAAAGAGAATTAAAAACAGCAGGTACTTCAGTGAAAGGAGCAAAAGCTTAAAAGATGGAAACGCGCGGATTAAGAAAAACAAGAATTGGTGTTGTAGTTAGTAATAAGATGGATAAAACAATTACCGTTGCCATCGAAAGGAAAGTTGCTCATCCTATTTATAAAAAATATTTTAAGAAGACTACCAAGCTTATGGCTCATGATGAAAAAAGGGAATGCAAACCAGGTGATAAAGTTAAAATTATGGAAACACGCCCACTCAGCTTAAAAAAGAGATGGCGCTTAGTCGAAATTATTGAAAAAGCCAAGTAGGCAGGAGAATTACGAGCGATGATACAGGAAGAAACAAATCTGATCGTGGCCGATAATTCTGGTGCAAAGAAAGTAAGATGCATCAGGGTATTAGGCGGAAGCGGCAGAAGATATGCCACAGTAGGCGATACAATTGTTGTTAGTGTTAAAACTGCAATGCCGAATGGAACAGTTAAGAAAGGTGAAGTTTCAAGAGCAGTTATTGTAAGAACTAAAAAAGAAGTCAGAAGAAAAGATGGTTCATACATTCGCTTTGATGAAAATGCAGCAGTGTTGATTAATCCTCAGAACGAGCCGCGTGGTACTCGTATCTTCGGTCCAGTTGCGCGTGAGTTGAGAGATAAACAATTTATGAAAATCGTTTCATTAGCACCCGAAGTATTGTAAAAGGTTTATTATGAAAATCAGAAAAAATGATATGGTTATGGTAATTTCCGGAAACGATCGCGGTAAAACCGGAAAAGTACTAAAAGTATTTCCACAGAAATATCGTGTTATAGTTGAAGGAATAAATCTTAGAAAGAGGCATACAAAGCCGAACCGAAAAAGTCCGCAAGGAGGAATTCTTGAAAAAGAAGCATCCATTAATGCCTCCAACGTGATGATACTTGACCCCAAGAGTAATGAACCAACACGATTGGGCTCGAGAGTTATTCTTGATGAGAAAACAGGTAAAAAGAAAATTGCCCGCGTAGCTAAAGCAAGCGGAGAAATGATTTAATAAGAATTTAAATTATTGTTAAACAGATGGCAGAAAAAAAACAAGTAAAAGAGTCAAAAGAAAAGAAAGAGAAATCAAAAAAAGAAGCTGGTAAACCATCCGCTGAAAAGGATGTTAAAATTCCAAGCAGACTTTTTGATTACTATCGCGCTGATATCGTTCCCGGTCTGATGAAAACCTTAAGCTATAAAAATATTATGCAGGTTCCGAAGATTGAGAAGATTGTAGTAAATATGGGAGTTGGCGCTGCGGTTGCCGAACCCAAAATTCTTGAGGAAGCGGTTAGAGAACTGGAATCGATAACAGGTCAGAAAGCCAGCATCAGAAAGGCGAAGAAAGCAATCTCAAACTTTAAGTTAAGAGAAGGTCTCAGCATCGGCGCAATGGTAACTTTGCGTAAAGAAAGAATGTATGAGTTTCTCGATAGGCTTATAAATGTTGCTCTCCCTCGTGTGAGAGACTTTCGCGGCTTGTCAGATAAATCTTTTGATGGAAGAGGAAATTATACTCTGGGAGTTAAAGAGCAGATTATTTTTCCCGAGATAAACGTTGATAAGATAACGAAAGTTCTGGGTATGGATATTACAATAGTAACATCAGCTAGATCTGATAACGAGGCTTACGAATTATTAAAATCTTTCGGAATGCCTTTCACTAAAAAAGAAATTAAAACAGCTTAGGAGATTTAATGGCTCGTAAATGTTTGATAGCAAGAGAAGAAAAAAGACATAGACTTTATGAAAAGTACAGGAAGCAACGTGCAGAACTGAAAGCAAACGGTGATTATGAAGAGCTTCAAAAACTTCCTCGCGATTCTTCTGTCGTTAGGCTTAAGAACCGCTGTATGTTTACAGGAAGAGCAAGAAGCTATTACAGAAAATTTGGAGTTTCAAGACTAGTCTTCAGAGAAATGGCTCTGAGGGGTGAAATTCCAGGTGTAAAAAAATCAAGTTGGTAAACGGAGAAAGTTTAAATGCCAGTTACAGACCCAATAGCAGATTATTTAACAAGAATTAGAAACGCTACAAAAGCAAAAAAAGTGCGTGTTGAAATTCCGGCATCCAGAGTCAAAATAGGATTGTCAGAAATTCTTAAAAATTTAGGTTATATAATTGATTACGAAATAATTGATGACAATAAACAGAGAAAACTGAACCTTGTACTAAAATACAAAAACGGAATTCCAGCCATCAACGGCTTGAAGAGAATCAGTAAACCCGGTTTACGTGTTTACAGAGCATCTGATAAGCTGCCGAAAGTTTTAAATGGTTTAGGCACCGCAGTTATTTCTACTCCTAAGGGTTTGTTAACCGACAAGGATGCAAGGAGTCAACTAGTTGGTGGCGAAATAGTTTGTTACATATGGTAAAATTAAAAGTCGGAGAATAAAGATTGTCCAGAATAGGTAAAAAACCTGTAGAGATTCCAAAAGCCGTCAATATTAGTTTGGAAGGTCAGATAATTAAAGTTAAAGGACCTAAAGGCGAGCTTCACAGAACAATTCATCCAGCAATTAAGGCTGAAATTGTTGAGAGTGAAATAAAGTTCAGCAGACCAGACGACTTAAAAGAATCAAGATCTTTGCATGGTTTAACACGTGCATTAATTCAGAATATGATTATCGGAGTAACCGATTCATATAAAAAGACTCTTGAAATTGTAGGTGTTGGTTACAAGGCTGAGCTCAAAGGAAAAAATTTATTATTGAATATCGGTTATTCACATCCTATTTACTTTGTGCCGCCTGATGAGATTAAACTAGAAGTTCCATCTCCGACTCAAATAATAATATCAGGTATCGACAAGGAATTAGTTGGACTTGTCGCAGCTAAAATCAGATCTTTCAGAAAGCCTGAACCTTACAAAGGTAAAGGTATAAAATATTCAGATGAAAGAATTATCAGAAAAGCCGGTAAGACTGCTGGGGCATAATTTTTAGGAGTTTTATTTGTAATGAAAAAGAAAACATCAAGAACCAGAGCAAAAATCAAAATCAGAAAAAAGATTTCGGGAACAGCCGGAAGACCACGTCTTTCGGTTTACAGAAGTCTCGATAATATTTATGCTCAAATAATAGATGATACAACCGGAAATACTTTAGTTGCAATTTCCAGCTTAGCTAAAGAAGCAAAAGCTGAAGTAAAATCAATTAAAGGTAAAATAAATAAGAGCAAGCTTATCGGTAATATGCTTGCAAAAAAAGCGTTGGAAAAAAACATTAAGAATGTTGTGTTTGACAGGGGTGGTTTTAGATATCATGGCAGAGTTAAAGCTTTAGCTGATGGTGCCCGCGAGGGAGGACTTCAATTCTAATGTTTATTGCCGGGTCGTCTAACGGTAGGACTACGCCCTTTGGAGGCGTCTGCAGAGGTTCGAATCCTCTCCCGGCAGCTTCCATTTTTATAACGAAAGTTTTTTAGGAGATAAATTTGAAAAGAGTCAAATCCACTGAAACAGACGGATTAAAGGAAAAAGTTGTTCACATCAATCGTGTTGCTAAAGTTGTAAAAGGCGGGCGCCGGTTCAGCTTCAATGCTATTGTTGTGGTTGGTGATGGAAACGGAATAGTTGGGGTTGGACTTGGAAAAGCTAATGAAGTAACCGATGCAATATCTAAAGGAATTGATGATGCAAAGAAAAATCTTGTGAAGGTTAACGTTCGAAAAGGTACAATTTCTCACCAAATAGTTGGGAGGTTTGGTGCTGGTAAAGTGCTGTTGAAACCAGCTTCTCCGGGAACCGGGCTGATTGCTGGTGGCGGAGTCAGAGCAGTTTTGGAAGCTGCAGGTGTTCAGGATATTTTAACAAAATCTCTTGGTTCAAGCAATCCGCATAACCAGGTAAAAGCAACTTTGAACGGATTGCTTATGCAAATTGATGCCAAGACAATGGCAAACAAAAGAGGAAAAACTATTCAGGAAATTTTTGCTTCGTAAATGAGGTTATATGGCTAAGTTAAAAATAATACAAACCAGAAGTATCATAGACAGACCAGAGAAACAGAAAAAAATTATTGAAGCTCTGGGTCTGGGCAGACCTAACTGGGAAAGAGTGCACAACGATACTCCTCAAATAAGGGGTATGATTAAAAAAGTTACTCATCTCGTTAAGGTTGAAGAAGTAAAAGAATAAGGAATTTATAAAATGGATATTCTAAGTAATTTAAAATACGCTGAGGGCTCAAGAAAAAAACGAAAGAGAGTCGGCAGAGGTGAAGGTTCGGGTCACGGCGGCCAGGCAACCAGAGGAATGAATGGTCAGCGATCACGTTCGGGTTCGAAAAAGAGATCTTGGTTTGAAGGTGGTCAGATGCCTTTACAAAGAAGAATTCCGAAATTCGGCTTTACTAATATTTTTAAGGAAACCTACCAGGTTGTAAATCTTAATGCTCTTCAAAGAATAGCTGATGAAAACAAAATTGATAAAGTTTTAAACATTGAAGAGTTAAAAAATTTAGGTTTGATTTCCAGCATTAAAAAGCCGGTAAAGATTTTAGGTAAAGGCGAACTTAAAGCAAAAATAACTCTTGAGGTTAATGCAATCAGTAAAAGTGCAAAAGAAAAAATAGAATCGGCTGGCGGTTCAATAAAGTTAATTTAATGCGGTATTAAATGTCGAGACTTACAGATACTTTCCGGAACATCTTTAAAATACACGAACTTCGCCAGAGGATATTTTATACGCTGGCTCTGCTTTTTATTGTTCGGTTAGGTGCACATATTACAATTCCGGGTGTTGATACGACACTGCTCACAGAGAGCATGAAAAATGCAACGACAGATAACCTCTTTGGTTTATACGATATGTTTGTCGGAGGTGCTTTCTCAAATGCAGCGATATTTGCACTTGGAATAATGCCTTACATTTCGGCGTCAATTATAATTCAGCTCCTTGGTGCTGTTGTTCCTTATTTCCAAAAGCTGCAGCAGGAAGGTGAAGAAGGCAGAAAAAAGATTACCCAGCTTACTCGTTACGGCACGGTTCTGATTTCTGCAATGCAGGCCTGGGGTGTTACAATTAGGCTATTAAATATTCAAGTTCAGGGATTACCAATCGTACCTGAGGCAGTGAGCGGTTTTGCCTGGGTTCTTACAACAATTATAATTCTTACATCCGGCACTATTTTTATGATGTGGATGGGAGAACAGATAACTGAACGAGGTATTGGCAACGGAATTTCTTTGATAATTTTTATTGGAATAATCGCAAGATTCCCACATGCAATATTTGATGAAATCAGATTAATTGGCGTTGGACAAAGATCGATTATCATTGAAATAATAATTTTAATTTTTATGTTCTTTATCATTGCTGGTGTTGTGCTTGTTACACAAGGCACAAGAAGAATTCCTGTCCAGTATGCAAAGCGTGTTGTTGGGAGAAAAATTTATGGTGGCGTAACTCAATACATTCCGTTAAGAGTTAACACCGCAGGAGTGATGCCTATTATATTTGCTCAGTCAATTATGTTTATCCCAAATACGGTTTTATCATTTTTTCCTGATAACGATTTTTTGCAGAATATATCAAGCTATTTTGTCTATAATTCTCCTGTTTATTCTGTAATCTATGCATTGATGATTGTGTTCTTTACTTATTTCTATACTGCTATAGCATTTAATCCAAAAGACGTAGCAGATAATATGAAGAAGCAGGGCGGATTTATTCCAGGTATAAGACCCGGAAAACAAACTTCAGAGTTCATTGATAATATTTTAACCAAGATTACTTTACCCGGTTCTATTTTCCTAGCTATCATTGCAATTTTACCGGCATTTGTTGGAGGCTTTGGAGTATCCGGTCAGTTCGCTCAGTTCTTCGGCGGAACCAGTCTTCTCATTATTGTTGGTGTAGCACTGGATACGCTTCAGCAAATTGAATCGCATTTATTGATGAGACATTACGATGGTTTTATGAAGTCCGGGAAATTCAAGGGACGCAGATCCTAGTTAGCTTGTGATTTATATAAAGACTCAAAAAGAGATTGATTTTATAAGAGAGAGTTGTAGGATAGTTGCAGAAACGCTTCGTTTAGTTAAAGGAAATGTTAAAGTAGGTGCTACAACTTATGAATTGGATCGAGTAGCTGAAGATTATATAAGAAGTAATAATGCAATTCCTGCATTTAAAGGATATTCGCAGGGAGGTTTACCTGGTTTTCCGGGTTCAGTTTGCACCTCGATAAATGATGCAGTAGTGCACGGAATTCCTGGTAAGGCTAAGCTTGAAGAGGGAGATATAATTTCTCTCGATATCGGTGTTCTTAAAAATAATTATTATGGTGATGCAGCAATAACAGTTGCAGTTGGAAAAATTTCGGATGAAAAAAAAATGCTTATGGAAGTAACTGAAAAATCATTGCAGCTGGGAATTGAGCAAGCCAAAAGTGGAAACAGAATCCACGATATATCAGCTGCAGTTCAGGATTATGTTGAGCGAAACGGATTTTCTGTAGTGAGAGACCTTTGTGGTCACGGTGTTGGTAAATTTCTTCACGAAGATCCAGCGGTTCCAAATTTTGGGAAAAGAGGAACGGGCTCAAAATTGAAAAGAGGAATGACGATTGCTATTGAGCCTATGGTTAATGCTGGTGGTTATGAAGTGATTACTTCTCCGGATGGCTGGACTGTGATAACGGCGGATGGTTCTCCATCAGCTCATTTTGAGCATACGATTTTAATATTGGATAATTCACCGGAAATACTAACTGTTTGTTAATGGCTAAACAAGGACCAATAAAAATAGATGGTGTCATTACAGAAACTTTACCGAACGCAACTTTCAGGGTAAAGCTGGATAATGGTCATGAAATACTTGCTCATATTTCAGGCAAGATGAGAATGCATTTTATTAAAATTTTGGTTGGCGATAAAGTTTCGGTTGAAATGTCCCCTTACGATTTGTCGAAGGGAAGAATAACTTACAGATATAAATAATGGGTGTAAAATGAAAGTTAGATCATCAGTAAGAAAAATATGCGATAAGTGCAAAATAATTAGACGCAAGGGCGTTGTTAGGGTTATTTGTTCTAATCCAAAGCACAAGCAAAGACAAGGTTAAAATTAATAAAGGAGTTTTAATTGGCACGTATATCGGGTGTTGATTTACCTAAAAATAAAAAAGTCTTATTCGGTCTTCAATACATATATGGTATAGGACCGACATCGTCTTCTGATATTCTTGGAAAAGCAAAAATTGATCCCAATAAAAAAGTTGGTGATCTGACGGAAGAAGATGTGGCACAGATAAGAGCAGTCATTACTGCTGAGTTTAAAGTCGAAGGAGCGCTCCGTTCTGAAGTTCAGCAGAATATTAAAAGGTTAATGGATATTGGAGCTTATAGAGGAATAAGACACAGAAAAGGTCTCCCGGCAAGAGGTCAAAGAACCCGAACTAATTCCAGAACCAGAAAAGGTAAACGTAAAACTGTTGCCGGCAAGAAGAAAACACCAACTAAGAAATAATTTTTGTTAATCGGAGGATTTTGATTGGCTAAGTCAGTAAAAAAAGTTAAAAAGAGAACACAGGTAGACCTGAATGGTGTTGCGCATATTAAAGCAACATTCAATAATGTAATAGTTACTATTACGGATATTTATGGTAACACATTATCGTGGTCATCTGCTGGTAAAAATGGTTTTAAAGGATCGAGAAAAAATACACCCTTTGCTGCACAGGTTTCTGCAGAGGCTGCTGCCAAGGAAGCTTATGATCTTGGGCTGAGAAAAGTTGAAGTCAGGGTTAAAGGACCAGGTTCTGGAAGAGAAGCGGCAATCAGATCTTTATATACTGCAGGTTTGGAAGTAACATCAATTAAAGATGTAACTCCGATACCGCATAACGGATGCAGACCACCAAAGCGTAGAAGAGTTTAAAAGAAGGAGTTATTGTTAAATGGCAAGATACACAGATTCAGTTTGCAAATTATGCAGGAGAGAAAAGCAGAAGCTTTTTCTTAAAGGGCAGAAATGCTATACTGAGAAGTGCCCGATTGAATCCCGTAATTATGCGCCCGGTCAACATGGACTGAGCAGAAGATCAAAAGTATCTGAATACGGGGTCCAGCTCAGAGAGAAACAAAAAATCAAAAGGATGTATGGATTACTGGAGACGCAGTTCAGGAATTATTTTGAGAAGGCAATCAAGCAGAAAGGTATTACAGGTGAAAACCTCATAAAAATTCTTGAGAGAAGATTAGACAACGTGATTTTCAGATTAGGTTTTGCAGCTTCAAGAAGTCAAGCAAGACAACTTATAAAGCACAGACATTTTATGGTCAACGATAAGCTGGTTGATATTCCATCATACCTCGTCTCTCAGGGCGATATTGTAAAAGTAAAAGAGAAAAGTAAGAAGCTCGACGCTATTCATAATTCGCTTAAGCGGGTTAAGGAAAGTGCGTATCCCTGGCTTACTATAGATAAAGCAACATTAACCGGAACTTTTCTTCAGGTTCCGGAAAGAGCAGATGTTCCTCTAAACGCCAATGAACAGTTGGTTGTAGAGCTCTATTCTAAATAATTAATTTTTGAAATTTTAGAGGATTTTTTAATGAATACATCACATTTAATAATGCCGGAATCAGTGGTTTTGGATGAAGCCAATTATTCAAACACTTTTGGAAAATTTTCTCTTCAGCCGCTGGAACGAGGATTTGGAGTAACTTTAGGTAATTCTCTAAGGAGAGTGCTTCTTTCATCCCTTCCGGGTGCGGCTATTACCTCGGTTAAATTCAGCGGTATATTACACGAGTTTACAACTATTCCTGGTGTAGTTGAAGATGTCTCCGAAATTGTATTAAATCTTAAGCAGGTCAGGATGAAACTGCTAGCCAAAAAACCTAATAAGATCGACCTGTCATTTAATGGTGATAAAAAATGGACAGCGGCTGATATCCAAAAAGCAAGTAATGAAATAGAAATCTTAAATCCTGATCTTCATATTGCTTCTTTAAATAAGAGTGCAAAATTTGATGTGGAGATAAGAGTTGGAAAAGGAACAGGTTACGTTCCTGCTGTCGAGAATGCATCTCCGGATCAGGCTATCGGTGTGATTCCGGTCGACTCTATATTCACGCCTATCAGAAATGTTAAAATGTCAGTTGAGAACGTTAGAATTGGTGATAAAAATGATTTCGAAAAACTGACATTAGAAATCTCAACTGATGGTTCAATCACTCCTGATGATGCTCTTACTCAGGCTGCAAAAATCCTTAGGGAACACGTTCAGCTATTCATAAATTTTGATATCGAGCAGGAAGAAGAACAGCCAGTTACTGAGAAGGATACTGAGTTTGACAGAATTAAAAAGATACTTACGACCTCGGTTGATGATCTTGAATTGAGCGTAAGATCTCACAACTGTCTTAAAGCAGCGAATATAAAAATACTTGGCGACCTGGTTAGAAAAGATGAAGCAGAAATGCTCAAGTTCAGAAATTTTGGAAGAAAATCTCTGGCTGAGCTTATGGAAATTGTTGAGGACCTCGGAATAGAATTCGGCATGGATGTAGACAAATATATTAAAGTTGAAGCAGAACCTAAATAAAACGATAAGGGTAAACAGATGAGACACAATGTTAAGGGAAGAAAATTAGGAAGAACAGCGAGCCATCGGAAGGCTACTTTAAACTCTCTAATAACTTCTCTGCTTAAACATAAGAGAATTAAAACGACTCTTGCTAAGGCTAAAGAGACCAGAGGTTTTGCCGAAAAACTTGTTACAAAAGCCCGCAAAGGGGATTTACACGCTAAGAAGCAAGTGATGGATGTAATTAAGGATAAAGAAGTTGTTAAAGAATTATTCTCAGATATAATTCCAAAGATTGGTGACAGACCTGGTGGTTATACAAGAGTGGTGAAACTAGGACATAGAGAAGGTGACGCAGCACAAATGGCAATAATAGAGCTAGTTGATTACAATGAAGTTGTTACTGCAAGAGCTGAACAACAAAAAGAAAAGAGAGAGACTAAAGCAAAAGAGAAAGAAGCTAAAGCAAAGGCTGAGAAAGAAGATAAGCTCCTCGAAGAGCAGGCCGCTGAAGCACCTAAAAAATAATTTACCTAATTTTTTGTATTATAAGAGTAATCGAAATTTTCGGTTACTCTTTTTTTATTTAAAATGTTTAAAGAAATTCATTTCCTAAAATCTGTATTTGAGCTTGACGACCTGCCCAAATCTGACCTACCCCAATTGATCCTATGCGGAAGGTCAAATGTGGGTAAGTCTTCTTTCATTAACAGTATCTCTAACAGGAAGGGGCTTGCCAAGACAAGTTCTACTCCGGGGAAAACAAGATCAATCAATTTCTACAAGGCTGATAATAAGTTCTTTATAGTTGATTTGCCGGGATTCGGCTATGCTAAGACCAGTCAGAAAGAAAGAGAGAAGTGGGGTATGCTGGTCTCAAAATATATTCTTGAATCAAGAAGTATCCATCACGCATTTCATCTTATTGATCCCAGGTACGAACCGACTGAGCTGGATATTCAATTAAATTTATGGCTAAAAACTGCGAACAAAGATTATTCTGTTATTCTTAGCAAAGCAGATAAGCTGAATCAATCAGAAACTCATAAGGCCATAAGCACGATCCATTCCTTTTTTCCTGAACTTAAGCTTAACAAGAATCTGTTTCTTTACTCAACTGTTACCGGCAGATGGAAGAAGCCCATTCAAAAAAAAATCGCTGAACTGTTCTTTTAAACTGGTCTGAATGTTATTTTTCAACAATTAGTTGTTAAATTTATTTCACAAATAAATTTTTCCTATTGAAACCGTCACATGCTTGATAAAAGACAACGTAAAAGAATATTAATATTTCTGGTTATCCCAGTACTTGCGTCCGGTTTATTCTTCAGTGACGACCTCACAATCAGGCTTATAATAATAGCTCTCCTTGTTATTTATGTCGCATTCATAATCTTTCTAAGAGATTCGGTCAGGTTTTCGGGTGGCTACTCAATTTCGGAAAGTGAAGAAACTATTAGTGAACCGGTTTCTGCTCCTCGTTCTGATCTGGAAGAATCCTTCAAAATAGTATCTAAGAATAAAAAAGTAGATGTTATTAATGACGAGAATTACAGGCCGGAATACGGAGTATCAAAAACAACTCTGAAACCTCACGATCTCAAAGAACGTTTTGATGAAATTGTAAAAGAAACTCTGCCTCCCGGAACCGGACACGATGAACAGTTCGGATTTGTTATCGAAAGGATGCTCACTGTAATGGCTGAACTTTACAATGCTCACTCTGCTATTTATTTCTGGCATAATAAGAAAAAAGAAAAATTAATAATTGAAAAGTTTATCTCTACCTCAAATCAGCTGACTAAAAGAAAATTTGATATAGAAGACGATGTTTTAAGTAAGATAGTTGAAACCGGCGAACCTGAATTGTTGACTGATATTTCTCGTGCTGCCGAAGCAGATGTAATAAGATATTATGATTCAAATCAGGGAATTAAAAGTTTTGCCGGTGTGCCTGTATTCTATAATAATGAGCTGGTTGCGATCATAGCAATTGATTCAAAAGTTGAAGATGCTTTTGGAATTGAGACTATTTACTCTCTCGGCCGGTTTATACGCCTGATAACTATGCTGATAGGAATATTTGAAGAAAAATATTCTGATACTATCTCTCAGAAGAGGCTTGAGGGTTTATTAAAAATCCTCGGTCCCGAAAATGAATTTGAAGATGAAAAGGAAATGATAAATGCACTTCCCGAAGCATTAAAAAGCATGATTAAATGGGATGCCTTTGCTTTTATTTATTTTAATCCAATTGATAAAATATTCAAAACTGAAAAAGTTGAAAACACTACTGCGCTAAAATACATTGGAGTAGACCTTCAAATTGATTTGAACGGGACTCTAGTAGGCAAATCAATAGTTACCGGAATACCTGTTAAAATAGATGATACTTCTGCCAGTAATTACAAAAGATATTCACGTGCTGAAGATGTTTCATTTGACGGATCGTTCGTTGCTATTCCGCTTATCTACAATAAACAAATTTATGGCGTTATCTGCTTTGAAAGCTTAAAGAAAAATGCTTACAGCAATAATGATGTTCAGTTCCTTAAAAAATCATTAAACGTTTTAGCTTACATCATTTACACACATTCTACTCAAAAATTATTAAAGAACTTAACTTCAGTTGATTTTGAAACAAGGGCACTTAATGCTGCTTCATTTAAAGAACGGCTTTCCTCGGATTTAATCAAAGCCAAGCAGCTGGAAATTCCTGGAACTTTAGCACTTCTAAAAATTGATGATTTCATTGAACAGGAATCGCTCTTTGATGATAACCCATTACCAAAAGTTGTATCTGTTGTCTCATCAATTATTTCGGATGAGATGACCCCGCTGAATCTTTTTGGAAGACTTGATGAACGGATTTTTGGAATTTACTTCTTTAATGCTTCCACTAAAAATGTTTTTGTTTGGGCAGAAAAGCTACGAGTTAAAATTGCCCGAAAACCTGTCTCTGTAGTATCCAAGCAAACTACCTTCACAGTTTCTATCGGTATCGCTTCTACTACAAACAAAGATAATGCTGATGAAGTATTGCATAATGCAAATCTCGCTTTGAATAAGGCTCTCGAAAAAGGGGGCAATGCTGTCCTCAATGTGAACTAATTCAAAATTTCAATCCTCCTGCTGATATGAAAAATTTCTTCGTAATTGTTCTTGATGGAGTTGGTATCGGTGAACTTCCTGATGCAAAAAAGTACGGAGATGAAGGAAGCAACACTTTGTGCAATATTGCCAAAGCTATTGGCGGATTGAAATTACCAAATCTTGAATCGCTTGGATTGGGGAATATTCAGTCCATAACAGGAATTAAGAAAGTAACAAACCCACTAGCTTCTTTCGGCAAATTGGCTGAATTATCGGAGGGAAAAGACTCAACAACAGGTCATTGGGAACTTGCCGGACTGCACGTTACTACTGACTTTTCATATTTTCCGAACGGTTTTAACAGTGACATTGTTAGCAGATTTTTAAAGGAGACTGGCTGCAAAGGAATATTAGGAAACAAACCTGCTTCAGGAACAGAAATAATTGATGAGCTTGGTAAAGAGCATCTGGAAACCGGTTATCCAATAATTTACACTTCTGCCGATTCTGTTTTCCAAATAGCTGCTCATGAAGAAATCATTCCACTTAAAAGATTATACGAAATTTGTTCTATCACACGTGAGAAAGTTCTGACATATCCTCTTCAGGTTGGAAGAGTAATTGCACGACCGTTTATTGGCAAGCCAGGTAATTTCACCAGAACAAAAAACCGAAAAGATTTTTCGCTTGATCCTCCTGAACCAACACTACTTGATATTCTTTCTGAAAACAACATCACAACAATCGGTGTCGGAAAGATAAACGATCTATTCAACTACAAAGGGATTAAAGAACAATTGTTGACCAAGTCAAACGAAGAAGGCTGCGAGCAGCTGCTAAAATTTGCAGGTGAAACGAAGGGTAGCTTTATTTTTGCAAATCTTGTAGATTTCGATGTGTATTTTGGACACAGAAACGATCCGAAGGGTTTTGCCCAGAAGCTTAAAGAGTTTGATCAGTTTCTTCCCGGCTTTCTAAGCAAGCTGGATGAAAGTGACAGGCTTGTTATTACTGCTGATCACGGCAACGATCCAACGACACCAAGCACTGACCACAGCAGGGAATATGTGCCGCTGCTTTTTTACAGGAAAGGTGTTCAGGGAAAAAATCTTGGTGTGAGAAAAACTTTTTCTGATGTAGCAAAGACGGCTGCTGATTTTTTTAATGTTGATAATAATCTTAGCGGAGTTAGTTTTTTGAATGAATGAGAAAGAATTGATAGAACTAAAATCTTTTGTTATTGATTTGAACGATCATAGTTCTGTTAACTTATTATCGCAAAAATTCAATGAGCTGAAAAGCAACGGCTACACTTCCGTTACAGTAGATATCAAAACTTCGCCTGAACAGGAATTGAATAAATCTCAGATAGATATTGAATTATTCGGGAAAATAAAGGAAGTTCAGGAATTGCCGGATTGGGTAGTAATCAACTTGATTCTTGCTGCCGGAAAATTGAAAAACAGCAATTTCAGAAATCGGATATCGAATGGATAAATATCTGCTGGATACCGATATATTAGTTGATTATGTTACTGCAAATGATATGAACTATCTCGTAAATCTTATGCAAAAAGGTATATGCTTTACTACAGTTTTGAATGCTGCTGAGTTGTTGGCTGCCTGCAAAAATGATGAAGAGCATTCTGCAGTTCGAAATGTACTGGATGCAATTAAGGTTCTTGGTCTGAATTCAAGATACGCTCTAAGTATAACCGAGTTTTCAGAAAAAACTGGAAGTGTCCGTGATGCTTTGTTCTCAGTTGTTGCATCGATAAATAAACTGCCGATAGTTACATTTAATAAAGAGCGTTATAAAAAAACAAATTTGAAAATCATTCATCCACAAGAAGTGGGAGCGTAAATGTTTCTTGGAAGAGTTATTGGAACCGTCTGGTCAACAAAAAAAGATGAAAATCTTGTTGGCGCAAAATTTTTAATTGTAAGGGAGATTGATTTACAATTGAAGGAAAAAGAACGATTTGTAGTTGCTGTAGATAGTGTTGGGGCAGGTGAAGGCGAAGTCGTTCTAGTTGCCACAGGAAGCTCATCGAGAATGACAAGCTTCACAAAAGATAAGCCTGTTGATGCTGTAATTATGGGAATTGTAGATAAGCTCGATGTATCAGACAAATAAAATCTAATTATTAGATGAGTTAAAATTGTTTCTGGGAAAAGTAATAGGAAATATCTGGGCTACGAGAAAGCACCCGTCGCTAAACAGCTTTAAGCTGATGATCGTTCAGCCGTTAAATGGTGAACTTGAAAAAACCGGTGATCCGATCATTGCTGTTGATACCGTTGGTTCGGGTCCCGGAGAAATAGTTTATTACATTACAGCATCCGAAGCCGTAATATCGTTGCCCGTTGATATGGCTCCGGTTGATGCATCAATTGTAGGCATTGTTGATTCCATTAACTCTGAAAAGTTAAAGAAGAATAAGCCGTGAAAATCACAAAGCAGTTTACACAAAGAGAATCTCAGTCGCTGGATAAATACTTCCACGATATCGGAAAGGTGACCTTGCTTACTCCTGAACAGGAAATCGAACTTGCAATTAAAATAAGACAGGGTGATGCAGAAGCACTGGATAAGCTAACCAGGGCTAATTTACGATTTGTTGTTAGTGTAGCAAAGCAATATCAGAACCAGGGACTTTCGCTGGGTGATTTAATTAATGAAGGAAATCTTGGATTGATTAAAGCTGCAAGACGATTTGATGAGACTCGCGGATTTAAATTTATTTCCTATGCAGTATGGTGGATTCGCCAATCAATTATGCAGGCACTTGCAGAGCAGTCACGTATTGTCAGACTGCCTCTTAACCGTGTTGGTGCCTTGAACAGGATAGGAAAAGCGTACAGCAATCTTCAGCAGGAATTTGAAAGAGAACCCAGCCCGGAAGAGCTTGCCATTGAGCTTGAAATGGATGTTGATGATGTTTCAGAGGCGATGACATTATCTGCCAAGCATCTTTCAATGGATGCACCTTTTATCTCGAACGAAGAAAACAGACTTCTTGATATGCTGGAAAATGCAGACGAACCTTCACCCGATACAATTTTAATGTCCGAATCACTTAAAGAAGAAGTGGAAAGAGCTTTAGCAAAACTTTCAGCACGTGAAGCCGAGGTTATAAAACTTTATTTTGGATTAGATGTTGATGAACCTTTGACGCTTGAAGAAATTGGTGAAAAGTTTAACCTTACTCGTGAAAGAGTCCGCCAGATAAAAGAAAAAGCTATCCGCAGGCTGCGCAATACAACCCGAAGTAAAGAATTGAAAAAATATCTTGGGTGAAGTTGAGAAGCATCAATGCAAAAATACTTCTGTTCCTAATCTCTACTACTAATCATCTCAGC
The DNA here is from genome assembly GCA_963698155.1 of uncultured Ignavibacteriaceae bacterium. GTDB lineage: Bacteria > Bacteroidota > Ignavibacteria > Ignavibacteriales > Ignavibacteriaceae > IGN2. Next base: position 27,426 of record CAVOPS010000018.1, on the reverse strand, counting down.
TTGCTCATCCAGCAATACAGTCAGATTTGGTAAAAAAACTCCTGATGAAGATACCAACAAATCCTCTGTCAGGTTTACTTCGGAAGATGATTCGATGATTGTTGATTTAAACCTTGATTTAAAAGATACCGATGAACTTCCACTAGAGGAGCCTGATATAGAAATTTCAAGTTTCTCGCCAACAATCAGAATAATGAAAATATAGATGTTCCGGGATTTGATTATACAACCATCAGGGAAAAAATGCTGATGGAAATAATAAAATACCTAAACACTCCATATAAGTATGGCGGCACAACCAAGGATGGAATAGATTGCTCAGCATTCACACAAACAATCTATAAGGATGTTTTTAATATCAATCTTGAACGTTCTGCCCGTCTTCAATATACGCAGGGCAGTGAAGTAACAAACGGCAATGAGCTGAAGGTTGGTGACCTCGTATTTTTTAACACCAGAAAAAGAGTTAAGCCCGGACACGTTGGTATTTACATTGGCGATAATCTCTTTGCGCACGCAAGCACCAAAAAAGGAGTAACAATCACTTCGCTGGATTATGATTATTACTCAAGGGTTTATATGGGTGCAAGAAGGTTTGAAACTAATGGATTGACGGAGAAAATGCAGTAGTTAATTTTAAAGTGCAGTATAAGTAATATTTATACGGTAATAAAAATATATTGAGTTTAAATATGTATAAAATAATTTTCCCACTCATTTTTATGATTTTATTAGGTTATGGTTGCGACAGTACAGAACCAGTTATTGATGAAAATTCTGATGTAGTTACAATCACTAATACTAAAATGGGTTTTTCCTTTTCGCACGGTAAAGCAATCTCCATTCCAAATTCAGACAACATTATTCCTGATATAATAATACTCGCTCATCTGGATGAACAAGGAAATGTTCTTGGAGTTTTCTTTGCTGCTGATAGTCTAAAACCGGCATTTAATTTAGTTAAAGAGTTCTCCGATTTCGATTCAGCTAAGACATTCTTTTATAATTTGGCAGAGGCTCCAGATTCAAACTACCAAGATTTAGCTTTACCAGTTAGAGTGAACCAAATATGGGCAGTCAAAACAAATGAAAACAAATACGGTAAGATTTTAATAATGGATACAAATGCTTTTTATGATAGCTCGGCTCTGAACTACATAACAGAAGCAAAATTTAAATGGAAATATCAACCAAATGGTAGTAGATATTTTTAAAGTACCGCATAACCCGTGCATCAAGCCGAAAGCGTTTTCGCATTTGGCATTTTACAAATAAGTTAATAAAAAAAGCCGTTCAAATTAGGAACGGCTTTTAAGTTTTAAATGTTAAATAATATTAACTGCACCCCGAAGTAGAGCCGCAAGTCATACACTTCAGACAGGTTCCGTTTCTTACCATAGTCATACTCTGGCATTCGGTGCAAATATCTCCAGTATAACCTCTTTCAATTGCCATCTTTACCTGTGTGTTCTTTTCAGCTTTTTTACTTGGTGCTGTTGGTGTGTCGCGTTTCAAATGCGAGTTTGGAGTTCTTGTTGGAGTCGAGAACTCATCAACATTATCTTTATCAAGTTCAACAAGTCTTTCGCTTACTATTTCTTCGCTTACAAAATCAGGCTCAGCAAACTTCTTCACAATACCCGGTGAAGCTTTGGATTTAATTTCCTCAGGCTCAATGTGTGCAAGATCGAATCTGTTTAAGTATGTAACTGCAAGCTCTCTGAAAATATAATCAATAACAGAAGTAGCCATTTTAATTTTCTCGTTGCCGGTTACAATTCCGCTCGGTTCAAACCTTGTGAATACAAATGCATCAGCAAACTCCTCAAGCGGAACTCCGTGCTGCAATCCTAACGAAATTGAAATTGCAAAGCAGTTAAGCAAGCTTCTGAAAGCAGCACCTTCGCGATGCATATCTATAAATATTTCTCCAATCTGACCGTTATCATATTCACCTGTTCTTATATAAACCGATTGTCCGTTAATCTTTGCCTTTTGTGTATAGCCGGATCTTCTGTCAGGTAACCTTCTTCTTTTAGCAATGTATCTGTGAATTATTTTCTCAGCAACTTTCACAATATCATTTCTTTCCTTGTCTTCTATTAATGCTTCAATATCTTCTTCGCTTAAAGTATTAAGTGGCTGCGATAGCTTTGAAAGATCTCTGTAAATAGCATTTGCTTTAACTCCAAGCTTCCACGATTGCATATATGCATCTTTAACATCTTCAATGGTTGATTGGTTTGGCATATTGATCGTTTTTGAAATTGCACCGGCTATAAAAGGCTGAGCAGCAGCCATCATTTTAATGTGAGCTAGCGGTCTTATGAATCTCGTGCCTTTCTTGCCGCATTTGTTAGCGCAATCGAAAATCGGATAGTGTTCGTGCTTTAAGAAAGGAGCTCCTTCGATTGTCATCGTTCCGCATACATAGTCGTTAGCGGAAGCAATTTCCTGACGGGAAAAACCTATCTCTTCTAAAAGATTAAAGTCGAAACTGTTAATCTTACCCTCATCAATTCCCAGGTTATCCATAATAAAATCATCTCCCAGCGTGAACTTGTTGAAGGCAAAACCAATTTCAAAAACTGAGGGAAGTGCTTTTTCAATTTTAGATAATGCTTCTTCAGTAAATCCTTTAGCTTTTAATGATTCAGGATTGATATAAGGACTGCCGTGTAATGTTCCCTGGCCGTTAGCATACTTAATTATCTCACTTATCTGATCTTTGTTGTATCCCATTCTTTCCAGTGCAGGAGGAATAGACTGGTTAATTATTTTAAAATAACCGCCGCCGGCAAGTTTTTTAAATTTTACCAACGCAAAATCAGGCTCAACACCGGTAGTATCGCAATCCATCACCATAGCGATTGTACCTGTTGGGGCAATAGCTGTAACCTGCGCATTTCTGAAACCAAACTGTTCTCCAAGCTCCACAGCTCTGTCAGCATCTTCTCTGGCAGCTTTTAATAAATCAGAAGGGCAATGTTTTGGATTTATACCGACGGGGTAAATTTTAAGATTTTCATATTCTTCATTAGGTACATTATAAGCAGCACGTCTATGATTTCTGATTACACGAAGCATATGCTTCTTATTTAGCTTATAACCCGGGAAAGTCCCAATTTCTTTTGCCATCTCAGCTGATGTTGCATAAGATGACATATGCATAATTGCAGTTAAGGCACCACAAATTGCAAATCCTTCGTTACTGTCGTATGGTATTCCTTGAAGCATTAGCAATGTGCCAAGGTTTGCATATCCTAATCCAAGGGTTCTGTATTCATAACTTAATTGGGCAATATTTCTACTCGGAAATTGAGCCATCATCACACTTATTTCAAGAACGATAGTCCATATTCTTGTAGCGTGTCTGTATTGATCTACATTAAATTTCTTTTCTTTGATATTGTAGAATTTTCCAAGATTGAGCGAAGCCAGGTTACAAGCGGTATCATCAAGGAACATATATTCACTGCATGGATTTGACGCTCTTATTTGTCCGCTTTCGGGGCAGGTGTGCCATTCATTAATTGTATTGTGAAATTGAATTCCCGGATCTGCAGAAGACCATGCTGCAAAAGCAATATCATTCCAAAGATCTCTGGCTCTCAGAGTTTTGCATGGTTTTGGATTTCTGTTTTCTTTTTTTGCTTTTCTTTTTTCAATTCTCCAGTAGAGATTCCAGTCTTTATCATCAAGAACGGCATTCATATATTCATTTGTAACTCTGATAGAGTTATTCGAATTCTGCCCTGATACAGTTGCATAAGAATCAGAATTCCAGTCAGTATCGTAAATCGGGAATTCAATTGATTTGAATCCTTGTTTTGCTAGATGAATGACCCGCTCAATATAGATATTTGGAATCATTGCCTTCCGGGCGTCGAGAACAGCGAGTTTAAGTTTTTTATTTACTTGCTTATTAAATCTGTCATTCTCAGGATGTTCTGCATGACAAGCAGTCATAATATTATTTAAATGGAAATTAGCAAGCTGAGAACCTGCAACCAGCGATGCCACTTTCTGCTCTTCGACAACTTTCCAGTTTATGAATTCTTCAATATCAGGATGGTCAAGATCAAGTGTGACCATTTTTGCGGCTCTTCTGGTAGTACCTCCTGATTTAATTGCACCTGCAGATCGGTCTCCAATCTTTAAAAACGACATTAATCCTGAAGATTTTCCTCCACCGCTGAGTGGTTCATTATTTCCTCTCAGGTCAGAAAAGTTTGAACCCGTTCCTGAACCATATTTAAATAATCTTGCTTCACGAACCCAGAGGTCCATTATTCCACCTTCATTCACTAAATCATCACTGACTGATTGAATGAAGCAGGCGTGAGGCTGTGGATGGGTGTAAGCATCAGTTGAAGATACCATTTCACCGGTCTGATAATCAACATAAAAATGACCCTGGGAAGGTCCGGTAATGCCGTAAGCCCAGTTTAGACCTGTATTGAACCATTGGGGACTATTGGGAGCCGCAAGTTGATTTGCAAGCATATACATAAGTTCGTCGTAGAAAACTTTGGCATCCTCTTCAGAATGGAAATAATTTCCTTTCCAGCCCCAATATGTCCAGCATCCTGCCAGTCTGTGAAATACCTGCCTTGAATCACGTTCTGTGGTGAAACGATCATCTTCAGGCAACGATCCCAGTCTCTCTGTATCTGCAACGGAAGGTTGTAACCAGTCAGGGATACCTTCTTCCTGCGTTTTAACCAGCAATTTTGGGATGCCTGCTTTTCTAAAATACTTTTGAGCAATAATATCTGTCGCTACCTGTGACCAACTTTCGGGAACGGATACATCATCCATCCTGAAGACTAAGGAACCGTCAGGATTTTTTATCTCTGATCTGCGTTTAACAAATTTGATTGATGAAAGAGGGTCCTTACCAGCTGTAGTAAACAGTCTATTTATCTGCATCAAGCACTCCTGGTTTTAGATTTGTTATCTTTACGAGAATAAAATTTTTTTAAAAGTAGAAGGATATTCACTTTATTAGTAATTATTTTTAAGTAACAAAAAAACTATTAAAATGGTTTTAAGCTGGAGCGTAAAGGAAGTAAATACTCTTCAAAGTAGAAACAGCATAACAGATTTTCAAATTTTTTTTTGCTCCAACAAGGCAATGCTAACTTTGTCATAACTTTTAAAAATTGCAAATTAAATTTCACTTGAATTTAAAAAATATTTTTCCAGAATTTGGTTTTAAATTTTGATTTGAATATAAAATTTTTATGGTGCAATTTTATAGAGCATAAATTTTTCCTTAAAGAGGCAATAATTCCCTCAAACCAGTATAGTATTTTGAAATAAAATTGGCAAAGACAACTAATTGAACTCCGAAGAAAATGTAATTGAAATATCCGGACTAACAAAACGCTTCAAAGACGTTCTTGCTGTAGATGAATTAAACTTTACAGTTAATAGGGGAGATGTATTCGGATTCCTCGGACCAAATGGTGCAGGAAAAAGTACTACAATAAGGATGATACTTTCACTTATCACTCCAACTTCCGGTAAGATAAAAATATTTGGAAAATCTCTGAAAGAGAACCGCAAAGAAATCCTTACAAACGTGGGTGCCATTGTAGAAAAGCCAGACTTTTATCAATACCTTACAGCTATTAAAAACCTTGAAATTCTGGCTAAAATCTCAGGAAAAGAGGTCTCTCAAAAAAGAATAATTGAGCTATTAGAACTCGTTGGTCTTAAAGATCGGGCTAAAAGCAAAGTAAAGACTTACTCACACGGAATGAAGCAAAGACTTGGAATTGCACAGGCATTATTGCACAATCCAGAGCTAATTGTTTTAGATGAACCCACAACTGGTCTCGATCCTCACGGAATGAAAGAAATAAGAAATTTGATAATTAGGTTGAGTAAGGAGGAAAATAAAACAATATTTCTTTCCTCACACATTCTTTCAGAAATTGAGCTTGTTGCAAACCGGATGATTATAATAAACAAAGGAAGTAAGATAGTCGAAGGAGAGGTTAGTAAACTGTTGAATTCAAACACACTCAAAGTTACTGTTGAGGTTGAAAATGCAGAAGCAGCTATAAAGATTTTAGAGGGTACACGTTGGAATAAGAATATCGAATCAATCTCAGAAAATAAATTCATCATCAGCATTGAACAGAAAGCAATTCCGGTATTGAATAAATATCTCGTTGAAAATGGCGTAATGGTAAATGCACTCATACCGGTAAGATCTCTCGAAGATTATTTTTTAAGTATCACCGCAGGGGCAAAATGATACTAACTTTAGTCAGGATTGAACTATTAAAAATCTTCAGGAAGTGGCGAACTTATATTGGGTTTATTGCCATCGGGATTCTTGTCCCTTTACTTCATCTTGCAATGTATCTTGAAGGACAAAAATCACTTGAATTTATTACACGAGGATTAAGAGATTCTTTTATACTTGTTGGCAACCTTCTAAATGGGTACTGGATTTCCTATATTATACTGAATGCTCTCACAATACATATACCTTTCCTGATAACTCTTGTTGCTGCTGACCTTCTTGCGGGTGAGGCAACCGCCGGCACTTACAGGATTCTGGTTACAAGACCTGTTTCAAGAATGCAAATAGTTACTTCAAAGTTCATCGCCGGAATGATCTATACGGGTTCTCTTATCTTATTTTTGGCTGTTATGAGTTTGGTAGTTGGTCTGATCATTTTTGGCAGTGGTGAGCTAATCGTTACAGGTAATCAATCGATAATCATCTTTGAAAAAAGTGATATTCTCTGGAGGTTTATTTTAGCCTATGGTTTTGCCATTTTGAGTATGACCGTTGTTTGCAGTCTTGCTATATTATTTTCTTCTTTAGTTGAAAACGCTATCGGACCCATAGTTTCCACAATGGCTGTAATAATTATTTTCATAATACTCTCAGCTTTTGATGTCGAAATTCTAAGGGAAATTAGGCCTTACTTATTTACAAACTATATGATGAATTGGAGGGAATTTTTTAACGATCCCCTGGATTTTGCAGAAATAACAAAAGCGGTGTTGGTTCTGAGCGGACACATTATCGTATTCTTCACAGCAACGTCGCTGATTTTTAATAAAAAAGATATACTCAGTTAATATTAATTATTAAAGCTAAAAATGATTTATAAAGTATTTACCATTGTTTTGATTCTCACTATAGTAATGTTCTCACAGGTGAAAAATCCTGAAGAAATACTAGAAAAGGTCAAGCTCGAATTTGAAAATATCGAAGATTACCAGGTTGATGTTAAGATTAAAGTGGATGTTGACTTCCTAAAAATGCCTGACAGGGAAGCAACCATTTTTTATAAAAAGCCTGATAAGTTTCACATTGATTCTGAGAACTTTGCTATGCTGCCGAAATCAGGCTTGAATTTTTCTCCTCTCGGATTTCTTAATTATAAATACACAGCCTTCTATGAAAAAGAAGACACTATCAATGGAACATTAACTTCCGTTATCAAAGTTATTCCCCTGGAGGGTAACGCTGATGTAATTTTAAGTACTTTTTGGATTGATACGAGCAGAAATTTAATTATAAAAGCTGAGTTATCCCGGAAACCGCAAGGGTCATTTATTATTGATTTGAAATACTTGAAAACCAGTGAGAGCTATTGGCTTCCTTCCTCGTTGGTTTTTAGCTTTACGGTAGATCGTTCGCTTATACCGAGAAGATTTAATGAAGATCAGGTTTCTGAATCGAATAAAACTAAGAAAGATTCAACCGAAGCCGAGACCGGGAAAGTTTATTTGAATTATTCAAATTATAGAGTGAATAAAGGGTTACCCGATGAGTTGTTCGATGATAAAGAAACGAAAAAATAAAAATGGGCGGTCGGAAATTTTTATCACAATGAAAGTGAGGGCATAACATTGTTGGAAAGTATCCCGACCGCCCGAATCTGATCACTAGGAGGCTACTCTTTTTTAGAGAGGCAATCAGATTTTGGGAGGAGAATTTGTGATTCTTCTAAAACAAATATTGGGGAAAAGGAACCAAGAATAAAGGCAGAATTTTGTCAACTATTTAATTTTACTCTCTTAATTTTTTAAAAAATTATCCATAATAAACAAAATTCTGCCCATGTTTATACAGTTGAAAATCGACTTTAATCCAGGGTTTATTTACCGAATACTTTATTAAATACTTTTTGCATTTCCTGCCAGGATTCTTTATCAGCTTTTTCATTGTAAGCAAGTGGCATATTGAATTTTTTTCCAACACTATCTGCAGAAGGATTGGTAAAGCTGTGAATGGCGCCAGGATAGTTCACAAACTCGTATTGGACTTTTGCGCTATCCATTTCTTTTTTGAAAGCATCAATTTGTTCCTTAGTTGTAAATGGATCATCTGCTCCGTTGCAAACGAGGATAAATGCCTTAACTTTTCCTTCTTCTGCCGGAGTAATTGCCTGTATACCACCGTGAAAGCTTGCAACAGCTTTCAAATCCATTCCGATTCTTGCCATATGAAGTACAACAGCTCCGCCAAAACAGTATCCGACAGCTGCAATGTTATTTGGGTCAACTGTTTCCTGGTCTTTCAGGAAATTGTAAGCCGCTAAAAATCTGTCTTCACCCATTTTCACATTATTGAAAATAGCTCCAGCAAACTTTTGGGCATCTTCAGGATGGTCGGCTTTTTTACCATCACCATACATATCCAGAGCAAGCGCTGTGTAACCGAGCTCAGCGAGCATTCTTGCACGCTTTCTAGCGTAATCGTTTAGTCCCCACCATTCGTGGACGACAAGCACCCCGGGTCGTTTGCCCGTAATATTGTTGTCATAAACTAAAAAACCTTTAAGAGTGGTACTATCAGAAGTATATACTACCTCTTGTTCAGTTAAATCAGTTTTTTGCTTGTCAGTTTCAGAGCAGGAAAAAAATAAAATAGTGATTAGAACAGCTGTGATGAAAGCTAGTATTTTCATAGTCTCCTCATTGTTATTGATTGAATTAATTTAATCTCTATGCACAGTTTCTGGTGAAAATGCCGGTAAACAAACTGCAACATATTCTGCACCTTCCGAATTTGGAGTGCTGTATCTTATCCACTCACCAGCATAAGTGATAATAGCCTGGCCTGCTTTAACATCAAAAGTGTTTTCTTTGGTTTCAACTCTCAACATCCCTTTCAAAACTAAAGTGTACTCATCAAATTCAGGAGTTTGCCCGGGTTCTTCCCAGCCAGCAGGACTTGTCATTTTTGCAACGCTGATTTTTTCAGTCGACGAATTTACTCTACCGATAAATTCCCGAATGATCTTTGGCTTGTTACCAGCAGCTTCAATTATTGTTGGATTTAATATAATAGTAGGCATAAATAAATTAGAAAAATTCCCAAGATTTATTTTTTTAGTTTTATTTCACAATTTTCATTTTCATTATTTGTGTTACGTCTTCACCAGTCATTGTGTAAAAATATTCTCCACTTGGGTATCCTTCTGCATTAAATGTGATTTGGTAAACTCCTGGCTCGACTGATTTATCTAATAATGTTTCTTTTTTAACCCAATCTTCAGACCATATAGTCAATTCTAACTTAATTTGTTTTGCAACTTGAAATGTAATACTCGTACTTGGGTTGAAAGGATTTGGATTGTTTTGATTCATCAGGAAGAACACTTCTGATCCCTCTTCCAATTCCTCGCCATCCGCAACAAAATTCCCAACTATATTTTCATCGGAACAAGACAAGAGAGTGAAAATAGAAATTAAAAGAAGTATTTGATAAAATATTTTAATATTCATATTAGAACTCCAATGAAATTACTGAATCGAAATGCCACGTTGATTGAAATGATCTGTTATACCTGGCAATATTAATTGATAAATACTTTAAACTAATTCCACCTCCAAAGGTTATGTAGGATAAGCCGTCCTCAATAGTATTCATAAAGTATCCCATTCTAAAGTTGAAAACTCTGAATAATTTCAATTCTCCTCCTAAATGTAGATAATCAAGCGTGTTGGATTCATTAAGTCTTTTCTCTAAATCAGTCCCAAGAAGTATTCCGATTCCATTTGAATTAATAACATTATAGGTTAAACCAAGTAAAAGTTTTGAAGGGGGAGGATCGGATTGCTCTTTGTCAATAAAAGATATATCAGGTCCTAAGTTAGAAATTGACAATCCAATGGAGAGACCGCGGTTTGTATAATCCTCACCTATTTCAATCAACCAATTAAAAAATGGTTCATATTTGGTTGCACTATTATCTAATTCAAATGTTGACTCCGGGAGCAAATCTTTTGCTAGTATACCGAGATCAAGTAAAATAGTCGTGGCATTAGGTTTATTTTGTTCTTCCCCCACAGATCTATCTGATAAATTAACTTGTAAAATGCCAGCACTTATTCCAGCAGAAATCTGATCTAATATTAAATAACTATATGAGAGTTTGATATGCCAATGAAATGGAGTATCCTCTAAGCCAATTGGTTCTGGCCCATCCTCTAAAGTTCTGGTTTGCTTTCCCATCCAAAATAAATTGGAGGAGACTGCAATGGCATTTGAATTGTCGATTCTTAATGATATGCCGAAAAATGAATTTGCAATATTTCCGAGAAAAGGGAATGGATTGACAAATGACCCTGTCAAAGTCATTCTCTTAGAATAAGCCAATCCTGCAGGATTGTAATATGCCGAGAATATGTCATTGCTTAAAGCGCTTCCAATTCCACCCATAGAATATGATTTAGCTGATGGCTGCCAATATAAAAAAGAAGCAGTGCTGCTTTGTGGCCGAGCAACAAATGGATAAAAAAGGCTAATAAACAATACAATTAATATAGGATTAGTGAGTGAGACTCGCAGACTTTTCAATTTTTTACACCTCCATTTCTTTAAACTCGCCAGCAGTTTTTGTAAAAATATAAATTGAAACTATTCCCAAAATAAAATTACCTGAAAGACAAAACCAAATATATTCCGGATTGCCTATATCTCTGAAATAACCGTAAAGTGATGTGTAGGTTACTCCACTTAGTGCGCCACCTAAACCGGTTGCTAAAAAGTTCGTACCCATATACAATCCAGCTTTTTCCTTCGGTGCAAGCCACATAATATATTCCTGTATCCTGGGCGAAGATATCATTTCTCCTACAGCGAATAAAAATATTCCAAGGAAAACGACTTCAGGTGCAGATAGATAGGCATATCCGATAGTAAACATCCCTAATGCCGCAACGAACAACCCGAAATTGAAGGAAGGAATCGCTCTACGCTTTTCAAATATCCGAGAGATGAAAATCTGGAAAATCATTATGATGTATCCTGTGTGAGCTATTGTTTCACCTAATAATTTTCTTGTCCCATTTTCATCTTCAGCGGAAAGAATATTGGAAAACCAGGTTGGGAAAATACTATCGATTACCAAAAACAAACGCACGGTATCAAGATTTTTGTCAACATAAACTGCAATAAGATTGAAAAATGCCCAAAGCGGAAGCCAAAACATCAATCCCAGTAAAATGAGAAATATTAAAAATTTTATATCGGACAAGGCAACATACATATCCTGAAATTTTTGTTTGAGTGTTGCGTTGCCAATTTCTCTCTTCGGTTCTTTATAGAAAAAGATTGTAATTAATAACATCGCACCGATACCAATTGCTGCTGCAAGGAATGCGTGATTCCAGGAGATTGCTCTTAGCTTTCCAGCTACGACGGGTCCAAACGAAGCACCGATATTAACCATTGCATAAAAAATTCCGAAGCCAAGAGTCTTGTTGGTAGAATCTGTGGTTACTCTTACAGTCCCCGATATCAATGGTTTGAAGATGCCGGCCGCGAATCCGATTCCTAACATTGTCAAAGCAATACCTGTGAATGATTTTGTGAAGATCAGTAATAGTATCGTTGGCAGATATGCCAGATACGAGATGATAAGAACTTTTTTGAAACCATATTTATCTGCAAATGTGCCTGAGAAGATTGGTGTCGCGTATGAAAATAGAAGGAATAAGCTTTGAACAATTCCAAGCTGTCCTTTGGAGAAGCCAAGGTATTCCATGTAAATTCCAAAGCCAAGGTAAATACCATAGTAAGCAAATCTTTCCAGCACTTCAATAGTATTTGCAATCCAAAAAACTATTGGGAATGGAGTTCTGTTCTTCATTAAAACCTTTAACTAGTAAAGAAATAGTTAGTTTGAAACTGTTAAACTTTTAAAGCTGCAGCAGCGCGTTCATACTCCTCTGGCCTGACATAAAGAAGATAGCCAAAGCTGCCTTTGCTGTCAGTTACTCCATTCGAAGCATAAACATTCACATTTGCTTCATAAAGTATTTGATGAATGTCTGTCAGAGCACCAAGCTCATCGTCTCCCTGAACAAGTATGGCAGAATGAGGTCCATCAAGTGCAAAGCTTGATCTTCTGGCTTCTAATATAAGTTTGTCAGGAGTATCAGGGAAGAGAGTTAGCTGTGTCCTGTTTGGTCCAACAGGTATTGCTGTAAACGCAAGAAGATTAATACCGCTTTGTTCTAACTGTGAAAGCAGTTTATAAGCTTCTCCCGGCTGGTCAACTACTGAACAATAGAAATATTCTACTTTTCTTATTTTAAATGACATATATCCTCCCTTAATTTATTACGGATTAAATATTTTTATGAGCCCTGTTTTTTTTAGATTTGAACATTCTCCTGATGTTTCAAAAGTAAACTAAGTATTTATATTTGGTTTTTCAATAGAAATTCATAATAAATCAAAGTTAATTGCTCTCACAATTAAATATTTATAAGTACACTGATGGCCAGAACAAAACTTAAAAGACTCTCGAGAGTAAAAGACTTACTGAATGTTTTTAGCTTGAGGGATGCTGATATTCAAAACGCACTTCACAAATACTTCAAGTCGCAGGAATTATATACCATTGAAATAGGGTGTGGACATGGAGATTATTCGATTGAATTAGCTCAAAAATTCCCGAACAGAAATTTTATCGGGATTGATGTAAAAGGTGCAAGAATCTTTAATGGTGCGATGAAGGCAATCGAATTGAATTTAGAAAACGTTGCATTCCTCTTAGCCAAAGCTGAAAAACTAAATGAAATCTTTACAACCAAAATCAATTGAAGAAATTTTTACTCCCTTTTCCTGATCCACATGTTCGGCAGGGCGCATCACAGCAGGCGATTGATTTCTCCTCTCTTACTTAAAATTTATAAAGAAATAATAATTGATTCCGGCTTGATTCATTTCAAAACTGATAATCAGGGACTATTTGAATATGCAATAAAAACAATTGCACATTTTGGATGTGAAATTCTTTACTCAACTGAACATTTGTATGAGAATGATGAAGCTAAATTTTCTTCGAACGTTATTACCATGTTTGAAAATTACTACATTAAAGAGGGGAAAAAGATAAAGTATATATGCTTTAAGTTTTAATTCATTAAGAATAAACATAAATTAAACATAGTCAATACAAATAATTCTGCGTATTAAATAAAATCCCAATTCAATTTATGGAGGTTCGTATGAAATCTCGCTCTACACTTTTCTTATTTGTTTCCATTTTAACTTTTTCTTTCCTGGCCGGTAATGTCTTCAGCCAAAATAAAGATTTTATTGGAACAAGGAGTATCGAGAAAGATGGTAAGAAAGCTCTTGAAACTATTCCGGAGAAGAATAATGGTTTAATTGAATCACTCGATGACCATCTACTCGGAATGAATAATTCTCAAGGAGAGCAATTTGTTCTTGGAGGAACAGTGCTCTGGTCCACACAAGATGCAGCTGCTATTGCTAATGTTGTTGCAATCAATAGTGTAGGCAATTCTGCACTTACTGGCTGGGGTTTAAACAACCAGAGGGCAACACTCTATTCTGATGCAAACAGTAATCCCATATGGGATTTTCCGACAGGGCAATATGATCCGTTTGTAGATATCTCTGGTGATGGTTCAAAAATAGCCGCAACAGCAGGGACAGATTTTTATCTCCTTGATCCAGCTAACGGAAATATTGATTTTCAGTTTGACTTACCGGATTCACTTTATGCTTCAGCTGTAAGTGTATCCCGTGATGGATCAATGGCTGTTGTTCTCGCAAATGCGTGGGGGAGTTCAACTACATACAGAGCTTACGGCTTTGATCTAGCGGGTGGTACACCTTCAATTAAGTGGACGTTTGATGTTCAGGCAAGTGAAATTGTTAATTGGGCTGGCGCTAACTTTTCATCATCCGGAGAAGTGGTTGCAATTAATGGTCGTAATCATCTGTACGTCTTTAACAGTATTGATGGAACATTAATCTGGGATCACTTTCTGGATAATACCGAATCTGCACCTGCAATTAGCAGTGATGGCAAAGTGGTTGTAACTGCTGACAACAGCGGATTTGTTCAAACCTGGCACTTTAATTCAACAACCAATGGATATTTCTTACTCTGGCAATATCGTGTTCCAGTCGGCGCTTTCACAAACTGGGCATCTTCTGTTGGTATATCTGCAGATGGAAGTACAATTGTTGCCGGGTCTCTCATATTTTTATCTTCTGGGTATGATGGTTCAGTTATGTGTTTTGATACTTATGGAGATGGTACGCCGAAATGGATATACAGTGGTGTGGGTGATTTAGTTGATAATATTTCTGTATCGGATGACGGAAGAGTAGCGGCTGTTGCTACCTGGGGCGATTATCCAGCTCACACAAAACCAGATTTGCTTGTCTTTGATGCTGCAACCGGGCAGGTTACTTTCAGTTTGATTACTCCTGGTTCATTTTTTACTTGCGATATTAGTCCGGATGGCAAAAGAGTTATTGCCGGAGGGAAAGCAGTCCATGCGCGCGAATTCGGAAACGGTGGTCGTATTTATTTATGTGATATACAGCTTGGAGGTGGAAATGTCAGTGGTAATGTAAATTTAACAAATACTGGTGACGATAGTGGTGTTTTGGTAAAAGTTGTGGGAACTGTTCACACTGCAATTACTACTACTAACGGAAATTATGTAATCCAGAATATTCCTCCCGGAACCTACACTGTACAGGCTGAGAAGCCGGGATATAATTTCGGAACCGTAACAAACGTTGTTGTAACAGAAGGTGGTACAATAAACGATGTCAATTTTTCTCTCAGCCCTTTTTCAACTCAGCCTCCAACGTTAAGTGCTTCCACAGGTTTGGTTGGTGAGATTTTGCTTAATTGGACTTCATTATTACCAAATCCTGAGAGGGAAAGAGAAATTGCTTTAATGGTTGGGGATGAATATCAAGAAGATAATTCAGATACCAACATTAACCCGCTTAATTTCGGAGACGAAACCTGTAACTTTAAATTCAAGTACGAGTCAAACCTGGTTATTAGCTGATAGTATAGCTGTGTATAGAAGTTTGGTTGCAGGAGGTCCATATATAAAAATTGCAAGTGTTCCAGCGACTCAAACAAGCTATTCTGATTTAGATGTTTTCGCTTTGCGTGATTATTACTACGTTGTTAATATTTTTAATGAAACCGGTCAAAGTATTTATTCAAATGAAGCTGTTGGTCAAGTAAGTGACACTTTATTAACGTTTAGTATTGATGTACCTGAAGCTTCTATCCCAACGATTGATGGAGTTATATCTTCCGGTGAATGGGATGATGCATTCAAACTTGATATTTCAGATATTTTCGGATATGGAGGTGGTGTTCCAAGACCGCAGGGCTCAGCATTTATGTATTTAAAATTTGATGACACTAACGATATGCTATACATAGCCGGTGAGGATTTTCTAAACCCGACACTTGATGACAATGAAGGTTTTGGTTTATACTTCGATGATAATAATAATAATGTGTTTGATGGACAACCGCCGTTTATAAAAGAAGGAAATTTCTGGGCGTACTGGCATCCGTATGGATCAAATTTACGTTTTAGAGAGCTACCGACATACGTAGTTGATACTTTATTTGATGCTCAAGTTGAATTCACGGATGTGGCTGGCCATTTGCAGGGAGAAGTTGCTATACCTATGGGTTTCTTGAAAGGGTACCAATTACAAGTGTTTGGACCGGACAAAATTGTAGGACTGGGTGCATTTTTAATTGGTCGACAAGGTTCCACTCCTCTTTATCATGGTTGGTGGCCCCAAACCATGAACTATATATTCAATCCAGTTTATTTTGGTGATGTTGGAATTGATGTTTCACTACTTGCCCCGCCGCAAGCGCCCTCGAACATTTCTGTTACTCGGCAGGGTGAGGATCTGCTAATAACCTGGGATGATCCAACTCTGGGATTGAATAATGATCCACTTCTGGTTCCTCCAAAAATTGTTATTTATAAGAATGACAAATTGTTAACAACTTTATCAGCCGGAGTGGAATCATTTCTTGATAATGATGTTTATTGTGTTGCCTGGTATGAGTATAAATTCCAAGCTTTTATTGTTGATGGCAGCGATACATTATCAGGTCCAATCAGCTCACCAGTTGGAGAATTTGCCTGTGAGGAACCAACGCTTGTGCCAATTAGTTATGATGATGGTGAATGGGATACCTTTTATGCCGCAAGTTTTACCTGGGAGAACAATAAATTCGCTGTGCGCTTTACTCCTAATACTTATCCAATTACAGTAAGAAGACTAGTAACTACAGGAAACAGTAATGATGCTTTCAATTTCACTGTCCAGAATGACAACCATGGTGTTCCGGGTGATACAATTGCAGGACCATACAGAGTACATGGTAATAATCTTCCAGGAACTGTCAACATTATTACAAAAACACTCCCTGGAATAGATCCTCCAGAAATTTCTGGCGGAGATTTTTGGGGAGTAATTAACTGGCTTGAACAAACACCTGGATCTCCGGGCATAGGTGGTGATGCAGATCTACCAATTGATAACCGCAGCATGTATTATTTAACTAGCAGCGGTTGGGTAAGTATTCCCGGTTTTGACATTATGATTACTGCCTATGTTTCTGATCAGCCGGTTGGTGTTGAAGGGCAAGGAACAGGAGAACTTCCTTTGACGTTTGATTTGAAACAGAACTACCCGAATCCATTCAATCCATCTACGGTTATAGCTTACCAGGTGCCACAAAACGAGATGGTTACTTTGGAAATTTATAATGCACTTGGACAAAAAGTGCGAACGTTGGTTAATGAAACCCTAGAAGCAGGTCAATATGAAATTACCTGGGATGGAAAGAACGGCTCTGGAAATCAATTATCAAGTGGTATTTACCTATAT
This sequence comes from uncultured Ignavibacteriaceae bacterium, assembly GCA_963698155.1. Taxonomy (GTDB): domain Bacteria; phylum Bacteroidota; class Ignavibacteria; order Ignavibacteriales; family Ignavibacteriaceae; genus IGN2. Next base: position 10,223 of record CAVOPS010000018.1, on the reverse strand, counting down.
CGCATAACTGCAGGTAATTACGTAAAAGTAATGAAGATGGTTCTCCTGCGTTAATAATTTAATATTCTTACAAATGAGGCTCGCTGATGAGGTGAGCCTCGTTTTATTTTTAACCAACTTTCCTTTAGAATTTTACGAACATGGCCTGATGGTGTAAGCAAATTCACATTACGTTTTATAATAATTTATTATCTTTGTCCAGCATTAAACTATCTATTCCTACGTGTCATTTTTTTAAGAGTAAACCATTCTTATTTAGGGAATAATTATCAAAACGTTTATTAAATATTTTGTTATCGCGAGTCTGTTATTACTTCTTTCTGCCTGTAAAAAACCTGCAGAAAATGATAATGGCCTTAATGAAAAGTTTGGGTTCAACTCTTCTGAATATAACCGCGTTTTAAAAAACAAATTTACTGCCATTGATTATTCTTTTATTAAACAGGACACTCTTGTTCAATACTATGACACTCTAAAATATTTTTATTCATCAAATAATTATAAACCTGTTTTTATAAAAAGTTTTAATGATAAAGGACTTGTTGATTCGCTGCTGATCATTTTTGGAAAAGCTGAAGAACACGGCCTGAATCCTGAGCAATATCACGTCAGCAGTATCAACAGAGAATTTTATAAGGCTATAGATACTCTTCAGAACAATCTCAGAAACTCTCATCTTGCAAACACAGAACTTTTAGTAAGTGATGCAATATTAAAATACAGTTATCACTTACGATATGGATTGATCAGCCCTAAAAAAATATTTTCTGATACTTACTTCTTCCAGTTGATGATTCCTCCAAAGGAGATTTGTTCCAGCCACTAACACAAAAAAATATTATTCAGTATTTAAATGATATTCAACCTAAAAGTAAAAGATATAAGAGCCTTCAAATAGCATTAAAGTATTACTATCGATTTAAAGATCTTGAATGGCCAGCTATACCTCTTCCTGCTAAAAAAATCGAAGTCGGTGCTAAGGATTCTTCAATTCCACTCATCATAAGCAGGCTGATTACACTCGAATATATCGATACATCAAAATTTAAAATAAAAGACCAATCAGTTTATGATACTTTGCTCGTTGATTATATAAAACGGTTTCAGCGAAATAATGGTTTAGTAGATGATGGTGTGATAGGCAAGGTTACGGTAGAGAGACTAAACATCACTCCTCAGCAGTATACAGATAAAATAAAATTAAACCTTGAAAGATTCAGATGGAACGATTACTCTGATACTTCAAAATATATTATCGTAAACATCCCTGATTTTAAGTTGTTTATATATGATAATAATAAGGAGTTATTTAACTCAAAAGTTTGTACTGGCCAAAAACGTTCTTCGTATTATGAAAGTCAGTTAAAGGTTTATAAAAAAACAAGACGATGGACCGATAAGCCGGATGACTGGGAAACGCCGAATATGTATGGAGAAATTTCATCATCTGGTTCTTAATCCAACCTGGAATGTACCACCGAGCATCATGCGGGAAGAAATTGCTTATAAAATAAAAAAGGATTCAACTTATTTACGAAGTAAAAATTTTAAAGTATATAAAGATGGTGTTGAAATTACTCCAGAGGAGGTTCAGCTAGCTGAGCTTCATTCCAACGTTATTCCATACAGAATAATTCAGGATCCGGGTGCGGGGAATGCTCTGGGAAAAATTAAATTTATATTCAACAATCCGTTCGGAATTTATCTGCACGATACACCAAACAGACCACCCTTCAACTATTCTAACAGGGCAGTCAGTCACGGTTGTGTCCGGGTTGAAAAACCTTTACCCATTGCAGAATTTTTACTTAGGAATCATCCAAGCTGGAATATTAATTATCTGAAAATAGAGATCGGGCAAAAAGTTGAAGATAAATCAATAGTATTAGAATATTATAAGAAGCGAAGTTCACTTAGGCAATATTCAAGCTTTGGTAAAACTACTGATGTAAAGCTTTCTAAAAAGATTCCTCTCTTTATTGATTATTACACAGCCTGGGTTGATGACGAGGGCGTAATACAATTCAGAGCTGATGTTTATGATAGAGATAAGGTTTTATTAGAATATTTGCAGGCCAAAAAATTTATTTGAATAAAATACGTTTAGCATTTTCATAATAATCGTTGAGATTAGGTTTTAAAGGGATCCATCGAAAAAAATAGTACAACTAAAATCGTTAGAGCTATTAAGGATATCGTAATACTCCCACCTAAATCAAACCTACTTTCTTTTATTTTTTCAATTTCACTCATCTGTATAATTTTTATTTCGGTGCCTCGATTCACAATCAAAGAGTCTCCACTTACTTTAGCATAGGTAGTATCATTTTTCTCGACAATGAATTCCTTTCCGTTGGTGTAAACAATTTTAATGTCTTCCATACGTATCAATTTTATTGTAATTGTCTTTTGGAATAACGAAATATGAATGACAACCTGTCAACAAAATTGAAACTGATAATAGGCAGACAATGAACCGGAAGGCAAAGTTTGAATATTTCATAGGTAAACTCTTATTAAGAAACTTTTTCGCTCAATTAGTTAATTAGAATTTCTAACTGAGTTACCTAAAGTTAATCAATTAATTTTTTAATACACTTAGAGAAAAACCTCTTAAATTATTCCGGACACATATTATTTTAACAGCAACATCTTTTTTGACTGAGTGAAATCTTCAAATTTTAATTGATAAAAATAAATTCCGCTTGGCAATTCAGAAGCATCAAACTCAACTTCATATTTTCCTGCAGGTCTGTATTCATCGGCAGGTTGAAGCCTCTCCCAACCCTCTCCAAAGGAGAGGGCTTTTGATCTTATCATCTTAATAATATCATATTTCTTGTCTGCACAAAACTCTCAGTTCTTAACTGATAAAAATAAATTCCGCTCGATAATTTGCTTGCATCAAATTCAATCTCATAAATCCCTGCCCTTAGTTCCTCGTTAACCAAAACTGCCACTTCTTTGCCAAGTATATCATAAACTTTCAATGTCGCCAAATCCCTCCTTTGGAGGGATTAAGGGAGGCAGGTATTTGCCAACTGATTTTTGTACTTGGATTAAATGGATTGGGATAATTCTGATAAAGAACAAAATCTTTTTGATAAAATATCTTCTTCAACTATTGAGGGATTATTTTGTCTTAATGGGTGAGGATACATTAAAGGCTCATAATAAATTTCCCATGTATTGGCTGATGTACATTTATAAAGAATTCCATCTTCTCCATTTTGATTCCAGCTTCCCTGATCAGTTGCCCAGTACGCCACACCCGGAGTACAGGTTGAAGGGCGGTTTGCTAATGTTCCAATACCAACACCTGTGGTTCCATTGAACGTTGCAGTGTAATTATAAAATTCTCTGTTCTCCTGAATATGTATCAGATTCTCCGGACAAAAATCAAGGACTTCAAATGGCATTTCAACTCCACCGTTGCCTTTATTATTCCAGGCATACATTGGTGCTCTTTCCTGTATAGGAGCCGGAGAGGAAAAATCCCATAAGCTCGCATCAGTAGATGCACCCGGTTGATCTCTGCATAACCAGCCGCTCTGTCCCGGTACATTTCCATCAATCCAGGAATTGCCATTGCACATTCCCCAGTTTGGTGCATAGTCAAAACAGCTTCTTACATTATCGAGATAAATTCTATCCTGGTTATATCCGTCCTGTTACATTATTGAAAACCACACCTGTTCCGCCCCTCATCCTCATTGGCATCCAGCAATTACCGGCATCGTTACAGATCATTGTGTTGTTATATATTTCCCATAACCTTTGTGCTCTATGGTCATCTCCCTGGACGGAATGTGTTTCAGTCCATGCATTATATGCAGTGTTAAAACGAAAAACATATCTGGTTCCGACATTACCATCAATCCAGTTCACATAGCCGGCACCGTAAGCTGATGTATAAAAAATATTGTCTTCAACGTAAACAGATTTCTCAGAACCTATATCGAGTGGTTCAGCCCAACGGCTATTTCCTCCGGTGTCATATGTTTCACCAAAAACTAACCATTCTTCCATTATGAAAAATGTTGTTATCTACTAATCCATAAGGGATAGCAAGTCGGGTTTCCAAATCCGAAAATCATCTCCTTGGATGAACCTGAATTATTGATAAATTCATTATGATCGACTCTCCAGTTCTGAGAACAACCATCTCAACTTCACAAGATAAATTCAATCCCGAATGTGGCATCAGTAACATCAAAAGTAAATCCGCTGATCCGGCTTGCATTAGCTTCCACTTGTTCTGCCGTCAGAATAAAAGCAGAAGCACCTGTCAATGTTATTGTAATATTCTCTTTTCCAGGACCAATAACACTTATACTTTTATTATGGATTGTAACAGAATTAGACCAACTGCAGTTTCCGGCAGGCACTAAAACTGTGTCACCATCCTGTGCGAGATCAATTGCAAATTGAACATCACTTTGAGAGCAGCTAACAGCTTGAATTACATTGCCACTGGTTGGATTTGTAAAGAAGCACATAAAAATAATTACCGCTGAGCAGAAGCTTAAAGATTTCATTTCATTCTCATCGATTGTTTATAAAATATTTTTTCATTTGATTAACATCATAGTTTTGTTTGATACAAATGAATTTGTTCTTAGTTGATAGATATATACTCCACTCGGTAATCCTGATGCATCGAATGCTTCTGAATAACTGCCGGCAGGTTTCTCTTCATTGACAAGAGTTGCAATTTCATTTCCCAATACATCAAATACTTTTAATGAAACGAATGACGATTGTCCGATTACAAATGACAAAGTGGTATTGGGATTAAACGGATTGGGATAGTTCTGATAAAGAGCAAAATCTTTTTGCAAAATGTTTTCTTCAACTATTGTTGGATCATTTTGTCTTAACGGGTGCGGATAAGTAAAAGAGGTATAACCCGGTTTTGGTGTTGTTCCGTTATTTATGAAATCCCTTCCTTCGAGAAGATGTGGTTTCCCATTCACTTCACAACCTGCAGTACATTCCATTCCGACTAGATTTGCATTATTATAATTACTCCAGACATACAATGGATAACTATAAGCTGTTGCACCTTCACTTTGAGTTCCAATTTGATATTGACATCGCCAGCCGGCTTCACCAGTAACGTTCTGGTCAGCAGGATCATTTCCGTCACAAGGCAGCAAGCCTCTCGGATCAAAAGATTTATAATCCATTGCTCCTATTGGAACAGACCAATCAGTTTCCCATGTTCCGCCGCCAATAAAATTATTTCCCCAGACTACACCTGTTCCTGCAGAGATATCAAGACCTTTCCATTTGGTTGTATTCGTCCAGAATGAGTTATTGTAGATTTCATAAGCATTAGCGCTTGCAGCCGTTCCGTGTCTTGCTTTATCGTGAGTTTCCCAGAATCCGTACTTGATAGTGTTATGTCTGAAGACAACTCTTCCTCCGCTGTTCATATCCATACAAGCGGCGCCTGTTACTCCGTACCAATCATCCCAGTCAAAATTATTGTCTTCAACAAAAAAGAAATCTGCAGTGCCGAGATACAAAGGTGTTTCCCAGTCTTCAGTGTCATCACCCCAAAATACTATACCATGTGCAGGGCCTTTAAAAGTGTTTTGATCAATCAAGCCGTGTGTGCCGGCATAACCAACCATCGTCCACTGTTTATTATTTTCAAATACATTGTGATGAATGCGAAGATTCTTCCAGCCTTTTGGTCCTGAAAACTGAATTGCTGTTCCGCTCCAGTAATCAGAATCACCACCATAAAACCAGAAGCCGGTCACTTCCATTTTACCGGTTTTATTTTCAGCATCAATTTCCAACAGACCGTGATTTGATCCGCCATAAATTATTTTAGTCCCGCCAGCACCTGAGCCTGCACCTATTAATACGATAGTTTTATTTTGAATTGATACTTCTGAATTCCATGTGCATTCTCCTGCTGGAACCAGAACGGTATCTCCATCCTGAGCTGATATTTATAGCTGACTGAACATCTGCCCGGGAACAACTCGCAGCTTGAATAATATTAGCCATTGAGTGTCGAGTAGCTTATGCATTAAGCTTATGGGTAAAAAGTATATTAATAATTTCATTGTTCTCTCCTTTATGCTTTAATTAAAATTTTTTTTATTTAATCATCACCATTGATTTTGTTGAAATAAAATATCCTGATTGAAGCTGATAGTAATAAATTCCGGAAGATTTTGAGTTTGAGGGTGATGTCATTAAACTCCACTTCATAATTGCCTGCAGGTTTATATTCATCAACCAAAGTAGTAACGAGATTTCCTAATATATCAAATACCTTTAGTGAAACGAATGACGAATGTCCAATGACAAATGACAAAGTAGTACTTGGATTAAACGGGTTCGGATAGTTTTGATAAAGTTGAAAATCTTCCGGAATGTTGTCATTAAGGATAGAACCAGTTGTATTGCAAGGATCATGACCATAAACAAAACGATAGCCAGCAGGAATGCGGCTTATATTCTCATCGTTTATTTCTCCGGGAGGTGAGGATGGATCGAAAGGAGGCCAGGATAAATCGCAAAAGTAATCAGGTTTACTGCTTCTGAAATAACTTACCGGAATGTTATGATCGATGATGTTTGGATCCCAGATGACCGAATCATTTTTATAATCATAATTTCCATGTCGTATCATCGAAGTCTTTACATTGTAATCAAGTTCCTGAAGTCCATTGCCTGTTGCATATTGTCCAATGTAGCTTGGGGGTGTTGTTGGTCCCCAGGTTCCTGTAAAACCGTTATTACCCATATTTGGAAAGCCTAATTTATAAATTACTTCATCTGAATAACTGAATGGGATTTCAGGTTGGTATAAACCATTTGGACTAAAATCAATTGTCCCGAGAATGTTTCCAACAAGATTGAAATAATTATTCCATCTTCCAATGTTTACTGCGATGAGATTTTCATTTGCCGTTGGATGAGTGGCTGTAAACCAATTTCGAGCTACGGTAATGTGACTTGTAGAACCAAAATATCCATCGCTGCCCATTCCACCTGCAATATTTCCTTCGACAAGATTCATCAAGTTATGAGGTCCGTGACTTACGCTAATATCCATACCAGCCATATCAGGAGAACCAGTATTTGCTTTATAAGAAAAATTGTAGGCAATTACATTACCTGCACATCCACCTCTCGAGTCGCCCAAAATTATTCCGGGAAAACCTCCATTGTAAGTGATGTTGTCTTCAATGAGATTAAATGAGCAGTCTTCATATAAATCTATTCCTTCGTGATTTGGTCCACCACCAATTACTGAGTGAGTATAATTATGTCTTATCTCTCCTGAAACAAAACAATACAAAAACATTTGTCGGTTTGTCGAATTTTTTATTTCAACATTTTTAATCCAACATCCCCAGGTTTGGTCGAATTCTACGCCAACACCGCTTTGAGAATTACAATCAATTGTTAAATCCTCAACACCTGTACTTACCAAAGGAGAGATTGAATATTGAACAAGTATTGGAGATTCAGTAAAAGTGAAGGGAAGTGCTGGTGTAACGGTTACCGTTGTAGATGTTTTTGCAGTGACTCTAAATGTTGCAGACAACAGCTTGTTGTTCGTTGTAGGTTCTGAAACATGTATGACATAAGGTAAATCATTTTGTTCAACCCTTACAAGATTACCAACGATTATAGATGAAGAGTTAGAAACTGTCAGAACAGTGCTTCCTGAAGTTGCTCCACCGGTTATCGCAATTCCTGATGTTGGTCTTGGCCAGTCAGCTGTGCCGAGAAGAAGCATCTGACTGATGTTTGATCCGGCTTTCAAAATAGTATTTCCAATTCCGGCACCACGGATAGTAATATTATTTGCATAAGCACGGTAAACCCGATTGTCCAATCGATAAGTTCCTGATGGAATGTAAACAACTTGTCCTTCGGGACATAAATCAATTGCTGCTTCAATTGCTGCTGATGCGTCCACTGTGCCGTTTCCATAGACAACTGAATCTACTGTTGCACCAATCATTGTGCGGTTTGGAATTCCTCCGGGAACTCCAACATTTCCTTCCCAATTGTAAAGTCTATCCGTGGGAATAATTTGGGACTTTGTTGCACTTATTGAAATACAAACTAAGATGATTAAAAGAAAGTTAAACAATGGATTAGTTTCTAGGTTTTTCATAAATATTTCATGCTTTCATTTAGGAATTTTGTTTTACTATTTCATCAGCATCATTTTTATTGTCCGGACGAAAGATCCTGACTGAAGCTGAACAAAATAAATACCACTGGGTAAATCATAAGCATCTCCGCCAGAGGCGGATCCGCCTTTGGCGGAAAATTTGACTGCATAAACTCCTTTTGATTTTTCCTCATCGACAAGAGTTGCAACTTCATTACCGAGCACATTAAATACTTTTATTGAAACGAATGACGAATGTCCAACGACAAATGACAAAGTGGTAGTTGGATTAAATGGATTCGGATAATTCTGAAACAATTGAAAGTTGTTGACTAAATTTTCAGGTGGTTCGTTAATATCTGTTGTGCTCATCATCGGACCGATATAGGAAGTAGCAATTACTACATTGTCGTACCACTTCTTTGCAACACTCATTATGTTATTCTTGATATGGAGATCTATACCAACCCGATCAATTTTTAAATCTGTTGTATCACGCAGGCGAATGTTCAGAAAGTCAGCAATTAGTTCACCATCTAAGCCAGAATGCGATTCTTCCATCACGTTCTCCTGGTGTATTTGCTTTCACCATAATTTCATATGCATACCACTGATCCAGTTCCGGAACAACTTCCGGTCGTGAAATAAAGTATGGACCGAAATCACCGGGCAGGTAATCAAATGGAATTACACGTCCTGTTGGAAAAAAGTGATCTCCCCATATATCTCTTTGCTCGGGGTGATAAACATATGCATTTAGGCTTCCGGGATTTTCTGGTTCATTTCCGTCTCTCCAGGCTTCACCACTTACAAGAAATTTATTATAACCATCAGCCGGAATTCCAGGACCGCCACCGGGTCCTTCCCAGTAGCTTGATGAAATTGTGCTGCCGTTGTGGCTTGAGCCCGAAACATTGAATTCGCTATTGAATTTTGCATAGAAGCGAATAAAAATAATATCCTGTGTTGGATTTATATACTTGAGCACAGTATTAGATACTTCATTATTTGTTTGCGGCACCTTAAACTCTAATGCTTTTGTACCGTGATAATAATTTTCCGGCTCTGTTGCGAGGCGTATGTTTTGAGTATGATATGCTTCATTCCATCTGCCGCTGGCAGTGAGTCCGGAAACACTATTGTAAGACTCGAAATTATCTGCATAAATAACTGAAGCATCGTTTTCAATTCCCTCATCATTTAAATAGTTTCTGGCAATACCATTGTTACCTGTTGGCAGAGGATCGGGAGCTTGTGCATTGGAAATGAACGAAAATAAAATTAGGCAAATTGCCGTGGTGATTTTTTTTGATAATACTTTCATTTTAAATCTCACTGAATGTTATTAAAATCATTTAACCAGAATCATTGATTTTGTAGAAACGAAGGACCCTGCTATTAATTGATAGAAATATATTCCACTGGATAATCCTTAAGGGTTGAATTTAACTTCATAAGTGCCAGCAGGTTTTTATTCATCTACTAATACCGCAACCTCATTTCCTAACACATCATAAAACTTTAAGTATAAATTGATCCGCCATCTGACAATCTCCCGACTGTGGACTGCCAAATTATTACTGTGCTTGGATTAAACGGATTAGGATAGTTCTGATAGAATTTAAATGCTGTCGGTGCGCCCGAGAGAGTCGAATCAATTGAGGTAGCAGAATTGTATTCGTATGCACCGATATCTGGAGCAGTACCCGAATAAGCCAAGCTTACTCCCAGCCCTGACGTCCATGTTAAACTGCCGTCAACTGTAATAGTATTAGTTGTATAGTTTATTGAATTAATTGTTGCTGTTTGTGATTGCCACTGAAGTTGAATTACATCTCCATTTGTTATTCCAAAGCCATCAATAAAATAGCCAGCATCTGTCACCTGAATAACACTTCCTGTTCCCACACTTGTGGTTGTGGTTAGAAATACTCCTGAATTTATTGCCGGGCTGGTTGACTGCAAATGAAAATCAAAATTATTAATATTTTCAATATTTTCAGGAAAGTTAGTATTAACAAACATTGGATCTGCGGTACTTACAGTATTTCCTGAAATTGCTGCCAAA
>CAVOPS010000017.1:0-145622 GCA_963698155.1 uncultured Ignavibacteriaceae bacterium | reverse complement strand
CAGGAAAGATACTTGGAGATAAAGATATCTCCACCACAGGAAGAATGCTTGTTGAATCCGTTTTATATACCGGACTGACTGTGTCCTTAGTTAAATATGCTGTAGGAAGATCGCGCCCATATACGAATGAAGGCCCTTCAGATGTATTCGCATATACTTTTCAGGAATCAAATGTTTCTTTCCCATCAGGTCATACAGCAATTGCTTTTACAGTTTCTACAGTTTTATCGAGAAGAATAAATAATCCATTTGCATCTATTGCTTTGTATGGTCTTGCAGGATTCACCGGATATCAGAGAATTTATGATGACAAGCACTGGTTTTCTGATGTGTTTGTTGGAGCAGCAATCGGTTACTTTATTGGAAATAGTATAGTAGATTCAGAGGAGAATCGAAGCAGTAAGAATAATTTTTTAAGCGATGTAACAGTTATGCCTTCATTAAGTTCACAGTGAGTCGGATTAAGTTTACATTTAGATTTTTAGAAGTTAAACATTATTATGATCACAGTTAGCACTTTGTGCAGATTTTTCAATTTGAATTGTTGAATGTTCGATACCGAATCTGGAATGCAACTCTCCACATATTTTTTTCAGGAAGTAATCATCTTTTGTTTCATCAGGAATTACAAGATGAGCAGTGAGTGCTGTTTCGGTGGTACTCATTGCCCAAATATGTAAATCATGAACTTCTGTAACCCCGCTAATCGATTTCAGGTAATTCCCAACTGCCTTTAAATCAATACCTGTTGGCACTGCATCTATAGAAAGATGAAATGAGTCTTTGAGCAATCCCCATGTTCCGAATGTAATCACCAAAACAATTACGAGACTTATTGCAGGATCTACCCAAAGCCAGCCTGTTGAGTAAATAATAAATCCAGCAATTACTACTCCAAGTGAAACTGCTGCATCTGCAGCCATATGTAAAAATGCACCTTTGATATTCAAGTCTTCTTTTCTTCCCTTCACAAAAAGAAATGCAGTAATAGAATTGATCACAACGCCAATTCCTGCAACAACCATCATTATTTCTCCCTGCACCGGTTCCAGTGAAATAATTTTTCTAATTGCTTCAATCGTTATAGCACCGACAGCGATCATCAAAAGAATTGCATTGAATAGCGCTGCAAGAATTGTTGACTTTCTGAAACCGTAAGTTCGTTTTTCTGTAGTTGCAGTTTTGGCAAGATAAGCAGCACCCCAGGCAAGTAATAATCCGAGTACATCGCTGAAGTTGTGTCCGGCATCTGCAAGCAATGCCATTGAGTTTATCATCAATCCATAAAAGACTTCAACTAAAATGTAAATTACATTTAGTGTTATTCCGATGAAGAAAGCTCTATTGTAGTTCGTGTGATGATGTGAGTGCATAACCAAATTAATTACTTAAGAAACTTATTATGCTTCCTTTACAAGTTTTTTTCCGCTTCGTGAGTTTCACAATTGCACATAAGATTTCCACTCTTTGCTTTTTCAAAAGCTTCCCTGCCTTCTTTAAATGCAAAGTAAGCGATACCTAACGATCCTAAAATATCAAAATAGGCTATATTAAATAACTCATATAACCCGCTCGCAGCTAACAGAATGAATGAAAGATAGAAACAAGTTTTAGTGCAGTTTGCATCAGCAATAATAGCATCTGAATTTAATGCTTTGCCAACTTTTAATTTTGAAGTCATCAGCCAGTACATTGTTAGGATTGAAATACTGGCAATTATAATTCCCGGGAGAGTTGATTCTGGTTTAACTTCATTAATTATATTCAGCACTGATCCAGCAATCAAACCGAAAGTTAAAAGATAAAAAGCGGAACCAGTAATTCTTAATGCAGTTTTTTCAAACGTGTCGCGAGTTTCTACTTTGGAATATTTCATTCTCAGGATCATATGAGCGATACCAATTCCTGAAATAACTTCAACAAAACTGTCAACTCCAAAACCCAGAAGCGCAAGTACATCATCTGAAATACCGAAGTAAACTGAGATTATGCCTTCAGCAATATTGTAGAAGATAGTTATTAAGCTTAGTGCAAAAGCTGTCCTGATTAAATTTTTCATCTCATTACTAAAATAAAAAAAGGGATGCAAAAAAATGCATCCCTGATCGGACAATTAGCTTTTTTTAATAAACTCTGAACCATCGTCATTGAGGTTCTTTAGATATGTCTCAGGATCTTTCTCGAACTTCGATTCACATCCCGGGCAGCAGAATCCAATTACTTTGCCATTATATTCAACAGTTGGTGAATCTGCATCAATTTCTTCGCCTTTTACAGGACATACTTTATTCCAGATTTGAACCGATGCTGTCTCACTGCTTTCTTCAATATTCGCTTCGCTGTGACTCTCTTTTGTACCGCAGCAGCTTTTAGAACATTCCTTCTTCTCTATTTTTTCAGTTTCAGGTTTATCCTGTGCAACTGTAAATGCAGTCAGAATTGAAACTAATGAAAAAATGAATATGAGTTGCTTGAACATTGTGTTACTCCTTTTGTTTTATGATTGATATAGATTGAACTATTATTTTCTTCCGATAAACTTTGTCCCATCTTCACTTAGATTCTTCGAATACTTTTCAGGATTCTTTTCAAATTTCGCATCGCATCCCGGGCAGCAAAAGCCATAAAGTTTTCCATTGTATTCTACAGTGGGACCATCAACATCAACTTTATTACCCATCACCGGACAAACCTTATTCCAGATTTTTAAGTTCTGTTGATTCAACAGCAGTAACTTGAATCACCTGGTTCAACTGTTCCACTAATGAATCCTGTTTAGTTTCTTCTGTTTGTTCCTCCGGTTTATCCTGAGCAATTATATTTGAACCGAAGATTACAAAGATTGAGATTATAATTACTAATTGTTTTAACATTTTTTAAATCCTTTAACTTTTATTTCCAGTTTATAAAACACTTAACCTAACGCCAAGATAAAATTTCCTGCCATCAATCGGACCCCAGACAAGTGAAGCATCAAAATATTCACCGAATGGATCATCCGATGCGATGATTGGATTATCCTGCTTGAAATCAAGCAAATTTTCTACACCAAAATATAAATCGACTACGTCGATCTTTTTTGTAATCTGTGCATTGATGTTCATAAATTCAGAGAACGTTTCTGATCTCTGATACTCGACCGGATTTTCTTTTGTAGATGGAACTCTTCCATCACCATTCAACTAAGAAGGATGTATCGAAAAGCCAATCTCTGTCTTCTGTTGCATAAGACAGTGTTAATAATGCTTTGTATCTGCTGGCGAGCGGCTTAGTTAAAAGTTGATCACCGTATTGCGTTTTCACATCTGAATATCTGAAAGCAGCAGCCAGATCTAACCTAAGAAATAATTCATACGCGAGTTCAATCTGATAATTATTTGAATATGATTTTCCATTCAGATCATAAAATCTGACCTGTCTCACATCACTGTCAATATCAACAACTGTTTGCTTAATGAAATCTGTTCTGTAATAGTCGGCAGTAATTCTCAGGTCGCGATTGTTTATTGAAAAATATCTTGTAAATTAAATCCGTAATTCCAGCCTTCTTCAAAAGTTGGATTGTTAATCACAACAAACTCCCGAGAACTTGCAAGGTAATTTAAATTTTCAGCTAAAAGATTTACAGAACGATAGCCTTTACCGGCTGATATTCTGAAAGTTGTATTGTCATCAAGTCCGTACTTCACATGTATTCTCGGTGTAAACAAGAGTGCCATACAGATTATGAAAATCAACGCGTGCACCCGGCACTATTGAAATCCGGTTTGTAGGTGAGAAATTATATTCTGCAAATACTCCCGGTCTTGATTCCTTCCTGAAATAATCGATGCCATTAAATTTTTCATCATATTGATCAAAGACATAACTGCCGCCAAGCGTTACTGCATGAATTTCGTCTTCAGTTTTTGTTTCAAAAAGAAGATTTGTATAGAAAGACCTTAAGTGCGAATTATATTCTCTGTATCCGAATAATGAATTTTGATTCTGATACTGACCATTCAATATTAAATCCCACACTTGTGTAAGGCTCATCATTGAACACAAAACCATTTTTTGCATAGACTTCATATCGTTCAGTGTCAATATTTATATCGTATAGATGTCCTGTATGACTTCCCGAATGAGATTCTGAAATTTGTCCAGCATTTCTTTTTTCATTTATAATTTGAACTCCAAACTGAGAATCATATCCCGTAAATGAATGGTAATTCCATCGATTCATAAAATTAAACTGCTTTACTTCCGGCTGATCTGCAAATGAATCCATATTGTCATCAAAAGTTTTAGTGACAAAATCAGTATGGGCCAATAGCATAGTGGAAAGATTTTCTGATAATTGAACCGCTGCATTTGCATTTAAGTCAGTCTTGAAATGTGAGCTTTGAAACAAATTGAAATAATATCTCTCAATATCATCAGGCTTTTTGTAATCAATATTAATCTGACCAGTTATTGACTCATATCCGTTGACTACAGAGGCTGCACCTTTGGATACACTAATTGCAGTCATCCACGGCCCAGGTACATATCCTAAACCAAAAGTATTGGTTACTCCCTTTAATGTTGGAATGTTTTCAAACATAATGTTAGTATAGATTCCAGCCAGACCAAGAAGCTGAATTTGTTTTGCACCTGTCACAGCATCCTGGAACTGAATATCAACACTTGCATTCGTAGTAAAACTTTCTGCTAAGTTGCAGCAGGCGGCTTTAAGAAGTTCCTTGCTTGTAATAATTTCAATTGGTCTCGCATCAAGCTGATCAATATATTTTGAAAGCGAAGTTCCGGTAACAACGACTTCGTTGAGTTCTCGATTAATCGAAAGAATAATTTTAACACTATCCATTTGTTTGGTTATAAGCATGGTAGCAGGTTTATAACCGATATAACTGATTACTAATTTCAATGTATCGCCATCAACTCTTCTTAATGTGAATTTTCCGGCATCGTCCGAAGTTGTTCCTACTTCAGTTCCTGCCCAAAAAACATTTGTCCCTACAAGAGGTATTTCATTTTGATTTTCATCTTTCTCGTAAACTGTTCCTGTTAATGTTTGAGCTGTTCCTGTTTCAATTGCGAGTAAAATGAGAATCATACTTATTAATGATTTCATTTTTTACCTTACTGTTTATTAAAATATTTTAGACGCAGCTCACGTGCTGCACTAAAAAGTTCTTCATTGAATGAAGAAGACTAACAGAAAGGTAAGTTTAACTTTAACTGATGGATTGTATTTAAGAGTTGTTTGCCGAATTTCGGCGGGGGAAGATCATAATTAGTTTGCTGCGAATATTTTTCTTCGTCTTGTGATTCGAGCGTCGTTAACTGAAGCTCTGCAATAATTAAATTGTTAGTAATAAGATTTGAGCTTACAGTCTGAAAGAAATTATCTTCAATCTTCTTATAATCAAATTCATCAACACAGCAATTAGATTTCTCTGAAGAAAACTTTAAATCATTATCCGAAATTTCTTCTGAGCAGCAGGAAGGTTCAATCTTTTCGATTTCAGCTTTGCACATTTCACATTCACTTAATTGATCTTTTCCCCATCATCTCACAATAATGCGACCAGATCGGCAAGCCTGTTGTCGAAACAAGGAAGAGAAATATTAAAATCGATATTGAAATTCTTTTCTTCATCATCTGGAGCCAAACATAAATATTTAACTAATAGCAAGCAATGATAATCCCCGGAATTTGTTTATATAATTATTGTTTTCATTAATGCTTTATTCAGCATTTTCTTTGAATTAAAGTGTTCAGCTCCTTCAATTCTCAACGATTACACCTTAATTCAAATGATTTCAATATTTTAATCAATGCCATAAACTATCCCAACCAGCTTTGTTCATTTGGATTCTTTTAATATTGTTGAAAGCGACTCCAATTCATTCTCATTCAGAACTTCTTCAATCCTAACAAACAATTCACGCTCTTCTTTTCTTATATGTTTTTCAAGAAGATGACCTAATTCATCGAGCACATTTTCAAACCGATCAGTTTTTTCCAGATCCTGAACCAATGATTCCATCTTTCGATGCTCTGAAATTATTTCAGCAATCTTTCTATCCAATTCAGCATTTTTATTTTTAACCGCGGGAAAAAGAATTTCTTCCTCATTCGCAAAATGTCTATTTAACTCGCTGTTATAGAACTGAATTGTGTAATCCCTTTTTCCCTCAATTGTTGAAGGCATTCCTTTGTATTGAGGCGCACCTTTCTTTATCTGCTGAGCTAGAATAAGTCCCTGATGATGGTCGTGTGATAGGCTATAAAGTGCAGTATGTCTTTTCATGAGAAATTATAAATAAGATGAAAAATTTTCTTTTACAAGTTAAAACTTCCTGTTTATTTATTCAATTGAATTGAATGAAAACCGATAAAACTACTTAATCATAGTTAACAGCATTTTAGATTTTACAGTAGCTTTTAATCCGTGTGGAGCATTAGGCGGCATTACAAGTATTTCACCTGCTTTCACGCTGTACGGATTTCCGCCAATCGTGATTTCCATTTCGCCATCGACCATATAAACAACTGCTTCAAACGGCGATGTGTGTTCTGTCAGCGATTCATCTTTATCGAATGCAAACAAAGTAATATTTCCATTTGGCTTCTTGATTATTTGCTTACTCACTATCGAACCATTTTGATAACCAACTGCGTCAATAAGCAATTCTTTATTAATAATTTCTGACATTTTATTTTCTCTTTAGTAATTTATTAATGTTTGTGTTCACTGTGAGTATTTTCAGATTCTTTTCCGCCAAATTGAGCTTCTACATAATGGATGAAATGAACATAAGCAGCGACATATTCTCTTCCTGCTTTTACATCATTTACATCATAATCTTTTTTTGATTGCACTTCATCAAAGTATTCTTTGATTTTTGGATTTTGTGCTTCATCAAGATGAGCATAAATAGGATCTAAAGAATTTTCAGCAATCGCAATGTCTGCAGCTTCAATTCCTTCTTCGGGTTGATATCCGGCTGGTTTCAATCCTGTGTATCCGACACCTTCTCCCATTCTGTGAACTCTTACAACGGTTTCAAAGAAATACATATCGGCAAGTTCTTTTGCTTCCGGACTCAAAGTCTCTGACCGTATTCACTTTATCGAACATTACTTTTATCTCTTGTTCGTCTTCTGCTCTAACCCAGATAAGAACATAATTAATGTTTCCTGTTTCGAGTGCTTTTTGGGATGCTTTAACAACCGGACCTTCCATACTGTCACAATGTGCAAATGATACATTAAAAATTAAGATAACTAATAATGTTATCAATGAAAATAAATTTTTGTATTTCATTTTTTCTTTCTCCTTACTTATTCCTATTTATTTAATAATTCCGCTTCCAATTCAACTGACTTCGGAAACAAAATATTATTCTCAAGATGAATGTGCTTGTGAAAATCTTCTTCAAACTCTTTCAGCTCAGAATAAAGAGCTTTAAAAGTATTGCATGCATCTTCAGGAAATGAATAATTATTACTTAACTCCCTTATCTGTTGTAAAGCATCACCAGCATTTGTGTGCTCGTATTCCATCATTCGGATTGGATTCTGAATTGTTCCAAATGGCGGAGGATAAAACTGACTGTTTTCTTTTTGGTTCAAAACCATTTGCTTTATCTGTGGAAATAAAACTCTCTCCTCTTTCATCATATGACCTTCAAGCTCATCACGAACAGCCAGAAACAGATCAGCAATCTGTAAAGTTTCCGGATGATTCTTCCCATGCACTGATGCAACTTTATCAGTATGAAGCGATATAACCGGAATCATTCTTCTTACATATTGATGATGATTATTCATTATGTAATCAACAAGAAAATCAAGCTGCCAGTCATTCACATTTTGGGTTCCTTTATCGCTGTCAGAAAGATTTGCCAATTCATTCACAATTTTCTGCACATCAATATTTTTATCTGCACAGGCATCACTTAATGCACGATTACCTTTACAGCAAAAATCCAAACCATATTCTTCAAACACTATCGCAGCACGGATATTATCTGTTACAATTTCTGCGAGAGTTAGATTTGCTAAATCCACACGTATTAAAGTCTTATCATTTGTATTCATTTTATTCTCTTTTTTAGTTATATGTTTTACTTTTTACAAAATTGCTTTAAATTATTTATAAGCTAATAAGGTTTATGAAGCCGGTGTTCTCCAATGTTACTAAGGTTTCTTTACATTGTTTGTGAGATTTGAATGTAAAATTATCTATCACAAAAAAAACATTAGTAAAACACTTTCTTCTCAAATACCACCAAACCTTATTCCTTCGTTTTGCTAACTAATCAGCTTGATGAAATTTTTACTGACCAATTTCAATCAGCCTGATTAACATTCTCCTTAAGCATAAATTTTCCATTCTCATCTCCTCTTTTATTCAATGCATCTTCATTAAACTTTTTAATCGCTTCTGTGCCAGTGGGATGACCAAACGAATCCATATCCTTATAAAGCTCAAGATATTCTTCCTTTGAAATATTATTTTGCCACTTGCCTGTTATCATTCCATATCCCGTAACCAGCATAAAAATTGAAGCAACTCCGATCGCTACTAATCTTTTATTTATTCTTTTCTTTCCAACAACCGTTTCAAGTTGAAGAGTATTTGCAACAGGACAAGCGTCAATGCAATTCAAACAGGTTGTGCATTCATCAGATATAACAGTCTTTACCTTATCAACTTTTATGAATGATGGACAAGCTTTATTGCAGAGTCCGCAGTCGATGCAGCTAATAGGGTTTCGTTTTATTTTAGCCGGACTTAACAATGAAGTGATACCAAGTAAAGCACCGTAAGGACAAAGATATCTGCACCAGAATCCACGGAGAACAATCGAGAGAAGAAATAATATTCCAATAACGATTAAAGAAAATCTTGAAATGTCTGCAAAGAAGTAGAACATCTTTACATCCGAAACAAGATTGTATGGGCTGTCAAGAAACGCCTGAAGTGCAGTTGTGCTCATCAAAAAGAAAACTGAGTAGAATAAAAATGCAAGCAATAAATATTTCAGACTTCGAAGCGGATAATCCAGAAACTTCGGAAGCTTGAGATCTTTCCTGAAAATTTTCTTTCCGAAATCCCCAATCAGTTCTGATAAAAATCCAACCGGGCAAAGCCAGCTGCAGAATGCTTTTCCGAAAACAATCGAGACAAGAACAATCGCGAAGAAAATAAAAAATCCCGCAGGATGTGCTGAGTGAACTTCTCCGGTCATCAGGAACAAATAAAAACTCATAAATGAACTTATCGGAAGAAAACCATCCACTCCGGGAGGACGAGATGTAAATGCTGCGGAACCATTTGTTTCCAAGTATGTTATGAACTGATAAAACTCAACGCCGATCCAGATGCAAAGCAGTGCAAACAATGTCTGCACAATGAATCTGATTTTCTGAATTCCCTTCTCTTCGTTCTTGACGATCTTTTTGGTTTTAATCCTGAACCTGCCTGTCCGGTAGGCAGGCTTGTTTCGGGAACTTATTTTACTTTCTGGATTGTGAACTAAGCCTGCCTTACTGTCAGGCAAGTTCAAAGTGACGGGTGTAAATTTTTCTTTTTCTTCTATTAAGTTTTTCATATCGGATATATTAGTCTGATTATACAATAAAAAAATATCAGAGGCTTCTGATCTTACTTAAAGTTTTCTCTTTCAGTTTATCAATAGTTTCTGAAGTAAGCATATCGTAAGCCTGTGTACGACAATGGTCCCCAGGTGTTGTGAACGGGACAAGGATGAGTTGGAGAACATTCCGGAAAACCGAGTACGCAGCTATCGAACATTTCAAGACCATCAATTGCAGCAACAACATCGATCAGCTTAATTCGCGAAGCAGGTTTAGCGAGCGAAAAGCCGCCGGACTTACCTTTGCTTGATGAAATGAGTCCGCTGTCCCTTAAGCTTTGAAGTATTTTGGAAACGAACTCACGGGGAATTTTCAGAACCTTTGATATCTCCTCTGCGGAAACCAAAGTTCCCTTTTCCCTTGCAGCGAGGTAAAGTACTGCCTGCATTCCATATTCGCACTTTTTAGAGAAAATTACTGTCATTTACTAATTCAGATATTTTTATCTGATTAAAAATATGGGATTAAAATGAAAGATGCAAGGGGAGAAAGCTGCTAAGAATCTAAAAATCCTTCATCTTAAAAAACCTGCGGCTTAATAGGAATGGGACTATAATCCAGATGAGAAGACAGATAACAGAAATTATCATACCCAACGAGCTTCCAAAAAATCTTTGAAAGACTGCACCTGTGTAGCCCATCAATGCGGCTATATCAAACTTCATCAAAAATAAAATCCGTCCGAGATCGATTGGATTTAATGCACTTAGAATTATCATTGCATTTTCAAGCGGGTAATCCTGGAAGTTATAAATTATCAGCAGGACGAATCCATCGTAAACAACCGCAAGAACCAGCCAGATTAAAATTGCAAGACCGAGTCCTTTTGATTTGTCATCCTGCTTAACAGAAATTAAAAATGAAAGTGCGATGAAAATGAACGTCAGCAGCACACCGATGAGAAGCAGTAAAATAAATCCATCAATCTGCTCTGTTACTTTGCCGAACAGGATGAACGGAATTGAAAAGCCCAATACGAATCCTGCAGAAAGCGGAATTGCAGTTCCTAAAAATATTCCTAGGAAAAGAGATTTTCTGTCAATCGGCTGGCTTAACATCATCTCGATGAACTCCCTCGAGTTATAAAAATAAATTGAACCGAAAATTATTGACACAAGCGGAATGACAATGATAATTATGTTCATCAAGCTGATGTATGCTTTGTTAACATCTCCGCTGAATGTGAACAAACCATAGCCAATAAGAAAAAAGAAAAAAGTATAAAGAATAACCCACTTGCTTCGTATTGTGTTGTGAATTTCGTAAAGTAATATTTTGTTAATTAAGTTCATTATTTATTCCATTTAACACACATTGAAATCCTTCTTGAGGATTAATTTACTTTTCTCCAACTCAGCAACCTCGAAGGTTGCTCCTTTTGAAAATTCTGGCTCATCAACTCAGCAATTGCTCTTTCAGCTTTGTTTCTTTTTTATCTTCAAGCAATGACTGAATGTTCCTTTAAATTTTATTTCTCCTTCCAGCAGAAAAACAATTTCATCCGAAAGCTCCTGCACTTCATTCATCAGGTGAGAAGTAAGAATGATTGTTTTCTTTTGTTCTTTTTGTTTGAGCACAAGATCTTTGAAGTAGCTGCTGGAAATTGGATCAAGTCCGGCAGTCGGTTCATCAAGAATTATAATTTTAGCATTGAAAGCAAAAGCAATGAGACGCAGAGATTTTCTGCTTCGTTCCGCCGGAAAGATTTTTGAATGGCTTTTCCATCTCCGTTCAAGTTTGAGAGATGAAAGAATCTCACTATCTGAAAATTCATTCGAGTTCCGGATTGATTTTATGAGAGAAATAATTTCATTTCCAGTAAGATTCTCAGGATACCTTGCTATCTGCGGCATGTATCCAATTTTGTTTCGGTAGAGATAATCATCTTTTATTGATTTTCCATCAACTTCAATTATTCCATCGTTGGTCTGACAAGTCCGAGAATTGTTTTTATCAAAGTAGTTTTTCCTGAACCATTCGGACCAACGATAGCAGTAACTTTTCCTGCATCAATTGTCAGATCGATGTTTTTCAACACAGCATTTTTCCCGAAATTTTTTACCAGGTTTTTAACCGCGATCAATTTACCATCCTCATTCTTGGATTTGGATCGGTCAGTGCTTCGGGAGTGATTGCCGGAATAATGCTCTCAGCAATATTAAGAATATCAATGAATAAGCTGTGAAGAAGAACAAGTGAAGTCGGATGCGATTCAATCATCATTGAAAACATTGTAACCGGTCTGAACGGAATATCACCGTAACCATCCTTATTGAGATCGTAACCATCGTAGTCAGCCCAATAATTTTTTTTGAATGTGTTAAAGTTCTGCCGGCTGTTGGTAGAAATATCAAATGAGTTTGCAACGAAGTTGTTATCGTAAAAATAATTATCCATCGAGTTTGCCATCAGCTTTAATGCCCAGCCGTTTTTAGTAAAATTATTTTGTTCTATTGTCACCCTGCTGCATCCTTCCATATAAAGTCCGATTGAATTCTCATCGAAAATATTTTTTTCAATTCGACTGTCTGAAATATCCTTTAGCAAAATTCCGTACGATGCAGCACCCCAGTTTCTTGAGAAATGGTTTTCATACATCAAAACATTCTTAGTATACATCACTGCAACACCGGCACCATTATTTTCAAATGTGTTGTTTGTGTATTCACAGCTATCGGAAAACATAAAGTGAAGTCCGTATCGGAGATTTCTTTCACTGTGGTTGTTAAATATTTTTCCGTTTCGGACAAATTCAAAATAAATTCCATCACGGTGATTAAATATTTTGATTGTTTTCAATTAATGATATCTCTGCAATACCAGAGATGAATTCCATTGCCTGAGTTGGCTTCTCTTTTTCTTTCACCTTCGATATAATTATTAGTTATCATGCATTCAGCAGATTTAGCTAGATATAACAGCAAAAAAATTGTTGATAAATTTATTTCCTGTGATTGAGCAGTTTCGAACTTCTTTTAGTTTTATCCCGGCATTCTCTTCAAGATAACTTATCCCTGAGTTTTTAATTACTAATCCGGAGATATGAACATCGTTTGAAGTAACTGTGAATATTTCTCCAATACCTTTTCCATCAATAATAGGGAAATCAATACCGATGATGGTTAATTTCTTATCAACAATAATATTCCCTTCAGAATAAACTCCGGGTTTGATTCTTATCGTATCAAAATCATTCGCAAGTTGAATAGCTTCCGTAATTGTTTTGATTTTTCCATTAGGCGAGACTTGAATCGTTCTGATTGTTGCAGAGTTCAATTGAGATGTGCTAAATATGAGCGCTGCTAAGAGAAGAGTTTTCATATTATTTTATCATAAAATATTCTTTCACAGGTTCTGCATTCTCCGTGTAGCTCTGTGCCTCCTCTGTGTTCTCTGTGTAAGAAAACCATTAAGGGACACAGAGTTCACTGAGAACCTCAGAGAACCACGGAGAAAAAATCTACATACTTCTCTTGCTTGACGAGTTCAATTACATCAACCCAGTTTAATAAGCTGCCACCGCTTTCAGCAACAAACTTTTGCCTGGAAATTTCGCTGTCAAACGCCAATACATTCAATCCCATCGGGCTTCTGAAATTATCATTCTGGACATAGAAAGCATTCAGTGCATCGATAAAAGATTCAGGAGTTGCGAAATCCGTCACCAAAAATTTCTGATTTGCATCACCGATAAAATTTTTAACCATTGCATATTCAATTAAGCATCCGACATCATCGAATTTGTAAACTTTTCCTTTGTCAGTTACCATTTCAGAGCCGTAACGGTTATCTGAAATTTGCATCCTGCAGAATTCACATTCATCGTGTCCATAATTGATTGGTTCTGGACCACTTTTACATCCGGAAAAGATGAGGAGTAAGATTATGAGTAAGCCGCCAAAGGCGAGCCTCGTCAAAGACGGGAGTATGACAATTTTAATTCTGTAATTATGCATTTGATACCTCAATAGTTTTATTTTTCTTATCAAGATACAAAGCAACAGCAGCCAAAACAACTTCAGCAACTAAAATCCAGGAACCGATGTGCGGCATTGAGATTGCATTAAAGTTCAGCAGCATTTTAGAACCAATTAACGGAGGCTGATATGCCATTCCCGGAATTTTAATTGCGGCATGGGGATTTAAATTATGTCCATAATCATATTCCCACATATAGAAATCATACATTCCAACTGCAGCAATCACAAAGAACAGAACAATCCAAATATAAACCAAACTTCTCTTACCCGAAATTCCTGAGATCAATCCAAACACAATTAAAAAGATAATTATGAAAGGCATTATTTTCAGTTCGGGTATAGCATCAGGAACAATTTCTTTCATCCCGATATAATGATTTAAACCATTTATGTTAGCAAGATCATTGGGTTTTTGACCGGTTATTTTATTCAGCCAGATCTCAAAACCAATTCCTTCAGGATATTGAGGAGCTTCAAGATCAATATACCAGATCGGAAAGAAAGAATGATAATACTAAAATCAGTGAAGCAAATATTACAATTATTTTTGATTGAGTTTTCATTTGCATTATTAAAATTTGTAGCACAGATTATATAATCTGTGCTACGATTAAAACATTTATTTGCCAGTGCCATATGTCATTGCTACATTCGATCCTTTGGAGAGACTCTAATATATCCGGACATTTCCTGGTGAAGAGCCGAACAGAAATCTGAGCAGTAAAAAGGATATACTCCTTCTTTCAGCGGTGTCCACACTATTGTTTCAGTTACGCCCGGCATAATCAGCAATTCAGAATTTTGCATTCCTTTAACTGCAAAGCCATGTGGAATATCCCAATCCTGCTCAAGATTTGTGATATGGAAATAGACTTTATCACCGACATTGATTCCTTCAATATTATCCGGGGCAAAGTGAGCCCTTATTTGTGACATATAAACATGAATTTCATTTCCGTCTCTAACTACCTTTGCATCCTTCTCAGCTTTAATTCCATAAGGATGAGCATTCTCTTCTATCGGATAAATCTTTTTGGAATTTTTCATAAGAATATCAGCAGGAATTGCCTGTGCATAATGAGGTTCGCCGATAGTTGGAAAATCAAGCAGCAGTTTCATCTTATCACCAGTTATGTCAAACAATTGAGCTGATTGAGTTAATTCAGGACCGGTTGGAAGATACCTGTCTTTAGTAATTTTATTAATGCGATTACATATTTACCCCATGGGCTTTCTGGTATCACCACCGGGAACACAAAGATGACCAATTGAATAGTATGCCGGAATTCTGTCAACAACTTCCCACGTTCCGATTTTCCATTTTACTATTTCAGATGATATAAATGAAGAAGTATAACCATAACCATTACCGTCATACTCTGTATGCAATGGACCTAATCCGGGATTTGTGACTTCACCACCAATCACAGATTCATATTTCAAAACAGGAATTCCGTCAACAGTCGTTTCAAATTCTTTATTTTCAATTGCCTTCAACATTTTGCTGAAAGAATGAACAACTATAACTGATGCGAGCTTTCCGCCTGCAGATATATATTCACCTGTCGGATCAACATCAACACCGTGTGGAGATTTTGGAGTCGGCAGATAATAAATCAAACCGGGACATTCCTCAGGTATCAGAACTTTAACAGTCTTCTTCTCTTCTGAAATACCCGTGTGTTTCTTTTCGTCAAAATAATTTCTGAAGTAGCTTGTATTAAATGTTTTAAATTTACCCTGTGCTACATACTCTTCAGCTTTCTTCCAGTTAACTGCTGCAATAAAATCTTTATCATTTTGTGAAGCATTCACTTCAAGCAGAGTATTTGCCTGTTCCGTATTATAGCTTGTGAAAAATGCCCAGCCGTGTGATGGACCTTTACCTCCGCTAGCAAGATCATAATTAAATCCCGGAACAAGAATCTGGAACTCAACATTCATCGCTCCATCATTTGCAACTTTAACAAAGCTGATTGTTCCTTTAAAATTTTCTTTAAATGAATTAATTGGAACATCCTTGTTAGGTATTGGAACACTGAACCTTGTTGAAGCAACAACGTACTCAGTATTTTCTGTTAGGAACGGTGAACCATGATTTCCACCTGAGTTTGGTATTTCAATTATCTCAGCAGTTTTAAATGTTGCTAAATCAACCCGGGCAATACGCGGTGTATTATTGCCATTAATAAAAATCCATCTACCGTCTGCTATTCCATCAGTTTGTGAAAGTTTAGGGTGATGTGCATCGTCCCAGGGAATAAATCCGTAAGATGTCATAAACATCGGTTTTGATTCTTCAGAATATCCCCACGCCTTTTCGGGATCCTGTGAGAACACAGGAACAACTCTGAACAATCTTCCGCTTGGTAAACCATAAACACCAATCTGTCCGCTGAAACCGCCGGAAGTGAAGAGATAAAAATCATCGTAAGTTCCGGGTGCAACGTAAACTCTTTCTGCTTCATCTCCACTCGTAAGATCTTTTGATTCCTGACAGCCGTAATGTAAAACTACAAATGCTGCTACGATAGAAACGCCTATCGTCAGTGCTCTTAAATATCTGCGGCTCATAAAAGGTCCTCCTATTTATTTTTTGGAATTAGTATTATTTTTTAATTCTTCATCAAGAACTCTGAAGTACTCAAGTAATGCACGTGCATCTTTCAGATTTACATTTTGGTTTGTCATCTTTGTCATATACGTTGCAAGCATTTCTTTACTGTGAGGATGTTTCTCAAGATTTTCATCAGGATTTAAAACAGTGTTCATGAAAAATTCTGGAGTAACTCTTTGCAGAACATTTCTTTGTGCAGGACCTGTATATCTCTCATCAAGTTTATGACAGCTTGCACATTTCGATTCGAAAATTTTCTCACCTTCTGCTGCCATGGTTTTGTCAATGGGTCCAAGATTCAATTTCTTTTTAACGGGACCAAAACCATTTTCAAGTTCCCAGTCTGGAAGTCCAGAAGGATTGGTTTTATTTACTGTTTGATTTTGATTTGATGTATCACTTTCCTTCGAATCCCCGCCACAGGCAGTTACTAATGCAAGAATAGAGATTACAATTAGAAAAAAGTAAATACCATTTATTAACCAGTTTGATTTGTAGTTGGACATCTTTTATTCCTTAATTTTATAATCGGATTATTTTGTCTGATTAAACATAATAAAAATATTTATTCGAGTCAATAGATATTTTATCTTTAATTTTAAAAATTATACAGTGGAATCGGCGATGGGTTTGGTTTCAGCTATTTCCTTTTTCTTTTTTATTCTTTCATTCAGTCTCTCATCGAACAGCTTGGCTATTTCTGCACCCAGGATAAAAACAGCGGCTGAATAATAAATCCAGAAAGCAACAACAATTCCAAGAGCATAAGCTCCATAAATTCTGCTGAAGGTTGTAAATTTTGAAAGATAAATTCCGAAGAGTATTTTGGCCGCTACCCAGAATATCGAAGCCCACATTGCACCTATTGCAACAGACCTTTTATGAATTTTCACAACAGGCATAAATTTGTAAAGAGCTGCAAAAATTAAAAACATCATCAAAAATGAAAATGAAGCAGTAAAAACTCTTTCAAAAATTGGCTGATTAAAAATTTGCAGGTACGGTGTTGATTGTGCAAATGATACAAAAAAATCAAGCATTGGAAGTACCAGTATGAGCATCAGAAATACAAGTACGGTAATAATTATCACCAGGAAGTCACGCAGCTTGCCGAGAAAAATATTTATATCAAGATCTCTTCCATATACTCTATTCAAAACAGTTCTTAAGCTGCTTGCAAAACCACTAGCAGCAAAAAACAATCCGATTATACCAACCCATCCGGCAATATTTCTGTATTCAACTACTTCCTGGACTCGATCAAAAATTACATCTTTGGCAAAATTCGCATATTCACTGTAAGGTATTACAGTATCAATGAGCGTATTTATTTGCATTTCAACTTCAACAGAGTTTAAGAATTTTCCAAGAAGCCAGAATATTATTAATGTCATCGGGATGATGCAAACGAAAAGCGAGAATGCTAAACCGCCAGAGAAAAGAAATAAATGGTGACGATCAGTACAATCGTACAGTCCCCCAAAATAATGCTTTATAAAACCAACGAACCAATTCCATGCAGGAGTAAGATGAAGAAAATAACGCACTCTCCTAAATGAAGCATAATGTTTAGAACTTCGTATTTTTTGCTTTATTTTACTTTTCACCGCTCATTATCCTGGGGATTGTGTTGTAATACAAATCTGCAATTTCATCAACCGAAACGGTTATATCATTATTTATCTTTAAAACTCGAATCGCCAACTATTCCTATTTCGATGAACGGTTGTTTTGATGATTGAAGAAATTTTTCAATCTCTTATTTTTTATCAAGTGAGACGGAAACGATAATTCTTGATTGAGTTTCAGAGAAATAATGAAAAATCTTTTCTTGACTTGATCGGGATAGTCACTTCTGCACCAAGCTTTCTTTCATCATTAATTATACAACATTCAGCGAGTGCACAAACCATTCCTCCTTCAGAAATATCGTGTGCGGAGTTTAATAATACCTTTCCTGATCAATTGAAGTAAAATTTCCTGTAATTTTTTTTCAGTCGAAAGATCAATCTGCGGTGAGTTACCTTCAACTTTTTTGTGTATGACTTTTAGATATTCACTTCCTCCGAGCTCTTCTTTATCTTCACCTAAAACGTAAATTAAATCTCCTTCGTTTTTGAAGTAAGAAGTTGTTATGTGCGAAAGATCTTCAACTAATCCCAACATTCCGATTGTTGGAGTTGGATAGACTGCTCTATCTGGTGATTCATTATAAAAACTAACGTTGCCACCAGTAACAGGAGTATCGAAAAATCTGCAAGCTTCTCCCATTCCAGCGATTGCTTCAGCAAACTGCCAATAAATTTCAGGTTTGTAAGGATTTCCAAAGTTCAAACAATTTGTAATTGCAAGTGGAATTCCACCTGAGCAAACAATATTTCTTGCTGATTCAGCAACAGCAATCTTCGCTCCTTCTCTTGGATTGAGATAAACATATCGTGCATTGCAATCTGTTTTCATTGCAAGAGCTTTGTTTGTTCCTTTAATGTAAATCACTGCTGAGTCACAGCCAGGACCAACAATTGTATTTGTTCTCACCATCGAATCGTATTGTTCGTAAACCCATCTCTTGGAAGCAATGTTTGGTGAAGAAAAAACTTTAAGAAAAGTTTCCTGGATGTCTCTAGGTTCAGACAAAGATGAAAAATCAAATTCTCTTTTTTCTTTTATGTAAGATGGTTCTTTTTGTTCACGAATGTAAACCGGTGCTCCTCCACCGAGTACTAAATCAAAAGGAGGAAGTTCTGCTTCGAGTTTTCCTTTGTAGTTGATGAAGAGCTTATCTTCATTAATTACTTCACCAATTATCTCACAATGAAGATCCCATTTTTCAAAAACTTCTCTTACTCTGTCTTCATAACCTTTCTTCACAACACACAGCATTCTCTCCTGACTTTCAGATAAGCATAATTTCATAAGCACTCATTCCTTCTTCACGAAGGGAACTTTATCAAGATTTATTTTCATTCCTGATTTTCCTTTTGCACTCATCTCAGTAGTTGAGCAGGAAATTCCTGCCGCACCCATATCCTGAATTCCGATAAGATAACCTTTACGAATAATTTCAAGTGAAGCTTCCAGTAAAAGTTTTTCAGTGAAAGGATCACCAACCTGAACTGAAGGACGTTTTGATTCTGATTTCTCTGAAAGTTCTTCAGATGCAAATGTAGCACCGTGAATTCCATCTCTTCCTGTTGAAGAACCAACAATCATCACTGGATTGCCTTCACCTTTTGCAACTGCACTTGCAAATGTGTTTGTCTTCACAATTCCAACCGCCATTGCATTTACTAAAGGATTAAGCTGATATGATTCATCAAAATAAACTTCACCGGCAACTGTCGGAACACCAAAGCTGTTTCCGTAATCACCGATTCCTTTTACAACTCCGGCAAAAAGATATCGTGTTCTCGCATCATCACAGATGTTCCAAAGCGAAGTGAATTGAGAGAAGCAATTGGACGTGCACCCATTGTAAAAATATCTCTCATTATTCCGCCGACACCTGTTGCTGCACCCTGATATGGTTCAACTGCAGAAGGATGATTATGACTTTCAATTTTAAATGCAACTGCCAAGTCCATCACCAATATCAACAAGTCCTGCATTTTCTTCTCCAGCACCAACAAGCAATCTTCCTCCGCTTCTTGGAAGTGTTTTTAATTGAGCAATTGAATTTTTATAGCTGCAATGTTCACTCCACATCACACTGAAAATACCAAGTTCAGTGAAAGTTGGAGTTCTGCCAAGTATCTTTAAAATTCTTTCATATTCTTCTTTATTTAAGCCGTGCTCTTTTGCAAGTTCGAGAGTTACTTCAGGTTGTTTCATCTATTACTGATTTTAGTTTAAGCGTGAATTTTTATGTAGGAAATATAATAAAATTAGTCCCCTCTTTATCTCCCCCAAATTGTGAGAATTTAAGAAGTCCCTTCTCTTAGGGAAGGGATATGCTACAGTCAGACAAGTTTAGAGATGGCTAAATACTCTTCCCAAATCTTAAAAGCTGATAAGTCGCATAAATATCTTTCGAACAATAAACAGCAATATCTTTTATTCTTCCTGCTTCATATAGATTTTTTACTTCCATTCCTGAAATATCTTTTGATTTTGGTGATTCAATTCCAAATGACTGACAATAAAAATCGAGATTAAATTTTCTTGTTGAACCATAAAAAGTAAATTGCTCAAGCAAATCGATATGTTCATCACCATAACGGTAACCCATTAAATTTTTTGTGACTTTAACTTCCAAGCATTGCTGAACGCATCATTAAAAATGGAACAT
Organism: uncultured Ignavibacteriaceae bacterium; assembly: GCA_963698155.1. Classification (GTDB taxonomy): domain Bacteria; phylum Bacteroidota; class Ignavibacteria; order Ignavibacteriales; family Ignavibacteriaceae; genus IGN2. The sequence continues at coordinate 125,082 of CAVOPS010000017.1, read as the reverse complement.
CAAAATTTCTTCCGTTGAAAGTGATAAACTGGTCAACTCCTTTTGCAACTCGCCAAAATGATTCGAGCATTTCTTTTTCAGATAATCCTTTGTATTGAACTTTTCCATCCTCACTTGTCCACTCTTCTTTCTTTTGACTTTCGTAATACACATAAGATTTTTCTTTTTCAACATCATAAATTCCTATCACAATACATTTTGAAGTATATGGATAAAGACTTGTGTAACGCACTGCATCATCAATCATCATTTGACGTTTTTCAGGATCGGGTTCTTTGTCGGCATATCGCAGAAGATATTCTCTCTGGCTTTCGGAAAGAGATTCGAAAGGATAAGCGCAGGTTTCAATATCGAAAACTATTCTTCTCATATTTTGCCTCTCTTTAATTACTAGTCATTGCGATCCGCCAAAGGCGGAGAAACAATCTTAACTTTTTGTGGAGATTGCTTCGTCCCAATAAATTGGGATTCGCAATGACAAAATGATGTTAATCTCTTAATATTTTTACTGCAGGTTCAAATGCTTTTACTTTTTCAATAAAACTTTCTGGCAGTGAAGTTGACTTTCTTGTTTTCGGATCTACATAAACAACAACACCTTTTCCATCAACAATTATTTCACCAGTATTTTGTTTCACAATCAAATGGTCGTAACCGAAAGAAGAATTTTTTATGTATGAGATTCTTGAATAAACTTCCAATACATCATCATAATAAGCATGACTACGATAATTGATTTCATTTCTGACCATAAAAAATATTTTGCCGTCAGAGAAAATTCCTTTTTCAGGCATTAGTCCAGCAGCTTTAATGTATTCTAATCTTGCAGTTTCAAAAAAATTAATATAGACTGCATTATTGCAAACACCAAGCATATCAACTTCGTGAAAGCGAACAGTAGTTGTGTATTTGTGTATAAAATTTTGTGTTGATATTGAATCGTTCATATTTTTATAATTACTTTTATATAGGTTCTATTGCTAAATTGTTTTATTGCTTCATTGCTGAAAATTCTCAATTACTGATTACGATTATCAATTAACAATATTACAATTGAACAATACAACAATTTAATTAAAAACCTCATCAAGAATATTAGCAGCATTTTCAATATCATCATCATTCACATCGAGATGAGTAACAGCACGTATCGAATCAATTGTTCCCGGAGTAAGTATTAAACCTTTTTCCTTACAGCGCTTCAATCCTTCTGCAGGAATCATCGTCAACGGTTTGAAGAGAAGAATATTTGTTTGAACTGCTTCCATATTTATTTCAAGATTTGGATTCAATTTTATTCTTTCAGCAAGATGCTTGGCTCTCCAATGATCTTCTTTTAATCTTTCCCTATTATTCTGAACAGCATACAAAGCTGCCGCAGCAATAATTCCAACCTGTCTCATTCCACCTCCCCAGGCTTTTCGAACACGATAAGCTTCCTGAATAAATTCTTTTGAACCAGCAATCGCAGAACCAACTAGGTGCTCCAAGTCCTTTTGAAAAACAACAGGAAACAGTATCGAAATGTTGAGCATATTCATTTGGAGAAATTCCTGTTTCAGCACAGGCATTCCAGATTCTTGCACCATCAAGATGAAAATATAAGTTATGTTTCTTTGCAAGATTTTTAAGTGCGATGATATTTTCCATCGGCCAGATTGTACCTCCGGCACGGTTGTGTGTGTTTTCAACCTCAATAACTTTTGTGCGAGGCATATGATAAGCAGTTGTTCGTATGTATGGTTCTACTTGTTCGGCAGTTAGGATTCCAAGATTTCCATCAAGCGGATATAGTTGAATTCCACTAAGTCGCGCAGGTGAAGAAGATTCATAATTAAATATATGCGCTTCACGATCGCAGATAACTTCATCACCGGGATCTGTAAGAACGTTCAAACAAATTTGATTACCCATCAATCCGCTTGGAACGTAAAGTGCTGCTTCTTTTCCAAGAAGTTCTGCAATGTATTCTTCAAGCTTGTTTACGGTTGGGTCTTCTTTGAAAACATCATCACCAACTTCTGCTTCATACATTGCTTTCCGCATTTCCGGTGATGGTTTGGTTACGGTGTCGCTTCTTAAATCAATCAAGGGCCCCCTCCATCTCCCCCAAAGGGGGAGGGTTTTGATTATTGTGTTTCGTAATTTCAATTTGACTCATTTTATCCGTAAAGATGTTGACTGTTATTATTAGTCACATTTTAAATTTTTTCTTCAGCCAAATTAAAATATTCATTCCAAATATCCAGAAGGAAAATACTGAACAGAGAACCGGAATGATTAATGGGTTCTCCGAGTAAAAAGTTTTTTCAGTTTGAAGAGGAACTTCTCCGACTAAGTAGGTTTTTGTGTACAACTCAGTCTCAGAAAGTATTTCACCTTTTGCATTAATTATACAGCTTACTCCACCGTTTGCACAGCGAACAACTGATCTTCTATTTTCAACAGCACGAAGCATCGCAAAATCTTTATGCTGATATGGACCACTTGATTTTCCATACCAGCTATCATTAGTAACAACCGTAATCATCTCTGCACCTTTTTGAACGAAAGCCGTAACGAATACCGGATCAACTGATTCATAACAAACAAGCCCGCCAACTTTAATAGTATCAATTCCATCATTGTAAATTTTAAAGACGGTCGTATCCTTTCCGATATTCCATCCTGTTATTCCTACTCCCCACTTAAACATGTCTCCAAGAAAAGTAAATTGATCTGCAAAAGGAACCTTTTCTCCCAGCGGAACAAGTTTCATTTTCCCATATCGTTGAATTTCTCTTGAATCCAGGATTGAATCCAAGCACTGCATTGTAAGTAGCATAATAATAATTTCCCTGCTTAGAATATTTTGCATCTTCAGGAATTTTATTCTGATCAAAGTAATAAATTATATCAGGCATTCCTGTAAGTAATGAGACTTTATTTCGATTCAAGAAAATTGAATATTGAATCTTCAACAATATAATATGTTCCTCCAAAAGCATAAACAGGCAAAGCAGTTTCAGGCCATAGAATAATTTCTGCACCATCATCAACACATTTTTGCGAAAGATCAAGATATTGCTTTGTTAGCTGCCCAAGATTTCCGGTTTCCCATTTGTCCCAGGGATTTAAATCAGGCTGAACAATTCCAACAGTAATTTTTCTATCTGATATTTTAAATGATGAATCTTTGTACATTCCATATATCAACAAACAAAGAAAAATAACTACAGCTATCAGAGCCGGTTTCAGATTAAATTTTTCTTCCGGCTTCTTTTCATAAAACGATTTATAAAGAAGCACATTGATGTAAGCAACTGCCAATGATAAGCCATTTGTTCCGATAATATCTGCACCCTGGATGAACAAATTAAACTTAGCCAGTCCATGCCCGAGAAGAACCCAGGGAAATCTTAAATCAGTTAGGGTTAAAAGATATTCAAACGTTACCCAAAAAATTGGAAGTAGCCAGAGCAGCATCAAATTTTGGAAAAACTTTTTTTGCTAAGTAATAAAGAGTTGAGGGAATAAGCATCACGCAAGGATAAGCAAGCAGAAGCGCTGCACCTGCCAACATTAAATATGGATCGGCTTCTGATGACCAGCTTCCTACCCAGTAAATAGTTGTTATGCTGAAGAAGAAAGAAAAAAGAAAAGTTGCTTTGTTAATTGAGGCAAGAGTAGTTCTTTTTTTAAGTACAATAAAGTAAGGAATCAATCCAACAAAAATTAAAAGTGTAAAAGGAAAAGGAAATGGCGGGAATGAAATCCCAAGAACAATTCCACTTACGATTAACAGAAGCCTTTCTTTTCTCCTCTGTCGTCTTTCTTCTGGCGTTACTGGTATTTTGTATCTTGATAAAAACTTCAAGCTGTTGTTTTCCTTTTTCTGAAAAATAATCTCACAATAAAAAATAAAATAATGATACCCGTGACAACGATAACTATGTTAGTGTAAGTTGTAAGGTATTCGTCAACTGTTGCAACATTATCACCAAAAACAAATCCCAGATATAACATAATTGTATTCCAAAGTAGTGCTGAGACAAAGCAAAGAGTTATAGTTCTTTTAGGATCGAGATTACTTATTCCAGCAAAGAAAGAAATTACTGCTCTTGTTCCGGGCATAAAGCGGTTTACTACGACAATAAAATATCCATACTTCCTGAACCATGCTTCAACTTTATCGAGTGATTCAACAGGAATAAATCTGAATCTTCCTGAGTGAATTAATTTTTTATCAACCGTTGCACCGATGTAAAACATAAGAGTAAAACCTAATATGCTGCCAAGAGTTGTGAATGAAAGAGCGAGAAAAAAATTAATAGCACCCGTACCAACAAGTGAACCGCCGATCACTGTTACTACATCGCTGGGTGACGGCGGAAAAACATTTTCAATAAATGCAAAGAAGAAGAGTGTGATGTATATCCAGAAAGGTGGAAAGGTTGCAATCTTAGTGAGGATATCTTCAAACATTATTTTCTTACAACAGTTGCAACGGCCATTACTGAAATACCTTCTTCTCTTCCAACGAAACCAAGCTTTTCAGTTGTAGTTGCTTTGATTGATATACGATCTGCTCCAATATCAAGAATTTTTGAAATCTTTTCTTTCATCTTCTGCAGTGTACGGAGAAATTTTCGGCTGCTGAAGCATCACCACTATATCGATATTGTTAACATAATATCCTCTGTTTCGAATCAGCTCATGAGCTTTTTTCAGGAAGACTGTGCTGTCAGCATTTTTATATCTAGCATCATCATCAGGAAAGTGAGTGCCGATATCTCCAAGTGAAAGTGAACCGAGCATAGCATCAGTAACTGCATGCAAGAGAGCATCAGCATCAGAATGACCGGCTAAACCTTTAGCTGAAGGAATTTCAATTCCACCGAGAATTAATTTTCTTCCTTCGGCAAATGCGTGGACGTCAAATCCAATTCCGGTTCTTAAATCTATTATCAAAATTTCACCTCAAAATCTGTGAATTCATTTTTTGGTTCCTGCCAATTTACTTTACAAGATTTAACAGCAGCGTGACTCGGACCAACTTTCAGTTTCTTTATCATCTCTTCAACTATTGCTCTTTCTCCTTCAACAACCGTAAGCACTTCACCAGTGTAAAGGTTTTGAGTGAAACCTTTCAGTCCCAGCTTTTGTGCTTCACGAATAACAAAATACCTGTAACCAACTCCCTGAACCAAACCATTAACAACAATTTCTGCACGAACTTCCATTAATCAATAAATATTTCTTTAAGAAACGATATACAAAGGGGCTTCGTTAGAAACTACGCCCTCTTAAATTAGAAATTTTTTGTATGAGTAAAAAGGACGGAAAGTTAATCCTTCTTCGAATACCCAAAACTCTTCAAAAAGTTTTCATCGCTTCGCCATTTTTTTCTAACCTTCACTCTTAATTCAAGAAAAACTTCACGCTGCAAAAACGCTTCAATTGATTTTCTCGCAGCTTCACCAAGCTTTTTAATTGCCGCTCCACCTTTGCCAATAATAATCGCTTTCTGAGTATCCCGTTCAACTACAATTTCAGCATAGATGTAGTGCTTACTAGTTTCCCGTTCTTTGAACTCAACAATTAAGACTTCAGAACTATAAGGCACTTCATCACGATAAATTTCAAGAATTTTTTCCCTAATAAGTTCAGATACAAAGTATCTTTCGCTGGCAACAGTTATTTGGTCATCAGGAAAAAGTTTTGGTCCTTCAGGAAGAAAACGTATGATTTCTTCTTTCACCCTCTGAACATTAAAATTATGTGCTGCGGAAATTGGAATTACCTCTTCAAATAATTTTTGCGTTTCAAAATGCTTTATCAGTTTGGTTACTTTATCCTGAGTTATCAAATCTACTTTATTAAGTATTAGAAGTTTTAGCTTTCTCGATTTTAAAATACGTTTCCTTTACAAATTCCTGATTCAACAAAATGTCAGCGAGAGGATCTTCCATCACATCAATTATAAGAACTATTACATCAGCATCATCCAGAGATGACTTGACCTCTTCCATCATTTTTTCCTGGAGAAGATATGATGGTGAAAGTATGCCGGGTGTATCAAGAAAAATTATTTGGTAATTTTCTTCACTTAGAATTCCAAGAATCCTTTTTCTTGTTGTCTGCGGCTTTGCTGTAATAATTGAGAGTTTTTGCCCAAGCAGTAGCATTCAGTAAACTGGATTTGCCGGAATTTGGTAATCCGAGTATTGCGACGTAACCGGTTTTATGATCGGTCATTTAATAAAAAATTAATAATTGATTATTTAAAGGTACGAAAGGATAGGTTAAATATTACAGATGTTGTCCATTAACCAAATTGGCTTTAGCTCTTTTCTGCATTTCAAAAAAGAAATAACCAGAAATGAGTATAACTATGGAAAAGATTGAACCAATAATCGATAACCCTGCACCACTGAACAGATGCTTAAGAATTTCAACCAGTCCGTCACTGAGATTAGGTATTGAATCAAAAACTGAATTAGAATCACCTATAGAAGATGGAGCCGAAGAAATTATTGCTGAAATTGAGAAACCAAAAATTACCAGACACAGTAATGTTATAAATGTTGCTATTGAAAAGATGAAATATTTTTGCTGCTTCGGTACAGAAAATTTCCTTCTCACAATCTGCTTCATTAATGAATCAGTGAAAGCAGGGCTCACCTCATCTTCCTTCAAATGATATAATTTTTCGTGGACTAGTTTTAATGCGTTGAATTTTCTCTGTAACTCTTCAGAATTGCGAAGTGCTGATTTTACCTGCTCGGTTTCTTCCCGGCTTAATTCGCCGTCAAGATATTTGTTTAATATTTCGTCTGTAATCTGAATCATAATAATTCTTCAGCAAATCTGCTTTTCATAATTAAGTCACGTAACGAATTCCTTGAACGATGAAGCATTACTTTAACATTGGAAATGCTTATCCCCATAACATCACTAATTTCTTCAATACTCATTTCATTCAAATAAAACATTGTAATAATTGCAGAATATCTTTCCGGTAACTTACTAATTGTATCCCGAATAAGTTGATTAACATCTTTCCTTTCAATTTCATCTGATCGGTATTCACTCTCAAGATTAAAATGATCTTCTATAGAGGTCATTTCAGATTCCGTTCTTCTTTTTTGGGAAGATATCTTCGTCAAAGCTGTATTATAGACAATTCTATAAAACCAGGTTGAAAATTTTGCTTCTCCTTTAAAGGCACTTAACGAATTATAAGCTTTCAAAAAACAATCCTGCAAAACTTCCTCAGCATCAAATTCATTTTTTAGCATTCTTTTTAACATCGAGAAAGCTTTATTCTTATATCTATTTACGATAATTGAGTAATCGGAGTCGTTGCCTTTCCTAACCGAATCAATTATTTCCTGATCAGAAATATTTCTCATTCAACTATTAGACTAAAAATCTGTGATTTAAGTTACAAGTGGTTTATCTCTGCTGAAAAATATGCTGTGAATCTAAGAAAAGCAATCTAAGAGGCTGAATAATTACTACTATCGTTATATCAAAGTGTAACCTAATGATTATTATTTGTGTCTGAATCAATAGACAAAAAGAAAGGATAATAAAATGGAAGGCACAATAGCAGTATTTATTCCGATTATAATGTTCTTAATAATCGGTTTGATAGTAGTTACCGCTATCTATTACAGATCCAGAGAAAGGCAGATGCTTATCGATAAAGGTCTCTCTGCTGAAGATATGAAAAAATTCTTTGAGCAAAAGAGAGATCCATTCTGGTTATTGAAGGTTGGCATAATTTGTATTTTCTTCGGAATTGGACTTGGTATCGGATTGATGTCGGGCGGAGAAGAAACAAGAGAAGTAGTAACCCCAACTTCAATATTTATCTTTACTGGAATTGGTTTCGTTATAGCCAACTTATACGGTAATAAGCTAAGACGAAATTACGAATTAGAAAAAAAGGCTGGTAGTTAAACCAGCCTTTCTAATATCCGCTAGCCTTCCTGAGCTTCAAGCCATCTTTCAGCATCAAGTGCAGCCATACAACCTGAACCTGCAGCAGTAACAGCCTGACGATATTTACTATCACTTACATCACCTGCAGCAAAAACACCTTCAATGTTTGTATAAGTTGAACCGGGTTTTACTTTTAGATAACCAACTTCATCCATATCAAGCTGCCCTTTGAATATAGCTGTATTCGGCTGATGACCAATTCCGATAAACAAACCATCAGCTTTATAACTCTTCAGTTTGAATGATCTCGTGTATCTTCAAGTAAAACACCTGTCATTCTTTTTATTCCATTCTGCTCAACACCCAGAACTTCCTTGATAGTTTTGTTCAGAAGAAACTTAATCTTGGGATTTTTTTCAGCCCGGTTAAGCATAATACTTGAAGCTCTGAAACCTTCTCTTCTATGAATAATTGTAACTTCAGAAGCGTGATTTGTCAGATAAGTTGCTTCTTCCATTGCAGTATCACCGCCACCAACAACAAGTACTTTTTGATTCTTGAAGAAGAATCCGTCACAAGTTGCACAGGCTGAAACACCATAACCCATATATTTCTTTTCACTTTCCAAACCGATTAACTTTGCTGAAGCACCTGTTGCAACTATAACAGCATCAGCAGTGTAAATATCATTGTAGGATTTTAGAACGAAAGGTCTTTTTGAAAAATCAACTTCCGTTATTTCTTTGTAAATGCTTTCTGCTCCGAATCTGAGCACCTGTTTCCTCATGACATCCATCAAAGCAGGTCCTTGAATTCCATGCTCAAAACCGGGATAATTTTCTACTTCTGTTGTAATTGTTAACTGTCCACCGGGTTGCATTCCTTCAAATATCACAGGTTTAAGATTTGCTCTTGCATTGTACAGAGCTGCTGTAAATCCTGCTGGGCCGGAACCAATTATTATTATTTTATGATGTTTATCTGCCATTTGTTTTCTTTCATTGAATAATATTTAAAAATTAATTTCTGAAGATTTGATTGTACAAATTTACAAAAGATTCACTTGCAGAAATTTGGGTGAGTTAAATGTATAATCACTTTTTCAGAAATTCCGCATTTCGTTTTAGTCCACTGAGTTTAGCTCTTTTAATCGGAGAGTTTTGAAATCTTTCTTTAAACTCCTCTTCTTTCATTTTAAGAACCTCATTCAAATTCAACTCTTTGTTTTGAGGATAAAAATCCTTTATCAAAGTTTCAACTGGAAACTTCTGATTCCATGGACAAACATCCTGACAAATATCACAACCAAAAAGCCAGTTATCAAACTTACCATTGAATTCACTCGATATTTCTTCTTTGTTCTCAATCGTTAAGTATGAGATGCACTTGTTCGCATCCACAACATATTCCTGAACAATTGCATTATGTTGGACATGCATCAATGCAAGCTGTGCAAGTTCCGCAAAAATCTGGGATCTGTTCTGAATAGTTGAACTCATAATTGGTTATGATATTTGCTAATAAAAAACCAGCTTCCAATTTCGCGATTGATTACATTTGTATGTTTTCCAAGCCAACCCAAACCTGCACGAACAGCCCAGGCTTTATCCATTACAGGTCCGGTATCAACATAAGAAATTGATTCAAATTCTGGATCAACTTTCTTTAATTCTTCCTCAAGTTCATCTAGCATAGCCCAAATTATAAGATGATAATCTTTTCCCCAGGCATAACGGGAAACTTTGCCTTTAGTTTCTTCATTTGAATATGAATCAGGTGTGTAGTAATTAAGTCCGAGAGAAATAACAGATTTAGCTTCTGGAAGAATCTGTCTTACATCTTTTCGTTTCTCAAAGTTCTTACTCATATAATCCATTCCAGACTGATATTTTTTTTCAAGCCAGTCCTTTAATTGGTTAGATTCTTTGTCGAGGATATCAGCTTTTGCAAAACCAACAAGATCAAATCCTAAGGCTTTTGCTTTTTGAATTACAAATTCGTTTGTAAGGATTCTATCTTTCACTTACCAATTAAATTTTTTAGAATGAACTTTTACAAAAACATTATCTTCGAAGATTTTTACGGGATAGGAATCTATCCCATTACTTCCCGAGTCTTTTTTTCCGGTTCGAATGTTGAACTTCCAACCGTGAGCTGGACAAACAACAAATTCTTCTTCAATGAATCCATCGTAAATTAGATGCGTTTGCTGGTGAGGACAAATATTACTTAGTGCGAATACCTCTGAGTTGATTTTAAAAACAGCAATCTCGACATCGTTTACTAAAAACTTTTTGCCAATGCTTTCTTGCAAATCATCCAACGAGCACAGGAATGTAAATCCCTCTTCTTCAAGTTTCATCAAATGATTTGAATTTTTCATCAGCGATATATCCTTCACCAAATTTTTTAATGGTAGCAAAAGCAATTTCGGGATCGTGTCCAAAAAACAATTTCCAGTTTTCATCAACTGCCATCTTCAAATACTTTTTCTTTTCTTCAAGAGTAACGAGCGGCTGAAGATCATAGCCCATTATATAGGGCAGTGGAATGTGCGAAACAAACGGCATCAAGTCAGAACAAAACAAAATGGTATTACTGCCATCAGAAATTTTTACCATCTGCTGACCGAATGTATGTCCATTGATTACAATGAATTCAATTTCATCATCGAACTTTGCATTTCCAATTATGAAGTTTAAGACTCCTTCCTCATATAATGGAATGAAAATTTTCTTTAATATAACTTCCTTTGTCTCTATCGGAAGGTTTGATTGCCCAATCGAAGTTCTGTTTCTGGACATAATATTTTGCATTTGGAAATGCAGGTTCAAGCTTTCCATTATTTTGTATTGTTGAACCTCCGGTATGATCAAAATGAAGATGAGTGAGCATTACATCTGTAATATCTTCAGCTTTCAGTCCTTTTTCGTTCAGAGCAGAGTTCATTGAAAATTTTTCATCGACCGCATAGATATTTTTTGATTTCTCATCCCATTTCTCGCCCATTCCTGTATCAATTAATTATTTTTTTTGATTCACTCTCCAGCAACAAATGACGCGTTGCCAACCTGACACGGTTTGCTTCGTCAGGTGGATTGCTTTTTTGCCAGAGTACTTTCGGAATTATTCCGAACATTGCTCCGCCATCGAGACTGAAAAATCCTGATTCGATAATGCTTAGTTTGTATTTTCCGATTCGCATATAAGAATAAATTATTAGAATAAAATCTTTACTTCGGCAAGTTAAAAAAGAAAGGTTTCAATTCACAGATCAGTAAATATTTAAAATGAAAAACCCCGACAATGTCGGGGTTCAATAACGAAAAAATATTACCTGCCCAAGCCATCCAGATACTCTTTCCTTGCAAGAAGCTGCTCTTCTGTTTCAACGTGCTTGGGATCGGGAATGCAGCAATCAACAGGACAAACAGCCGCACATTGTGGTTCATCATGAAATCCCTTGCATTCTGTGCATTTATCAGGGACAATGTAAAAAAACTCTGACGAATAAAATCCAGTCGCCCCGGAGGGAGCAGCATCACCATCACCATAAGATTTCCCTGTTAATTCCCAATTAACACCACCTTCATAAATTGCAGTATTCGGACATTCAGGTTCACAAGCACCACAGTTGATGCATTCCTCAGTTATCATTATCGCCATAACAGTACTCCTTTAAGATTTAATTCTATTTTAATTCCTATCCTTTTTAAGAACGGGATAATTTTCTGAAAAGTTCATCGGAAATTTATAAAAAATCCCTTCGTCAACAAGTCTAAATAAGCCTATTCAGGTATTTATTTATGCCATTTTAGATTTCATTTTTAACTCAACCCCAAGAATCTTTGCTATATTGAAGGAAATCAAAAGAACTACTACAGGAAAGACTTCGTAATAATCTCTGAGTTCATCAAAGAATCCGAGGAAAAGAGCTAAAATTAGAAGTGGAATGGCTATCCATAACGCATCTCTGAGAAATTTTGGCTTCTCATTCCAACTGCTAAAGATTGAGAGAATGATGATTAGCAGAACAGTAAAAGTTGTCAAAGAATATCCGTTGAACAGAAGATAATTTCTGTCAATGAGATGAAACTCAACAAAACCTCCGGGATTGTTCACAAATAAAATATAGAGTAAGATTTTTATCGCTGCAAAAAGTATTAATTGAGCAGCTATAAGTTGATAATATAATTTTCTACTCACCTCAGCATCTTTATAAAAATGTATTGCAAAGATTAGAGTTAAAAGAATGATGGTTTCTTTGTTTAAGCATGCAATGAAAAACAGGATCAGAAAGAATTTCCAATTTCTTTGCTTGAGCAGAAGCAAGCCTAAAGTAAACAAAAATAAAGTCGGAAAGTCATAAATATAATTTGAGTACTGAGGCTGAAACATTGCAGGAATCGCCAGGAGCAGAATAATTGAGATAATGTTTTTGAACCACAATGTTGAAGAATAAATTTCATCAAATAATTTTCGGAAGGCAAATACAAATCCAAGCAAAGAAAGATACATCAACACCATTGCAACAAGATATTCAGTTATAAATTCACTTTCCCATTTAAATTTTTCCAAAACAAGCATGGCTGATTTTTTACTCTCCACCCTTTCAGTAAGTGAACTATGAACACTTTCCGGTATTACTTCGCTAAAGATTCTGACAGTTGTTGGCAGAAGAGTTCGGTAGACAAATGGTTTCCAGGCAGTTCCATCAATCATTTCAGAAAACATCGCTCGTTCGTAGCCATTTATGGGGGGCAGTTTTACAAATGCAATAAGCACATAAAGAGAAATTATTGCAATGATGGCTCGATAAATAATTCTGTTCTCAAAAAGATTTTTCATTTCTGGTTGTTTAGTTATTATGGTTTTTTTTCAATAGAAATATATTGAAGATAACGTAAAGCTGCGTTTGTCTTCTCTAAATTCTTTTCAAGTGCAAATTTTTCTGCATTCTGAATATTGCCCGAATAGAATCTCCACCAAAGCAAAGTTCCAACCATTAAGCCATCAAATACTCTATCTTCCATAAAAGCATTTATGGTAAGATAACCCCAAAGTACATTCCAGCCAATAGATATAAGTCCGCTAACATATTCTCCTGTATAAAATTGTCCAGCACCAGGAACAATAGATAAAAATTTTGCTAGTTGTACGCTGTAAAGATCATTAGCGATTGAATCACAGAGCAGTGCAAGCTGATGGTTCGGCTGAATTTCTGAAAAAGATGAAGATGCCATTTCCCAATCGTCTGAAAAAATGTAAGTCCAGCCTCGCCAGTAATTTATATCATCTATTTTGTTACTGTATTTAGCATTAGCTGCAAGAGAGTCAAGCATAGTTAAAGCTCTATGAGTAGTTCTTCTTAGAATATTTATTTTGATTATTTCAATTCTGCAATCATAATTTTCTTCTGGAGTGGAAGACTGTATCTCGGCAATAGTAAAGTATCGCAGAGCCTCTGAAAATTTTCCGCCATATTTATAGCTCAACCCCATTAGGCAGTTAGATTATAAAAGAGTATTTTTCAGACTCATCAAAGAATAATAGGCGTTTAAACTCGGTGATCGCGTCAAAATAATTTTCTTCATCATAAAGCTTTTTTGCAAGATTGAACTGATCTGCAAATGAGTCTTGTGCAAACAATCTGGCTATTGAAAGCCATACAAAGATTACAATAAAAAATATTTTATTTACAGAAGTCATATTCGGGTAAAAAATAATTTTGCTGTTGGAGAAATAATTCTAATCCATTATTAAATTCAAAATCTATTCTTGCATTAAAAATCTGTACTGAAGCTACTGATCCATAAATATTTCCCGCATAAAAGAAAGCACCGAGTCCGGTAAAAATCCAGGCACGTGTTGTATGATCGGCACTAAAATTATCATAAGCCAAAAAAGCGAATAAGCTTGTAGCAAGCAGTGCAGTTATTCCATCACCCCACTCGCCGACATACATTTTACCACTACCGGGAATAATGGCAGACATTATTCCAGCAAGTGTTGGACTTTTATATTGTGGTTCAACTTTACAGTCATAAAATGATGAGACTGAATTCCGCTCTTCTTCGTCAAAAGGAGAAATGAATTTTTCTTTAGGAATATCAAACTCATCATCATAAAGCATCGAGATAGTGGTTAGTTTGCTGAAACTTTTCATCTGAATAGAGTTGAATGATGAAATACTTGAATCATTAATCAACCTGGATGCAATTAGTAGCTGATTCTTCAGAGAAAGTAAATAAGCATCAGCGTAGAAATTTGATTTATCATTAACTCCCTCAAAAATTTCATTCGATTCTTGAAAGAGCCCGAGCGATGAATACCCTAACATCACTTTAAATTCAATCGTATCATTATCGAGGTTCTGTTTGTTGAGATCATATTGTTCAATAGCCCGAAGGTAATCTCCCTCACAAAAAAGATGATCAGCAAATTTTTTTATGTTTTCGGGTGAGTGAAAATCAAATGATGTTGATTGTGGTAAAGATGAAAGAGGAATCAGCAAATAAGATATTATTATGTATCTCATTCATCATCAACGATAAAAGCAGGAGGCAGATATTTAATTCTTCCCTGATTTAAAGTATAATTCTTCGGCGGATCGTAATAGTAACCAGCATTTACTCTTGGGTAATGATTGTGACCTTTGGCAATGTTCATATCACGCGCAAAACGATCAAAGAACATTAAAGATGCTTGAACTAAATTTGTTTCTTTTGTCGATTGCAGAAAAAATGAAGAACAAGACGGACGAAATGGACAATTATCTCCGTCAACATCTGAGATAAAAAACCAATAAGCATTCGTCAAAGATTTTGAAATAAATTCACCAGCATTGTCCGCTTCAAATGAATAATCCCGATGAACTTGTTTGGTTGGTTTTTCGTATAAAGGATCTGCTTTCTGCCATTTTAGATTTTCCATTTGACAAAAAGCAGATGTTGTAATAAAAAGAAAAAGTAAAATTAAATTCAATTTACTTCGCATCAAGCAAAGACCTGGCAATTACAATTCTCTGAATCTCTGAAGTGCCTTCATAGATTTCTGTAATCTTTGCGTCACGAAGATATCTTTCGACCAGATATTCTCTTACATAACCATATCCACCGTGGATTTGGATTGCTTCGAGGGCACACTCTACTGCAATCTTTGAAGCATACAATTTTGCCATAGCAGCTTCAGCAAAATATTTTTTGTGCGCATCTTTCAATGCTGCAGCTTTGAATGTTAGTAATTTTGCCGCATCAAGTTTCATTGCCATATCAGCAAGCTTAAACTGAATCGCCTGGAGAACGGCAATTTCTTTACCAAATGCTTTTCTCTCTTTTGAATATTTGAGTGCTGCTTCAAGCGAAGCTTCTGCAATACCAAGTGCCTGCGAAGCAATTCCTATCCTACCGCCGTTGAGTGTGCTCATTGCAAAATTAAAACCTTTGCCTTCTTCCCAAACAATATTTTCTTTTGGAACTCTGCAATTTTCAAACGTCAATGAGCAGGTATCAGAGCTTCTGATTCCAAGCTTATCTTCTTTTTTTCCGTGACCAAAACCGGGAGTTCCTTTTTCAACAAGAAAAGTTGTAATGCCTTTGTGTCCTTTTGTTTTATCCGTAGTTGCCATTACTAGATAATAATCAGCTGTTGTTCCATTTGTGATCCAATTTTTCATTCCATTTAAAAGAAAAAAATCTCCATCTTTTTCAGCCATCGTGTGCTGCTGAGTTGCATCGCTTCCAGCTTCAGGTTCTGAGAGGGCAAATGCTCCAAGCTTTTCACCTTTTGCTAATGGCACTAAATATTTTTGCTTAATGAAATCTGAGCCATATTCTTCCAATCCCCAGCAGACGAGCGAATTGTTAACCGACATTATCACTCCAACACTTGCATCAACTTTTGAAATTTCTATCATAGCAAGAACGTAACTGATTGTATCCATTCCAGCACCACCTAGTTCCGGTGATACCATCATACCCATGAATCCAAGTTCGCCCATTTTTCTTATGATATCTGTTGGGAATTCTGCTTTTATATCACGGTCAACTGAAGAAGGAGCGATTTCGTTCTGGGCAAAATCACGTGCGGATTCCTGGATCATTAACTGTTCTTCTGTAAAATCAAAGTTCATTTTTTACCCCGTTAATTTTTATTTGACAAGATAGATGCATTGTGGAGATGAATTAATTTCCACTTCAAAAATAGTGTATTAAAAAATCTAAGACAACGAATTATTAAAAAGATTAGACTTCTCCAGATTATATTGTCAAACGAGGGCGGATAGACTATTTTTGGATTATGATTAACGAAAAAGAAATAAAGACTATAAAGGGATTTACACTACCAGAGATAAGAGACTATTTTATCTCCGAGGGTGAACCGACTTTCAGAGCTGAGCAGGTTTTTAAATGGATGTATGGAGATATGGTTGATGATTTTGATAAAATGAATAATCTACCGAAATCACTTCGGAATAAACTTTCAGAAAAATTTATTATTGATACACTTCGTTACTCAACGAGTGCACTTTCACCTTCAACAGGAACAAAAAAGTATATCTTTGAAACAAATGAAGGACATAAAATCGAGTCCGTTATTATCCCGGAACAGAAAAGAACAACACTTTGCATTTCCACTCAAGTAGGTTGTCCGCTGGATTGTAAATTCTGTGCAACCGGTTTAATGGGTTACAAAAAGAATCTCACCGCTGGAGAAATATTCGATCAATTCAAACTCGCCAGCAAAGATTATAAAGAAAGTGAAATTACGAACATCGTCTATATGGGAATGGGTGAACCACTTTTAAACTTCGACGAAACAGTAAAGTCACTACAGATTTTTGCTGAAGAACTGACTACAGGAATCAGTCTGAAAAAAATTACGGTATCAACTGCCGGCATCGCACCAAAAATTAAAGAGCTTGAAGAAACAGGATTAAAAGTTAAACTTGCATTTTCGCTTCACTCCTGCTTTGAAGATATAAGAAATAAAATTATGCCGATAAACAAAAAGTATTCCCTAAAAGAAAATATTGAAGTACTAAAAAGTTATGCAGCAAAAACTAACACGCGGATTACTTTTGAATATGTTATGCTTGATGAAATAAATGATCGCAATGAGGACATAAAAGCTCTTGCAAGATTGATGAGCACTATTCCAAGTAAGTTGAATATAATTCCTTTCAACTCACTTGAACATATGAATCCATCTGGACTGGCTGCTAAATTAAGATCAACTCCGATGGAGAGAATTCAAAAGTTTGCTGATAAGTTAAGAGAAAAAAACATTACCGTAATGCTGCGAAACACACAGGGTGATGATATATCAGCAGCTTGTGGACAATTGGCAATCACCCAAACGGCCCTCTCCTAAGGACAGGGCTTTAAATGAAAAAACTTACTCACGATGAAATAGCAAAGAACAGAAGCACTTTAGATTCTCTTCATAAAGTAAAAAAGCTTCCTGTTTATGTTGTGCTGAACAGCATCAGAAGTTCATACAATGTTGGCTCAATATTCAGAACTTCTGATGGCGCAATGATTGAAAAACTTTTCCTTTGCGGTTACACTCCATATCCACCTCATCCTGATTTACCTCCGGGAAGAAAGATGTTTTGAAAACTTCGCTTGGTTCTACTGAAAGTGTTAAATGGGAATATGTAAAAGATCCGAAAGATGTCATCAGAGGAATGAAAGCATGAAGGAATAAAAGTTTGTGCTCTTGAATTGACAGCAAAAGTTTTCCTTATTATGAATTGAAGAAAGAAATTTTTCCTCTCTGTCTGGTTATTGGAAATGAAATTACCGGTGTCTCACAAGAAATTCTGGATATGTGTGATTTCTCAATTGAGATTCCACAATTTGGAATCAAGCAATCGCTGAATGTTGCAGTTGCGTACGGAGTGACGATATTTAAATTGAGAGAGATTTGTGATTTGTGATTTGAAATTTATTTGTGATTTGTTTTTTGGAAATTGGTATTTACACTAAGCCGCCGCAGTAAAAAACTCTTCTCCATTATCTTTGGTGTGAATTAAAAGCAGGTTTGCACGAACCATTTTCACAAGTGTTCGTGAAGCTCTTCTTTCAGATATGTTAACAAGATTGCTCAACTCTTTAACTGAAATTCTTTCATACTTACCGAGATATTCAAAAACCATTTTTTCAGTTTGACCAATCTGATATTTCTTCAAAGCAAGATTCGCAGAGTTTGCCCGAAGTATTCTCACCATCTCTTTGCTTGCCTGCAACACTTTTATCATTTACTCTTACTATCACAACAGCTTTATTTATGTCAAATTCATTTTCATAATCCTGCAAACGATGTGGTTTATTATCCGATTCAGGAATACTGGCAACAACAACTTCTCTTCCATATAGTTCGATGAAATCAATTGAATAAACAAGACGAGGTTCACAGATAATTTTCTGCAGCATCTTTAATCATTTCCGATTCTGATTTTTCACTGTCAACTCCAACTACTTCCCTATCATCATCCACTCCGAAAATCACATAGCCGCCTTTTGTGTTGGCAAATGCAATCATCTCTCTGGCAATTTTTTCGGGTGTTGTGAAATGTCTTTTGAATTCACATTGAATGTTCTCCCCTTCTTCAATCAATTCTAAGAGATGTCGGCGGTTCATCACAGAGTTTAACAGTTAGAATAAAATGATTGTATAACTAAGATAAAAGATTAAAGTAAACCGCTGAAAGCGAATCTTGCCAAAGGC
Organism: uncultured Ignavibacteriaceae bacterium; assembly: GCA_963698155.1. GTDB lineage: Bacteria > Bacteroidota > Ignavibacteria > Ignavibacteriales > Ignavibacteriaceae > IGN2. The sequence goes on along the minus strand of CAVOPS010000017.1, from coordinate 106,422 downwards.
AAAGGCGGAAAGATTAAAATTATTTTTTAATTTTTTCTTTTCTCTTTTTTCTTTAATCTTGTACTATCTTCTTTCCGCGGATTCCAAACAGGTTCTTTAATTACAGGTGCTTTTTTCGCTTCAAAAAGTGCTTTATCTTCCTGATCAACAGGTGTCTGCTCATCTTCCGACACTGCAACCTGGACTGTATCAGCTAATGGAATTGTTCCCTCAAGTACGAGTGAAGTATCTGCAACAACTGAATCCAATTTAGCTAGCGCATTTAATGAATCCAGCATAGCTGACTCTAGCTTTCTTTTTTCCTGTTTGTAAAATGTAACTTTCGGTGCGATAACCCGTACATATTCCGAAGCGGGATACTTTGCGATAAGAGTATCATAAGACTCAACGGCTGCAGTATAATCATTCAGCTTGTTTTCTTCAATCCATCCTGAAGCATAAATTGCTTTTGGTGCAATTGAAGATTTTGGATAAAGTTCGGGAATTTCTTTTAATTTATCTATTGCAGCATAATAGTCTTCCGCAAGTAAATATTCTTCAGCCATTTTATACTCTTCCATCGCAGGATCATAATTCAAATCAATAAATGGCTTATTAAGTTTTACCGCAGCTGCATTAACAACACTTTCATTCTTGTAATTATCATAAATAATATTAAAAAGACTATCAGCACTTTTTTGATTATCTACGGTAAGATAATAGCTGCCCATTGCAAACATCGAAGTAGCATAATAAGCATTGTTCGGATATTCTGTCAGGTTACTGTAATAATATTTGTATGCTGAATCGGGCATATTAAATTCTGATAGAAATAAATTGCCAAGATCAAGCTGGTTTTTTGAAAGAAGTGTCTTCAATGAATCATCACTTATTTTTGGGAGTCTCGGAGGATTATTTTTGAATTTGAGAGTATCCGGCAACGAAGCAACAAGTTGATTTGCCATACTCTCACGTTCCCGTTTCTTCTGCTCGAGTTTTTGCTGTGCCATTGGATCGAATGTTCTGTTGGTAAGCATACTATCAAATTGCGCAACAATGATAGAATCCTGTGGTTGAGGATTTCTCACTTTGCTGAAAATTGTATCCCGATTTACATATTCCAAAGAATCCTTCAATAAAGCAACAAGTAAATTTGCCACTGTAACTGAGTCCTGATAATAACCTGTTGTGTCTTCTGTGCCCGCTAACATATCTCCAAGCCCAGACCAGATTTCCTGCAATTCTTTAACGTTGGAAATCTCTTCTGCAATTGCTAAGGAATCCTGGACATACTGCACTGAATCTTTTTTAAATTCCTCAGGATACTCGAGATAGAATAATTGTTTGCCGTACTTATTCAAATCTTTCTTAAGTAAAACGTATCTGCTGAAAAGTCTGTTTTTGTCTTTTGCCAGATTCAGATATTCTTTTGGTAAAGTGGCGGTAGCAGCCTTTTGGTAATAGACAGCGGCACTGTCAAGTAGTTTAAGTCCTTGCTCGTATACAGAACCAATTTCATATTTAGCCGCTCCGGAGCTTGGAGTGTTTTTATAAGTCGTATCAACTATTGTAAAAAGCCCAAGTGCTTCATCATATTTGCCAAGAGCAGACTGCGTAATTCCCATTTCAAGTTCCAAGTCAGAATATTTGTCTGTGTACTTATCTTTTGAGCGCATTTCAGTAAAAATTGAAAGAGCTTTTTCTGATTCACCAGATATTCTAAGCGCTCTGCCAAGTTTTATTTTTGCAGCAACTTCGAGGTCATAACCGGGTGAATATTCGAAAACATTTTCATAGGCAATCACAGCATTCTCGATGTCGTCTATTTCCATATTCAGATTTCCGACTTCATACCACAGTTCCCCATTAATCTCATCATTATCCGATACTTCAAGGAACTCATTAGCCGTTAGTATTGCTGCTGGAATATCTCCAATTGTTTTACGATAGACTATCTCCTCAATGAAAGCTTCCTCCATTATTTCTTCTTCATCTTCTTCAATAGCAATGGCTCTTACTTCTCTAAGCACAACTAATCCATCTGGAAAATTTCTTAATCTCATATCACACTTACCAATCCACAGCCTGGATTCAAGAGCATATCCGCCTTCAGGATCAGATGCGAGCAGCTCTTTAAATTTTTGCTGTGACTTGAGATAGTTTTTTTGATAGTAAAAAGCTTTACCAAGCATCATCAGTGCATCATCAACATAGGACGAATTTGGACTGAATTGAAGAATAGCCGAACACTTTTCAATTAATTTTTGAACGTCGGCATTTGCTGCTGGGGGAATAGTCGGTGTTTCAATAGCAAACAAATCTTTTTTCTGATCGAGAATTTGTTTTTCTATTTTAGTGTATAGCTCATCAGCATTGTAATAGAGATTAAAGAAGGTGGTAAAGTTTTCCCAAACACTGCAGCCGGAAAGAAAAATTAGCAGCGGCAGCAAAAGAAAAATTCTATCTTTAAAAGAATGGCAAACATGGTAATTGAAGCTATTAAAGAAAAAATAAAACAAAAAGGTAAAATAATTTACAAGGCGTCTTTGCCCGATTCCCCGGTTCTTATCCTGACTACATCCTCAACATTATAAATGAATATCTTGCCATCTCCGACCTGACCTGTTTTTGCCGTTTTTAATATAGCGTCAACAACTTTTTCTACTTTGGAATCTTCAACAACAACTTCAATTTTTATCTTTGGCACGAATTCAATCCTGTATTCGCTTCCGCGGTAAGTTTCTGTGTGACCTTTCTGGCGTCCGTATCCTCTTACTTCAGAAATTGTCAACCCACGGATGCCTTCTTCAACAAGAGCTTCTTTTACTTCTTCAAGTTTGAACGGTCGGATTATTGCTTCTATTCTTTTCACAGAGCCTCCTATTTACCGTGACAATGTTTATATTTTTTTCCGCTGCCGCAAGTACAAGGATCGTTTCTGCCAACTCTTTCTATAACTTTTACAGGCTGAAGCTTTCCCGCCACTTGAGGAGATCCTTGTCTTGGTCCTGCTTGCAGTCCAATATTAGTTGCAACTTGTTTGCTTTCTGTAATCCGGGTGGAAGGTTGTCTTCTCTGCTGCTGCACTTCAGTGGGTGCGTGCGGGAAGAATTTAAATGCAAATGAAACCACATCATTTCTTATTTGTTCAAGCAAAGAAACAAACAGCTTAAAGGATTCTGCCTTGTATTCAACAAGAGGATCTTTCTGACCATATGCACGAAGCCCGATTCCCTCTTTCATATCATCCATCTCTCTCAAATGCTCTTTCCATTTCGAATCAATCACACTAAGCATTGCATAGCGTTCAAGTCTTGCCATCAATTCCATGCTCAGCATTTCTTCTTTTCTGCGGTAGAATTCTTTTGCAGCATCGAGAAGCTTATTCTTCAATCCATCTTTACCCAGCTTTTCAAATTCTTCAGGTTCAATTTTAACGTCAACAAGCAGTTTCATCAGCATTTCTTCTCTTATCTGATCCGCTTCCGCATTTTCGAAATGTGCTTCACTTAATTGGTCTATAAATTCTTCCAGCAAATCAAATATTTCACTTTTCAGCCTGTCACCTTGGAGAGCACGGTTTCTTTTTGTGTAAATAACTTCTCTTTGCGAGTTCATTGTGTTATCGTATTCGAGCAGACGTTTTCTTATTGAGAAGTTATTCTCTTCTACTTTCTTCTGAGCTCTTTCAACTGATTTACTGATCAAAGGATGCTGAATTACTTCACCTTCCTTCAATCCCATTCTTTCCATTACTGATGAAATTCTATCCGAGCCAAACAACCTCATCAGGTCGTCTTCAAGAGATAGAAAGAATTTTGAAGTTCCGGGATCTCCCTGTCTTCCTGCACGACCTCTTAACTGACGATCAATTCGCCGGGATTCATGCCGTTCCGTTCCAAGAATATACAAACCGCCTCTATCTACAACACCTGCTCCTAACTTTATATCGGTTCCTCTACCCGCCATATTTGTTGCAATTGTCACAGCACTAATCTCACCTGCGTGTGCAACAACATCTGCTTCCTTTTGATGCTGTTTTGCATTTAATACGTTGTGTTGAATTCCTTTTCTCTTCAACATCCTGCTGATTGTTTCCGAAACTTCCACAGAGGTTGTACCTACAAGAACCGGTCTTCCCTCTTTTTTTAATTCATCTATTTTTTCGATAACCGCATTGTACTTTTCTCTTTTTGTTTTATAAATCGCATCATCCGTATCGTCTCTTACACAATCTTTGTGAGTTGGAATTACAACCACTTCAAGATTATAAATAGAGAAAAACTCATTCTCTTCGGTTTCAGCAGTTCCGGTCATACCGGCAAGTTTGTTGTACATCCTGAAATAATTTTGTAGAGTAATTGTAGCGAGTGTTTGAGAATCTCGTTGAACTTTAACATTTTCCTTTGCTTCTATTGCCTGATGCAGTCCATCGCTATATCTTCTGCCGGGTAAAACTCGACCCGTAAACTCATCCACAATTGCAATCTTTCCGTCTTCTGTAATTACATACTCAACATCTTTATCAAATAACGTGTAAGCTTTAAGCAACTGATTCAGTGTGTGGATTCTCTCACTCGCTTCAGAGTATCGCGAATAAAGTTTATCCTTCATCTGGATTTTTTCCTGATCACTGAGATTTGGATCATTTTCAAATTTGCTTATTTCAGTTCCGAGGTCAATAAGTACAAAATAGTCTTTTTCCATTCCGCTTCCTTGCGCAAGCTCCTCACGACCTTTTTCAGTTAAGTCTATGCTATTGTTCTTTTCATCGATAACAAAGTAGAGTTCATCATCAATTATGTACATATTCTTAGCTTTTTCACGAAGATACTCCATTTCAGTATCCTGCATAAGTTTTTTGTTGGAAGCCTCACTTAAAATTTTTGCAAGCTTGTTGCTCTTCGGTAATCCTCTGTAAGCTCTGAAAATCTGAACTCCGGCTTCGGGTGTTTGACCACTTTCCTCAATTATTTTTTCTGCTTCCTGCAAAATATTCGCAACATAATTCTTCTGCTTCCTGTAAATTCTTTCGATCCTTGGTTTCATTTCATTAAACTTATGATCATCAACATCTACTGGACCGGAAATGATAAGCGGAGTTCTTGCTTCATCAACAAGTACTGAATCCACTTCATCCACGATTACATAATTATGTCCGCGCTGAACCTGTCCTTCCTTTTCAATTGCCATATTATCACGGAGGTAATCGAAACCGAATTCATTGTTCGTTCCAAAAGTTATATCGCGGTTATAGATTTCTTTTCTTTGCTGGGGATTCATTGTATTGAGGATGCAGCCGACGGTAAGACCATGAAATTTATAAATCTCTCCCATCCATTCGCTGTCACGTTGAGCGAGATAATCGTTCACAGTTACAAGATGAACACCTCTTCCGGTTAAAGCATTCAAATAAACAGGAAGAGTTGCAACAAGAGTTTTACCTTCACCGGTTGCCATTTCTGAAATCTTTCCCTGGTGCAAAACAACACCACCGATTAGCTGAACATCATAAGGTACCATATCCCAATGGATCTTATTTCCGACAACCGTCCAGGTTTTACCAACTAACCTCTCGCAGGTGGATTTAACAACGGCAAACGCTTCCGGCAGTATTTGATTCAATATCTCTTCGTATTCTTCATTCAGCTTTTCTTCTAATGCATCGAGTTCCTCGTAAGCAGCATTGCGATCAAAATCTTCATCGCCTTGCAGCTTTTCTTTTAGTTCATCAATCTGCTTCCTTATCTCGGCAGTGTATTCGTTTATTTTATCTTTGAATTCCTGTGTTTTTGCACGTAATTCATCATCGGTGAGCTGCTTTAGCTTCTCATATTCCTGATTAATTTCATCAACTACCGGCCAAAGCAGCTTGAGGTTTTTCTCGTGCTTATCGCCGAATATTTTCTTTAACACATTTAACATCTAGTGCTTAACTCCTTTAATAAAAGTGCGTTTAACATAGTCATTGAAGTTTTGAAATGCAATTTAAGAAATTTTACTTAGAATAGGCTGTGATGAAGAAGAGCAAAGAATATTGAACACCTACGGCGTTCTGAATATTGTTGGTGTTTCATTTCTACAAATATTGAATTCCTACGGAATTCTGAGACAAGTTCCGTTAGGAACTTAATATTTATAGCAAAAAAGTACCCCGAAGACCAAAGAACCACGTAGTGGTTCAATATATTAATTATCACAAAATTTAAATTTACCAAAAAGATTTTTCTCAAATTTCTAGTTGATTGTTTTTTGAATATTGAGGAAGTTTGGAAAGAAGATTTTATTAATAAATACAATAGATGATAGATATGCAACTGCAAGCATATCTATGTACTTTAACTAATAATTCTGTGCAGTATAATTAATAGTTATATGCTCTAATAAATATGAATAAATATCTATTATTAATTTGTTTTATTTATGTTTTTAATGTGAATCATCTTTGTCAGTCTGAAGACAAATACTTTCTTTATAATTCACATGCGATTAACCTATTACCTCCAAATATTCCTCTGATTAAAGATAGAGTATATCTTTGGGCAGATACTACTAAAATTGAAGAGAATACAATTCAAGTTTTAATAATTAATAATACTGCGAACGAACTGAAATTTAATGGATATCAATTAGCTAGAATTCAACCAGAATACAAAATAAATTCTGATAATTGGTTTCGTTTCGTTCCTTTCTTTTATGGTTGGTGTGGTACAGCATTCGCAGATGATATAACAATTCATTCAAAAGAATTTTATGTTTCCAAGGAAAGCTTTAGAACTGGAATAGTAAAATCAGAGATAAGGTTTACTTTTTATGGAAATGATATGGAGAACTCAAACTCTTTTCTTGCGAAGATTGATACTAGCGAAGCAGAATTGGCAAAGTACGATGACATTGCCTATTTGTATTGTGACTCTGAATACTTAATAAATGTTATTAAAAAAATGCCAAAACCTTATAAGGAAATTCCTAAGAGAGAAAAATCTTTGCTGAGCCTTAATCGGGATTCTCTATTCATAAAAATGTTTAATGATGGAGTAGTTTATAATGCAATGTTTACTTTGAAAAAACGATTTCCTGAAATAGCGAAAGAAATATTGGAACCAATAGCCAATGATGAAACTCATCCATATTATCAAAGTGCTAGAAGAATAATTAATATAAAAAATAAATAAAAGCATATAACCCGTGCCTCAAGCTGACTGCGAATTATCCATTGGGTTTTTAGTAATTGTTGGTTTGGGTAGTTTCTCGTAAGCAACCTGGTTAAGGGGTTCAGTCAATGAAAGTTTTTTTGTAATTGTAATTTTTAATTAACAGTTTAAGCTGCTTGCTCTGGGCAGCAGTTTAAGCACAATGCCGTTACTTTGTCTCGCTTATAAAATAATATCTACAAAATCCCCAGCTCTTTCAAAATCTTATAAGTAATATCAATCCTCGAGCGAAAACCTTCATCAGGATTTTTGGTTTCGAGATTTGTTGCAAAGAAGTAAACATCATCACCTTTCTCAACATAACCAACAAACCAGCCAACCTGCTGTTCAAATCTCATTCCCCAGCCGGTCTTTGCTCGAAGAGTGTAATCATCTGTCTGGTCATAAATCATAGTCTTTTTAAGGATATCAACAGAGCGTTGGGAAAAGCCTGTTTCATTTTTGTAAATCTTTTTCAGGAATTCAATTTGCTCATCGGGTGAAATTCTCAATCCGCCTTCCAGCCAGAAGAGATCAATCCCGCCAGAAATATCCTCATTGCCGTAATGATTAAGCGTGATATACTCCTTCATTTTTTCTTCACCGATTCTCCGTGCAAGCTCCTGGTAAAACCAGACAGCAGAATACTTGAACGCCTGCGCAAGATTTAAGTCCTGATTCCAGTTTGGAATAAATCGTTCAACACCATCCCATTTTATGATTTCATTTTCATCTTTGATCGCACCAGCTTCAATAGCAGCAAGCGAGTTAAATATCTTAAATGTTGAAGCCGGTATAAATCTTTCAATACATCTTTCGGGATTATATTTCAGGTATTCGTCTTTATTCAGATCATAAAGAATGAAGCACCCTTCGTGGTTATATTCATCGAAGAATTTTTTGAGGTAATTACGCTCAATGATTGTCTGAGCAGCTAAGCTAAAGATGAAGCAGAAAATAATTGAAATAGTTTTGCGTAGCATTGTTTAATTTGATGATTGATGAATAAACTTTTAATTAAATACAGTTTAATATTAGATTCATATTGTAAAAATCAAAATTATTAATGCTCAGGGAAAAAAATCTTTCAAACAATTTTATTAACAGCTTAATTCAGTTAAGCGGTGGAAGGATTTTACCAAAAACCCTTGAAGATTTTTTCGCCCTGCTTGAAAAAGAAATAACAAAACAATACTTCACTGCTACATCTGAATCAAATCTTCTAAGGATAATTAAAAGCCATTACGATTTTACCTTTTTTGTCAATGAAAGCATCAAGTATCCGCATAACATTGAAATATTAGTTTTGATTGCATCCAACAGCAACTATCTAAGCGACATACTTGTTATCAACCCGGAATATTTTTACCTGGCAATTGATTCTTTGATTATGGAATCCAGTCTGGATCAAAGATCTTTTGCAGATGAAATTGAAACAAGAATCTCCCGCTACAACTCACTTGATGCGAAAACTCACGCATTAAATTCCCTGAAGAGAAGAGAAATCCTCAGGATTGGTCTGAAGGATATTTGGAATAAAACAGAAGTTGCGGGAACTACTGCAGAGCTTTCCATACTTGCGAATACTTTAACTGAAAAACTATTTGAAAGCTGTTACCAGTTCATATTAAATAAATATAAAATCGAAAAAGTTAAACAAACTTACTGCATAATTTCACTCGGCAAGCTCGGAGGCAGTGAATTGAATTACAGTTCTGATATCGACATCATAATTTTTTACGATAAAGAAAACAAAATTGGCAACAAGTACTACAGTGAAATTTTATCTGAGACGATCCAATTATTTCTTGAAAAATGTACATCATCGGAAGCCGGAAGTTTGTACAGAATAGATTTGCGGCTTAGACCTGATGGTAAAAGCTCAGCAGCGTGCAGAAGTCTTCAGGAATATCTAGATTACTACGAAAGCCGTGGAAGCGACTGGGAAAGGCAGATGCTCATCAAAGCAGGATTTCTTGGTGGAAGCGAGAAACTATATTCCCAATTTATTAATTACATTGATCGGTTTATATATCCGGCTGTTCACTTCGCTTCTCCGCTTGAGCAAATGAAGAAACTCAGAAAGATCATTGAACGAGATATCGAAGACGAAAACATAAAACTAATTCCCGGTGGAATAAGAGATATTGAATTTGTTGTTCAGGCTTTGCAGCTACTTAATGGCGGCAAGGATGAATCAATAAAAACAGGCAATACTCTCATTGCTTTAGAGAAACTGAATGGTGTAAAACTGCTCACAACGTCTGAAACTAAAGTTTTAAAAGACGCATACGTTTTATATAGAAGGATTGAACACTTCCTTCAACTGATGAACAACACGCAGACGCATACAATTCCTGAAAGCGGAGAGATAGCAGAAAAGCTGAGTTTCTATCTTGGCTTTAAATCATTGAATGAATTCAAGGATCAAGTAAAAGAATTACGAAAAGATGTAAGATCAATTTACAATTCAGTGGTTGGTGAGAGTAAGAAATCGGTTGATGTAAACCAGATTTTTTCGAAGATTAAATTTGCAAATCCACAACGAGTGTTGAATGACATTTCATTTTTGAGAGAAGGAAAAGGTTTAACTGTCAGTAGGAAGTTTGATAAAAAATCGCTTGAAGCATTCAGCCATATAGAAGAAAAAATATTTAGATACCTGTCGAATGCTTATGATCCTGATCTTTGTCTTTCAAATTTTGTCCGCGTAATAAAACAGGCAGACTTCCCTTCCATCTGGTACAATGAATTCACAGATGATAACTTCCTGAATATATTTCTGAAGTTATGTGAGCGCTCTCAAATGGTAATTGACCTTTTCGCTGAAGATAAAATTCTCAGAGAGAGTTTTTTGAGCAGGGATTTTCTGAGTAAGACAATGAATAGGACAGGATTGAAAAACATTTTGTTCAAACTTGCGGTTCAATTATCACTCAAATTGATTGAGCCTGAAGCAGCTTCAAAAATTTTAAGCGATGCAGTAAAAGAAAAAATTCAGCTGCTGGCAGAAGAATTCAGTAAAAAGAAAAAGTGGCAGAATGATTATTTAATTATCGTTCTCGGAAGCACAGGAACCGGAATAATGACTTTCGCTTCGGATATTGATTTAATTTTTGCTGTCAAGAATTCAAAAAAGTATGAGTCGATACAAAAAGACTTTCAGGAACTGCTGGGAATTTTTAAAAAAGAACTTTCGCCTTTTAGCGTTGACTGTCGTTTGAGACCGGAAGGTGCCAGCAGTCAGTTAGTCTGGGATTTTGAAAAATACATCGAGTACCTGAACAAACGCGCCCGAATTTGGGAGTTGCAATCATTCCTAAAAGCGAGCTTCGTCAGCGGAAATGAAAAATTATTTAACAGACTTACTGAATCATTTCAGCAGAGGGTGTCTCAGCTATCTGAAAAAGAAGTCTTGAATGGAATTAAAGAAATCAGAACAAAATCTTTATCAAGCTTTCCGGTGGAAATGAATCTGGTTGATCTGAAGAAAAATCCCGGCGGCTTAAGTGATATTGAATACATAACACATTATTTTCTTCTTTCAACTTCTGAAATTGATTTTGAATTCATCGGGAAACCAATTCCGGAGATTTTGAGACATCTTACTGGCGAAGAAAAAAGAAAAAAAGTTTTAAATGAACTCGCTGATAATTACATTTTCATTAAGAATTTTGAAATTTTTAACCAGCTTGCTTTCAGCAGCACTTCATCAAAAATATCTGACCATGAAAACAGATATGATAAGCTTGCACAGTTTATGAAATTTGAAAACGGAACGGCGTTAAAGAAAAAACTTAATTCAGTTCTTCAATTAAACAGAGAAACTTTCTCAGCAATCATTCTAAAGAAATAAAATTATGACATTAGTAAAAAAATATTTTTACCTCATAACTGCAGTGTTTGTATTCATCATTTATCTCTTTACACTGGCACCTTCAGTTATTCAGATTGATTCGGGAGAGCTGGCAGCAGTTCAGGCAATACCTGGAATTGCTCATCCGACAGGATATCCGTTGTTCACGATGCTTGGTTATTTATTTTCTTTAATACCACTTCCATTCACAAAAATTTTTCAACTAAATATTCTTGCAGCAATTTATTGCAGTTCAGCTGTTGGTGTTTTCACTTACACAATAAAATACTGCCTGGATAATTTATCGGCATTCAAAAAGAAAATTTCAAATCAAAAAGAAACTTCCAAAAAAGAAAAGAAAAAGGGTAAATATCAGATAGAAAAAACTGATAAGGAGGTTGAGCTTTCTGAAAATATAAAATTAATCACCGCAGTATTTGGAGGGTTAATCCTTGCATTCAGCAGAACATTCTGGTTTCAAAGCACTTCAGTGGAAGTTTATTCTCTTCATTTACTTTTAATCACACTTATCATTTTTTTTCTTTTGAAAGCATACGTCAAATCATTTGAGAATGATAAGTTTACTAATTGGCTGCTGTTTGCATTTGTTCTGGCATTCGGATTTACGAACCACCTGACGACATTGATGATACTGCCCGGTACGGCGTACCTATATTTCTCAAGATATAAATTTAACTCAGCAAGCTTCAAAAAATTAGTTTTGATGATTTTACTTTTTGTGGTTGTTCTGGTTGCAGTTTATTCTTATCTGCCGTTGAGAGCTTCACAAAATCCGCTACTGAACTGGGGAAATCCTCTCGACTGGGAAAGAATTCTCAGACACATAACTGGCAAACAGTACCAGGTTTGGTTATTTAGTTCTTTTGATTCAGCGGGAAAACAATTTAGTCACTTCTGGAGCATCCTGCCATTTGAATTTTTTATTGGTTTACTTCTGGCAGTTATTGGACTCTTCGTTTCGATTTTCAAATCAAGAAAGTTAGCCTGGTTTATCCTGATTACTTTTGTATTCACATTACTTTATTCCATTAACTATGACATTCACGATATTGATTCATATTTCCTTCTTGCATTTGTTATGCTTTCTTTCTTTGCTGCATTCGGTGCATTGAAAATACTGGAGTTGAAAAGTCTGCGGAAAAATTTAGCAGTTATCATTCTGGCAGTCGTGATAGCAATTCAACTATTTTTTAATTTTATAAATGTGAATCAAAGCGGAGTTCGCACATTTGAGGACTACACGAAAGCGGTTTTGAATACTACTCCCAAAAACTCAATCATCTTCAGCTACCAGTGGGATTATTTTATCTCAGCCTCATATTACTATCAGTATGTGGAGGATTTCAGAAAAGATGTAACAGTTATTGATAAAGAGTTAATGCGAAGGTCATGGTATTATAACCAAATAAATAGTCATGATCAAAAAGTACTTAATGGAGTCAGAACTGAGATTAACCAGTTTCTTGTCGCTCTTCAACCATTCGAGAGAGATGAACAATTTGATGCTAACAAACTTGAAGCTTTGTATCAATTAATTATGAGTAAATTAATTTCCACAAACATAAACCAGAGAGATTACTTTATTGCACCTGAGTTAGTTGAGCAGGAAATGAAAAGAGGCGAGTTCAAGCTTCCGGAAGGATACAATCTAGTTCCTCATTTATTTTTCTATAAAGTGGTTGAGGGAAATGAATATGTTCCCGCACCCGATCCGGATTTTTCTATCAGGATAGCAACAAACAGAAACGATTACATTGATAATATTGAGAATATGGTCGGAAGGATGCTGTCTAACAGAGCATATTATGAAGTTCAGAATGGAAGATCAGACAGAGCAAAAATTTATCTACAGAAAATTTTAAAAGATCTTCCAGGATTCAAGCTTCATCCTGCATTGCTGGACGTACTGAAGAATTAATCTTTAACCGCTTTCATTAGTTCTTTTATTCTCTCTTCAGGAAGTTCTGATTTGGTCCTGAACGACTGAAGTGTTACATCCAACTGCTGGATAAGATTTCGTTTGTAATACTTTGGAGCATAAACAGAACCATCAATCATATAAATTCTTTGTGTCTTTTCATCATAGAAAAAATAGTTAACAAAAGGCCCACTGTTATTATATTCATTCTTCCACAATCCTTGTGTAAATAATGCATATCTTCCGTTAAAATCTACTTCGTTAACAATAAATCCATCTTCAGAAACAAAACCATAGATTGAATCTCCAATAGATTTGAAGAATTTATTTGTCAATCCGTCCCGCAAAACTTTTATTGAATCCTGATTCAGATAATCCGTAGTTGCATCATCAATCCAGTGAATAAAGAACAAAAGCTTTAAATCACTTCCCTGAGATTTTTCAAACAAAACAAATTTTTCTTTTGGATTATCAAGAAGGATCTTAAAATCTTTTTGGACATAAATTATCCATCCAAATTCCTTGAGCAATTTTCCTTCGATGGCTTTATTTTCGAACTCAGGATTATAAAGATTGCTGATCAATCGCTCATCGGATTTTTGCTGAAAAGTCTGAAACAGGTTTGTCGAATTACTCAAAATATTTTTATTCAGTTCATCCGGAGTTGGTGCGGAGATGATAGCAACAACCTGGTTCTTCGCCCAAACATCGTATTTGAACGCCACAAATTCTGAATCAGTTTTAAGTTCTTTTTGAATTGAGGTGTCTTTCATGTTTTGTATATACTGAAAAGTATTACTTCCTGAATTACTTGGAGCTACTACTATTATATTCTTCGCACTCCTTTTATTTTTCAGCTCATCCGAATCGATTCTCTTCAAGTTGAACATTTTTTCTTTTTCAGGGGTAGATATTTCCTTTTCAAATACCGACTTAAGGGATTGAGAGAATGCTTCGTACTCGGTAGAATCTGCAACAACAAGAATTTCATCTTCAAAACCTTTAGCAGTTTTTTCTGTTTTATAGTTTAAAAGAAAAAATAGAAGAAATGCCAGGACAATTATTACAAACGTAATTGTTAACATTATCCACGCAGGATAAACCGATGATTTTTTTTTCATTTCTACCTCGGTACGTTTGATAGTGTTAATTCCAGATTTGGCAGCAATGCCAGATACAAACCCCACATAGTGAATCCAACGAAAAGCGGAATAGATAAATTATCATCAACAAGCTTAAACGAAATATTTTCTACAATTGCGCCAACGAACGCAGCAATAAATCCAATTAAATATTCGTCAAAGAATCCGCCGACTTTAGGTGTAAATAAAATCACAATACATGCACTAACAAAAAAGGTTAAAGTTCCCTCCAGACTCTTGGAGAGAAATTTATGTTTACCGAATTTTCTACCGATAAGTGCTGCAAGTGAATCACTGATTATTAGAATCGAAAATGCAGAGATAAAAATTACTTTGGGAAAAATAAGAACACTGATAAGAGCAGAAATTAAGACGTATGTGGCACCATTAAGATTTTTCTTTTTGTGATCCAGTTCATGTTCACGCAGAAGAAAGCCGAAATATTTATAAAAAATTTTTCCTATCTCAGGATGAATATATCTGCCTAAATCAATAACTAAAGCAACACCTGCAAGTATTCCCAAAATAAGTGCAGCGGTCTCCGCTGTAATAAAATAATAAACAATAGGAATTGAGAGCGAAGTTAGATGAATTAGTTTCCTGTATAACTCATCCTTGTACTGAATCGTACCATTATCAATTTGCATCATCTTTTACTGAAGCGTCCTTGTGCTTTCGCTGCTGCATCATAACTTTAACATGATCGGGCACATCATCCTGTTTCTTATCAGCTTCAGTGACAACAGGCATCGGTGGAAGCTTCTCACCTTTAATGATCCGCTCTATCTCCTCAGAATCCAGGATTTCACGCTCAAGCAACTCCATCGAAAGTTTATGAAGCAAATCAATATTGTCTCTTAAAATTTTCTCAGCACGGTTCATTGCAATATTTATAATGCCTCGAATTTCTTCATCAATATCAATTGCAGTCTTCTCACTGTAATCCCGATGCTTTTGTATTTCCCTGCCAAGAAATATTTCTTCTTCTTTTGCACCGTAGCTCATAGGTCCTAACTTTTCACTCATTCCCCATTCGCAAACCATTTTACGCGCGATGTTGGTAGCTTTTTCAATATCGTTGCCAGCACCGGTTGTGTAATGACCGAATACAATCTTCTCTGCAGCCCTTCCGCCAAGAGCATAAGTAATAACTGCTTCAAGATATTCTTTGGAGTAAGTATGTTTCTCATCAATAGGAAGATAACTTGTAACTCCCAGTGCACGACCTCTTGGAATAATAGTTACCTTGTGAACAGGATCAGCCTCAGGAATCATTCTGGCAACGAGAACATGACCGATTTCATGATATGAAGTAGTTTTCTTTTCCTCTTCAGAAATAATCAAGCTCTTTCTTTCCATTCCCATCATTACTTTGTCTTTAGCCTCTTCAAAGTCCGACATCTCAACTTTTTTCTTATTTTTTCTTGCAGCAAGAAGAGCAGCTTCATTAACAAGATTGGCAAGATCTGCTCCGGCTAAGCCGGGTGTTCCTTTGGCTAGGACTTCAAGATTTACTTTTTCCTCAAGAGGAATATTTCTTGTGTGAACTTTTAGAATTCCTTCTCTTCCTTTTACATCTGGTCTGTCAACAACTACCTGGCGATCAAATCTACCGGGTCTCATCAATGCAGGATCAAGAACATCTGGACGATTGGTCGCAGCAATAATTATCACTCCGCTATTCTGTTCAAAACCATCCATTTCGACCAGCAGCTGATTTAGAGTTTGTTCTCTCTCATCATGTCCGCCGCCAAGTCCAGCACCACGATGTCTTCCAACAGCATCTATTTCATCTATAAAAATAATGCAAGGCGCATTCTTCTTTCCTTGTTCAAAAAGATCTCTCACACGACTGGCGCCAACTCCGACAAACATCTCCACGAAGTCTGCACCGCTTATCGAGAAGAATGGAACGCCTGCTTCTCCGGCAACAGCACGTGCGAGCAAAGTTTTACCGGTTCCGGGAGGTCCTAATAAAAGTACCCCGCGCGGAATTTTTCCACCAAGCTTTTGAAATTTGGTCGGTTCTTTTAAAAATTCAATTATCTCCTGAAGTTCAACTTTTGCTTCATCAGTACCAGCGACATCACGGAAAGTTATCTTTTGACCTGATTGACTGATAAGTTTCGCCTTGCTTTTTCCAAAAGAAAATATCCCTCGTGAACCGCCGCCCTGTCCCTGCATTCGGCGCATAATTATTATCCAGACTGCAATTATTAGAAGCCATGGTAAAAAGCCAAGAAGAATGTTTAACCACTCGCTCGATTGTTTATCGAAGGAGTAAGTAATTCCTTTATCTTTCCACAGGATCTCTTCATCTCTTATAATCGGTTCAGGAATGTACACAGAAATTGCTTTTACATTTGTAGGTGTCCCATTAATATTAATCGAAGTCTCTGAAGTTAAATCAGCACGAAAGAAGTAATCATTAACATCCGACTTTGTAATAGTAGCTTCTTTTATTTTATCTGTTTCATTTAGGAGTCTTCGATATTCAGCAAACGGAATATCAACAAAAGTTTCCTGGCTGGTTCTGAACACCTGCATAACAATTACAGCTGCAACAATTACAGCACCCCATCCAAATACCATCCTGAGTACTTTAGACCAATCAAAATTATCATCAGGTCTCTTTGGGCCTTGACCTTTGGGATTTTTAGGTGGTTTTTTATCGTCTTTATTATCGGCCATAAAAAATTTTCTAATATCTAGGTTCATTAAAAAGTTTATTCTCCTTTTTCATTTAAAACGTAAATTCCCCGCAAATTCCGGTATTTCTGCGCAAAATCCAGACCATAACCAATAACGAATTTATCGGGAATTCTGAAACCAATATAATCAATTTTAACATCATATTTAAGGCTTCCGGGCTTAACCAGAAGCGATACAACCTTCATACTATAAGGGCTTTTCTCGGAAAAAAGTTCTTCAATATATTTTAATGAAAGTCCCGTATCAACTATATCTTCAACAATAATAATATCTCTTTCGTTCACCTCGCAGTTAAGTTCTTTTAGCAATCTCACATTACCGGAAGAAATTTTTGCATCACCGTAGCTCGAGAGCTTAAAGAAATCAACTTCACAATCAATAGTCAGATATCTAATCAGATCCGACATAAAAAGAAATGAACCATTCAATACACCAATGAAAACCGGTACAGTAGATTTATACTCCAAAGAAATCTGAGCAGCAAGTTCTTTGATTCTATTTTGTATTTGCTCTTCAGAAAGAAGCGGGACAAATTCATCATTACCGATTATTAATTTCTCAGGAGAATTCATTTTTCAGTTACAGTTAATTTTAAAATCTTTTTTGTTTCTGATGTCACTTTGAACCTATCATCAATCCGAAGCCCGATTACCCAGACAATTCTCCCGAAATTAGTTAAAACCAGATATTCTTTTTTTCTAAGAGAAGAAATCTTTTCATCCGCAAGAAAATCAGAAATCTTTTTTGTGCCTTTCATACCGATTGGCTGAAATTTGTCCCCTGCTTTCCATTTTCTGATTTCGAAAAGATTTCTTAGTCCATCATCGGATATAAACTCAACAGATTTATCGTGACTGAACTTAAACATTTTTCGGTTGATTTTGATAATGGAAAAATCCTTACCATCAACTCTCAACGATTGACCAACTTTAATTATTTGAACTGCATTTAGAGTCCTCGCTGAAGATTTTCGTTCAACGACCAGTTCACCTCTCTCTTTTGTTGCAACAATATTTTCTTTAAGATGAACAACTTTACCGGTTTGAGAGTTTATTAGATTAACTAAGGCATAAATATTTTCTGAGGAAAGCTCGATCCTGAAATTATTCTCTATAACTGATTTTAAGAAAATCGCCAGGAAACTTTTATCAAATTTTGAAATGACCTTTGAATTTACCCGAAGCTCTTTTCCATCATACTTAGCATTCTTTCCTCTAATCTGGTCTACCTGCTTTTCAATGAATGAATTAATTTCTGAAATAATCTTCGATGTGTTACTGATCTTTTCTTCAAGGCGTGGATTTAATCTTTGTTTTAGTTTTGGGATGATTTCATTCCTGAGAAAATTTCTTTCATAATCAGAATCGAGATTGCTTTCATCAATTCGGAACGGGATTTTGTTCGCTTTAAGATATTTTCTGATTTCATCCGAGTTCAGGCAAAGAATTGGACGGATGATATTATTCCTTCTGATTGGAATTCCAGTCAAGCCTTTAATACCAGCACCTTTGATAAAATTCAATAGCACAGTTTCAACATTATCGCTTGCATTATGAGCGGAAGCAATTTTTGTGCAGCCAGTTTTTGCCGCAGCTTTGTTTAGCTCAATGTAACGGATTTCTCTGCCTGCTTCTTCGAAAGATACTTTCATCCTCTTTGCATAAGTCTTCACGTCTCTCGCAACATTAACAAGCTCAATTTTATTTTTTAAACAGAACTCTGAACAAAATTTTTCATCATCCGCTGCTGATTTTCCACGAAGCTTATGATTCAAATGAAATGCAGCTACTTCAATTCTAAATCTCTTTTTGAATTTCATAAGAAAGGAAAGAAGAAAAACCGAGTCAGCACCACCGCTGAGCGCAATTAGAACTTTATCACCTTTTTCAATCAGATGATTTTCATCAATAAACTTCAGCGCTTTTTGTTCGATGGTTTTTGTCATTTAAATAGGAATGATTCGTGCCTCACAATAATCCACGACTTAAGTCTTGGGCTGGCAGAACTAAATTCACTAACTTATTTCAATAATTTCATATTCAAGAATACCTGCAGGGGCTTGAACTTTAACTTTGTCACCAACCTGAGTATTTAATAATCCTTTTCCAACAGGAGAAGTGATGGAAATTTTGCCTTCCTGAAAATCTGCTTCTTCTGGAGAAACAAGAAGGTAATCAAAAAGTTTATTGTTCTTCAGATTTTTTATTTTGACTTTGGATAGAATGTGAACTTTGCCTTCTTCAAAATGAGAAGTGTCAATAACACGAGCACGCGAAAGGACGTCTTCCATTTTAGCAATCTTGAGTTCGAACAAACCCTGCTCTTCTTTTGCAGCATCGTACTCGGCATTTTCTGAAAGATCGCCATGTGAACGGGCTTCGGCAATTTTTTCAGCCATAGATTTCCTGCCGTTGGTTTTCATTTCCAAAAGCTCTTTTTCTATCTCAACTATTCTTTCTCTTGTGAGATATACAAAGTTTCCTTCTGCCATTTTAGTTTCCCAATTTGATAAAAAAAATTGCCACCGTCCCGAGTAAAGGGACAGTGGCAGAACAAAATTAAGTAAATGATTTTATGAAGTCAAGACAGACTCATTTGAGCAATATCATCTTCTTCGTTTCAACAAACTCTCTCGCTTTTCCGTCTTTGCCTTGCAAATCCGCGACAAGCAATTTATAAAAATAAACTCCGCTGTTCAGTCCGCTTGCATCGAAATCAACCTTGTGTTTACCAGCATCGATTTGTTCATTCACCAATGTCGCGACTTCCTTACCAAGAATGTTATATACTTTAAGTGTGACAAATCCACCCTGGGGTAAATTGTATTCAATTGTTGTGGAAGGATTGAACGGGTTGGGATAATTTTGTTCAAGACTAAACTGTACCGGAAAAGTTAAATTTTCCAGTGAAGTAACGATCGTATTATTTTTCAATATCCAATTACCGGGATCAAATACAATTGATGTTGGATTTCCAATCACCTGAAATTGAAAGTCTTGAGTTTGTGCATTGTTGAACAGCGTTACAATAGTATCTCCCAAAGAAGTATTAATCTTAACCTGCACAGGCATTGTAAAGTAAGACGGATTAGTATTCACACTTTGATATATAACTAAAGTAACATTATAAATATCTCCGCTAACATTGGATTTATCCCAACCGATCGTATACGTTGGTTCGTTCTCACCGTAAATCCATTCCTGGAAGAAATAATTCAGACTCTGTCCGTAAACACTTTCAGCAATTGCCTGGAAGTCTTCTGTAGTTGCAACACCATACGAAACGGATGGATCAGCACTGTAAGTTCTCATTATATCAAAGAAAGTTGAATCACCAACAACTCCTCTGAGCATATGAAGAACGCAACCGCCTTTTGCATAAGAACGAGCACCGTCAAAAATTTCCCATTCATTTGTAATATCCTGTACCCAAATAGTTCCGACTGCAGTTTTTGCATAATTACATCTCCTGAAGCAATCTGTGAATCATATGCAGCTTTTCCACTTTTCTGTTCAATATAAACAGCTTCGGAGTAAGTAGCGAAATCCTTCGTTAAGCCAGATGTGATGCCAATCTTTACAAGTTATCATATCTCCGTACCATTGATGAGCAAGTTCGTGAGAAATTACTCCCGATCCCCAAAAACCCATTGAAGTACAAGTCTGATGTTCCATTGCCCCACCCCATTCAAATTCTGCGTGTCCATATTTTTCTTCTATAAACGGATATTCACCATAACTGATTAGCAAAAACTTCAATCATCTCATCAGTTTCATCAACATAAGGTTTTACAGAATTGAAATTTTCCGGATAGATGAAATTCATTATTACCATCGAATCGGTTTGACCGTAATGATAATAAGTATCGTACTGTGTATAGTTTGTAATAGCGAGTGAAATAAGATAGTTCGCAATTGTATAATGGTTCTTCCAGTAATAAGTATGAGTTCCATTTCCATTGTTTGTAATGCTTTCAAGAGTGCCGTTGGAAACAGGGATTAAATTATCAGCAACAGTTATCCATACATCTGAAGAATCGGCTTTATCCGCAGGAGTATCTTTCTGAGGCCACCAGTAAGGTCCGCTATAAGATTCACTTAAAGATTGATATAATCGGAGTTCCGCTATGCGAACCGAAAGTAAAGCCACCGAAATTAGTACCACCTGGCACACCACGGTAATAAACTTTAAGAGTAAATGGCTCTCCTTGAGTGTAAGTATGATCTAATGTAATATTTATTTTATTGTTTGAATGCGTGAATGTTGCAGTAGTGCCATTGAGCAATACAGAATCAACAGTTAGAATGCTTCTTAAATCTAAAAAGCAAGCTGTTGAGTGAACTTGTATCTGAATTAACACCTATAGTAACATTACCAGTAAGATAATTTGGATTTGTAGTAATTTTTAAATCCAATCCGTAATAAGTAACATCAATCTTAGAATCTCCCGGGTACAGAACTTTTGAAAGTTGAATTCATTTAGAATATCTCTCACGTTCACCTTTGATCCAGGGTTTATATTCATCCTGTGCAATAAGAAGAGAAGTTAAAAGCAGTGCGACAGTAAAAATTTGTTTGATCATTTTATTCCCACTTTGTAATAAATTTTTGCCAGCAAAAATAGCCTATAATTGATTAAAACCAACCACCTATTTAATCCCATTTTATCAACTGTATAAAAAATGAATGATTTGCTGATTGACAAACACCTTTAAGGTGCCTATTTTCACCGCGTTTAAATAATCATTAATAATTCTGCTACAAACCAGGAGGTACTATGAGGTTTAATTCCTCTTTAAAAAATTTCTCTATTCTTTACTTCAGTGTTTTTATACTGTTGACTTCAATTGCATTTGCGCAATCGAATTTTGCTAATTTGTGGAATGACATTTCCGAAAATGGATTGAATGCTTCAGGAACACGGTACATAATTCCTGAATCCTACCGTACGCTCGAACTTGATTTCCAGGAATTATCTACAGCACTAAACCAGGTTCCCGATGAGAGTAATACAAGGGTAAAAGATTCAGGATTCCTTCTTAGCTTACCACTTCCTGACAATAGCTTTACTACTTTCAAAGTTGTTGAATCACCTGTCATGGCAGAAGAGCTTGCTGCAAAATATCCGGAAATAAAAACTTACCTCGGACAAGGAACAGAAAATAATTCAAGTGCAAGAGTTCGGTTTGATGTTACACCTCAAGGTTTTCATGCAATTATATTTTCCATTAATGGAACTGTTTACATTGATCCATACTCGCTTGGTGAAACCAAATACTACATCTCTTATTATAAAAAAGATTATATCCCGACAGAAGATCAGTTAAATATTGAATGTAATGTTCTGGGAACTGATTCTGAATTTGGTCAACACATAAAACAATTGGTTGAAGAAAATCCTTTTGTAATGATTGGTTCTCAACTGAGAACTTACCGGCTTGCTTGTGCAGCAACCGGAGAGTACACAATTTTTCATGGCGGCACAGTTCCACTTGGGCTTGCTGCAGTCGTAACTGCTGTGAACAGAGTAACCGGAGTTTATGAAAATGAAGTTGGTGTAAGATTAGTATTAATTCCTAATAATGATTTAATCATCTATACAAATCCAACTACAGATCCTTATACGAATAATGATGGTTTTGCAATGCTTGGCCAAAACACAGACAAACTTGATGCAGTAATTGGAACTGCAAATTATGATATTGGACATGTATTCAGCACTGGCGGTGGTGGAGTTGCATATCTAGGAGTTGTTTGTCAGTCAGGTTGCAAAGCAAAAGGAGTAACTGGTTTATCCGCAGCCAATCGGCGATCCATTTTACATTGATTATGTAGCTCACGAAATGGGACATCAATATGCTGGCAACCATTCATTCAATGGTAATGCAGGTGCTTGCAGCGGCGGAAACAGAAATGCATCAACTGCTTATGAACCCGGAAGCGGAAGTACAATTATGGCTTATGCAGGAATCTGTTCTCCGCAAAATCTTCAAAACAACAGCGATGATTATTTCCACAACATTAATTTTGTTGAAATGGTTAATTACACTACGAATGGAAACGGAAATTCTTGTCCGGTAATAACCAACACCGGAAATAATGAGCCAACTGTCACTGTTCCTGCTGGAGGATTTACAATTCCAATAAGCACTCCATTTATGTTGACTGGTTCTGGAACAGATCCGGATGGTGATCCATTAACATATTGCTGGGAAGAATGGGATCTCGGACCCGCAGGACATCCAAATTCTCCTTCCGGCAATGCACCGATATTCCGGTCATTCGATCCTGTTGGTGTACCTTACAGATATTTTCCAAAGCTGACAAACATTTTAAATAACACTCAGACTATCGGAGAGATTCTTCCAACATACACACGTACGTTAACATTCAGATTGACTGCTCGCGATAACCGTGCAGGCGGAGGAGGAGTTAACTATGCACAAATGACAGCGATCAATGTTACAAACACTGCCGGACCTTTTCTTGTCACACAGCCAAATACAGCAGTCACCTGGCTGGGCAATACAACTAATACGGTTACCTGGGATGTTGCCAATACTAGTGTAGCACCTGTTAATGTAACAAACGTAAATATTCTGCTCTCTACAGATGGCGGAAACATTTTTACTGAAGTCCTTGCTTCAAACACTTCAAATGATGGTTCAGAAGATATTTATCTTCCAAACCTTCCAACAACACAAGCAAGAATAAAAGTTGAAGCTGTTGGGAATGTTTTCTTCGATCTCTCAAATGTCAACTTCACAATTGAAGATTTTGTGCCGGTTGAGCTGACTGCATTCTTTGCCTTAAATACTGATAAAGGTATTCTTCTTAAATGGACTACCGCTACAGAAAGTAATAATTCAGGATTTATGGTCGAAAGAAGTTCTAATAAAATTAATTTTAATGAATTAGCTTTTATTAATGGAAGAGGAACAACAACCGAAGTCAGCGATTATGAATATGTTGATGGAATTTCGACACCGGGCAAATATTATTACAGATTAAAGCAAATTGATTTCGATGGTTCAATTAATTATTCAAACATTGTTGAAACTGAAATTGAAGGACCGCAGGTATTTTTACTTTCACAGAACTACCCAAATCCATTCAATCCATCCACGATGATTAAGTTTTCGTTGCCAGTTGATTCGTATGTAAGGATTGAACTATTTAATACTTTAGGAGAAAAAGTAGATGAGCTTACAAATCGTGATTACAGCATTGGCAATCACGAAATAAATTTTGATGCTTCAAAACTTTCAAACGGAGTTTACTACTACACAATTAATGCAAACGGAATTGATGGCAGCTCATTCACTTCAACGAAGAAGATGGTTTTGATGAAATAATTTATGGTCATTCTGAACTTGTTTCAGAATCTTAATTATTAGGAAGGAGATCCCGAAATAAATTCGGGATGACAATTAAATATATAGAGTTGGGTTACTTACCCGCCCTGAATAAAAATATTTTCACATCATTCAAACCCCTGTCAATATTGGTTGGCGGGGGTTTTATTTGCCAATTACAAATCGATACTTCTTGACTTTTAACAAAATTAAATGCTTATTTTACTAGAAAATTTTTTCTGCTCTGAGAGAGACGGAAAAGAGAACTCAAGACCTATAACCAAGAGACATTGTAAATTAAACTAAATATTACTCCAAAACGCTTTGGTCAAAAATTAAAAAGAGGTTAAAAATGAAATTTTTGAGTGTCTTCTTTATTAAATCTGTACTTTATTCTCTAACTCTATTCGTTCCAATCTTTGTTTACTCCCAAAATATTCAGCTGAAAACTGAACGCGATAACAAAAAAATTATTATCCAGCAAAGGGAAGCAGACATTATAAAAGTAATCCCTTCATCAGGTATTAATTTTAAGCCTGAATTCAACATAGAAAAATCTCCCGATATAATTTTAGATAAAACAAACTCATTTAACTGGGAATTAAAATTCTCAGCAACTGGAAAAGTATTTAAAGACGTATCCTTTGCTACACCGCTTGTTGGTTACATTGTTTCTGAACTAGGAGCTGTTTATAAAACTACAAACGGAGGTGATAACTGGACAAATGTCATGAATATCGGATTTCCTTATTATTGGTATGGTGTTGATGCATTGACTGCCGATACAGTGGTTATTTCGGGTTTTAATAATCAAGGGAATATCCATTCAGGTGTTGTAAGATGGAGCTTTGATGGTGGTAATACATGGACAAATGATATCGTTCTGAATATACCAAATGGAGTCGGCTGGCTTTCACGCATTCACTTTTTTGATAGTAACAGAGGAATTGTTTCAGCAGAATTTTCGGGTGGAATGCATTACACTACTAACGGTGGTAAAGACACAACTTCATGGAGTTATGTTCAGGTTAATTCTGATTTAGGATGGTTTGCAGGTAATATAGATACTGATACCAGCGGGAATATTTTTACTACTGGAATTCATTTTGCTCATAGTTCTGATTATGGCGCTAACTGGACTTCAGGCCCCTCCGCTGATAATGTTTTTGACGGCGGAGTTGATTTTTTAGATGATTTGTTAGCAGGATTAACTGGCGGTGGACAAATAAGTGCTCCTGTTTCAGGCTGGACACACAAATCAACTGATGGTGGTCAATCCTGGAGTCAAAGGTTATATAGTTATCCTTATCCAATCAGGGCTGTTAAATTATTTAATGATACTCTTGGTTTAGCATTTGGTGGAAATCTTTACCAGGAAGCTGGAGGTATTTACATCACCACTGATGGAGGTCTGAATTGGAATCTTGATATTAATACCGCTGCTGAAATGTTCTCGTATAATGTCATAACTACATCACCCAGCTCAATGGATGTTTGGTGCGTAGGCTCTACAGGAGGTAGCACGGGTTTTATAGGAAAACTCTATAAGGCTAGTATAGGAACTCTAGTAGGAATTGATGATTATCAAAATTAGACATACCATCTAATTTTCAATTATAGCAAAACTTTCCGAATCCATTTAATCCAAGCACAAAACTTAGTTGGCAGTCGCCAGTAGGCGGTTGGCAAACTTTGAAAGTGTACGATATTCTTGGAAATGAGGTAGCAACACTGGTTAATGAATACAAACCAGCAGGAACAATATGAAGTTAAGCTGGTATGCAGAGAATTTGCCAAGTGGAGTATATTTCTATCAACTTAAAGGCCGGAGAATTTATTCAAACGAAAAAAATGTTATTATCAAAGTAAAATTTTAACAGGTCACTATCATTATTTCTTAACTAAAAAGGAGCAAAAAAAATGAACTTCAAAACTTTTTTCTATTGTTGTGTCGTAATTTTACTGACACTGCCGGTTATTGCCTTCGCACAGGATGATGTCAAAAAAGTAACCACGTCCTATAATTTAGATGGAGTCTTTAGTGGAGGAGGGGGCAACTATTATATCAGACAACTGGGAAATGAAGTCTTATGGTACGGTGAAGAAGTTGCTGTGTCACCTACATGGTCAAACGTTGCACACGGCATTATTAAAGGTAACATCATTACTGTAAAATGGGCTGATGTTCCCAAAGGCTCTATAATGCAAAGCGGTAATCTTGTAATTCAAATTAATTCAAACGATGAGTTGGTCTTACTCGAACAAACAGGAGAATTTTTCGCAACTGATTCCTGGATAAGAATGCCATAGCTTGAATTCTTATTGAGCACACTGTTAAATATTTTTTTTAGTATAAAATCTTTACTTAAATAGAAAAGGTATTACAATGAAAAACTTTTTTAGAATTCTATTATTAATTTTTGTTGTATTATTTATAAATGTTTTCTCGCAAGAGCCGAACATAACCTGGTCAAAATTTTATAGACCAGAAAGCATTATTCCTGGTATTGAAACAATAGCCGCAGCATTTGATGGGCATCAGTTGCCGGATGGTGGATTAATAAGTGCAGGTCTTTGTGTTAATCCCTGGCTGAAGGCGTACATTGTAAGAACAGATGCAGATGGTGATACACTTTGGACGAAACAATATTTTACTGACGTAATAAACTACGGAAGTTTTACAGGAACTGATATTGAAAGAACCAACGATGGCGGATTTTTTATTGTTGGACATGGAACAAGGCAGGCAACTTCCGGAATATGGATTTTAAGAGTTGATTCTAATGGAGATTCTCTTTGGTCACGCTACTACACAGGCGGAAATACCGATACCGCATACGTTCCCAGAGATATGAAAATCACTCCCGATAATGGAATTATTATACTCGGTAATTTAGCAAGTGGGATAACTTATGATGATGATGTTTTTGCTATGAAATATAGCTCATCAGGAACGCTCCAATGGTATAAAATATTTGGACGTGTGGATGAAGTAGACATGGCAATATCAATTGAGAACGCATTTGGCGGAGGTTTTGTATTTATTAGCGAATATGATTCTTTGGGGATGCATTTGCTAAAACTAATAAAAATTAATGACTCAGGTAATTATGAATGGAGTAATATTTATACAGCTACTCCCTATGATGCAGACGAATGGGGGGAAATCAGAAAGACAAATGATAATCATTACGTGATTTGCGGAGAAGACTTTGGCGATTTTTTCTTGATGAAAATTACTGAGAGTGGTGATATTGTTTGGTATCATACTTATGGATTTGAAACTTATGAGGAATCTGCTATGAGTGTATATCAAACAGATGATAATGGTTATATCATGTGCGGTAATAAAACTCCTGATTACGATCCCGATCATATTATTTATGTAGTTAAAACTGACGAGAATGGGCAGGAGCAATGGAGCAAACTTATTGACTATAATACTTTTGGATGCAAAGTTGAAAAGGTTGAACAAACAAACGATGGTGGGTACGTAATGTTTGGACAAGCTAGATTAGAAGATGGTGGAATGGATCATTTATTATTAGTAAAGTTAGGTGGCGTAACAGATGTTGAGACTGATTTTTTCAATCCAGAAGAATTTGAACTTTATCAAAACTATCCTAATCCATTCAACCCAAGCACAAAAATTAGTTGGCAGTCGCCAGCAGGCAGTTGGCAATCTTTAAAAGTATATGATTTGCTTGGTAATGAAGTTGCAACTCTCGTTAATAAATACAAACCGGCAGGAACCTATGAAGTTGAGTTCAACAGTCATTCCGTCAATGTCCGGGATCTACCTAGCGGAGTTTATTTCTATCAGTTGAAGGCAGGAGATTTTACTCAGACACGAAAGATGATTCTTATGAAGTAAGTCGAAAAACGAAAGACGCAAAAAGTTGGGGCGAGACAATCTCTCGCCCTAAATATAAAATATTTTTAAAGGAGGAGTTATGAAAAAAATTCTTACACAATCATTAAAGTATTTACTTATACTTTTACTCTTACCAACCTGTTCACTCTCTCGCACAAACGGAACAATTTCCGTCGCAGAGAGAAATATCCCGAGACAGCTTGTTAACTTATTCACGAATGATAATCGATTCTGCAAAATGCCGTGCTCTGGTTACTGTGGATGAAGAAGGAAAGCCACAAGCCAGGACTATGTCACCATTTCCCCCTGAGGATAATTGGATTATTTGGCTCGGCACATTTCCAACCAGCAGAAAGGTAAAGCAAATTCAAAACAATCCAAATGTTGTAGTTTTTTATTACGATACGAAAGGGATGAGCTACGTATCTGTTTCTGGTAAGGCTCGACTTGTCAATGATCAGGCTCTGAAAGCAAAATATTGGAAAAAGGGGTGGGAACAATTTTATCCAGATAGAGATAAGCAGTACATCCTTATCGAAGTAACTCCAGAAAGATTGGAAGTCTGCAGCTTTAAATATGATCTTCTGTGGAGCCCGGAAGGACTTCCAAATTCAGTTGAGTTTGGAAAGATTGAGAATAAGTAGATTTTATCTCAATCAACTTCCTGTATCCTGCAGATTCTTTTAAAGTCACAGAACCGACAGACTTTGGTTTCGCGGTTCTTTAAAGTAAATAGATGAAACTATCTTTTTTTACTCCAGCCCAAACACATTTATATTATTGGGGGATTCAACAGTAAATTTGAGAGGGAGAGTTCTAACTTCACCCGGATTAAGTTTTAAATTCCAAATAATTTCTTTGTTTTGATTGAGATTCTTTTCCTCCACAGGTGGTGTGATAAGCTCAATTTTTATCTTCTCATTCATAGCAACCGGAAGCTGATCGAATACAGCGATACTTTCTTCTGTTTTACGGTTATTGGTTACTTTTATTTCATACTCATAGGTTATCTGTTTACTACCCTCGAACAAGCCTTTTGATTCCACAAACTTGTTCTTGAAAATTTTTTCGCATTTAATGCTTTCATCTATTCCAAGAGCAAGCTCAAGTGTATCTGTAGGAACAACTGTGTTTAAATATGACCGGTTGACAAAATCATTATCAACAAAAACATTTATCTCGCCGGCAAGTAAAGGGTAATCGTTTTTATTGCCAACTCTTCCTTTTACATACACTTTTTGAATAATTTTTGGGATAGAAGTATACGAAAATTCTATCGGCAGGTTGTTAATTGCTATAGTTACTTTATGAGGGCTATTATCGCTTGGAATTGTGTTCTTTGTATTAAGCTCAAAGGTTGTTGAAAGATCTTTTGCTTTAACATCGCTGTAAATTGGAAGTTGATTCACATCTTCCGACATAATTCGGCTGCTATTTGTAGTAGATTTATTAAGCAACGGTTTTGTATCAGTTACTACTATTTCACTCACTGTTATACCTTCCTGTAATAAAGGAATATTTACATTCGCCACATTTTTTTCTTTTACAAGTAAATTGAATACAAAATGGTTGTAGCCAATATAAGAAACCTGAACGTTGTAGTTTGATGCCGGAACATTTGTTAGATAATATCTTCCGTTAATGTCTGTTGCTGAGCCATATGATGTTCCTACCAGCAGAACATTAGCACCAATCAATGGTTCTCCTGTTTCAGCATCAGTAATATATCCGGTTATTGCTCCCAATCCGTTTGGTAGGCCCCAGTTTTGATCATAAGAACCAAACTGTGCTTCATAACCGCCTATCTGAAATAGATTTTCATTTACTTGAAAACCCCTAATTGGTAGCGAACTATTGTAACGTAAAGGATTCACATCAAGAAACCAGGGATCTAACTTCGGTAAGGATTTTATTGATAAAGGATCTGCAGTAGAGAAAGTCAGTTTAACATCATTCCAATCTTCACCAGTAGATTGCTGAATCATTCCATAGAAAGAAAACTCAGCCTTTTTGGATTTAGAATCGACACGTACATCATAAAGTGGGAACCAGCTTGCACTGTTCACTACATAAGATGCCTGAAGTTCAGCATTGCTATTCTGGGACGCATCAATCTTCACGATTATTTCTTTATAGTTCTTCTGTTCACCGCCATCCGATTGATTAATGGTTAGCTGAAGGACTTTAATTTCCTGATCAAGCGCTGAACGTTTAGCAGCTTCTTCTCTTATACCGCTATATATTTCTTTTAAGTTAGTATCAATGAATTTAAGCAGCTCATTCCATTCTTTTGTGGAATTAGTGCTGTTAAGAATTTTTTGGTTAGCATATTTAACCGACTCTGCCTTTAGCGATTCAATAAATTCCTTTTTGCTGTCATAGATGGCTATTTGATCGGCTGAAATTAACATCTCGTTTTTCAGGGCATCTATCTTTTTCTGCAGTTCGCTGATTTTTTCTTTTCGTATTTCAGCAGTAAAACGACGTTCAACTTTTACATCAAGGATTTTTATTTCTCCGCTTCCTTTTGCTGAAATCCGAACGGATTGATCATTAATATCCGTTGTTAGTCCAGAAAATATGATTTGGTTTTCACCTTTTTTCAGATTTACATCTGCAGAACGTATTACCATTGCACGGTCTTTAAAGACAGTAGCTTCAACTACCTTTGATTCAACAGGATTTATTTGACCAATACTAAAACCTGTTAATAGTAGAAAAGTAACTAAGTATTTCATTTTGCTACCCCATTATTATTTTTCAGTAAGCCGTATCTAGCAAGTTTTATGCTAGTACTTAAGTCTTATTTATTTTACTTAAATGCTTGAATTGCTTACTTTCATTGCAAAATTAACTTAGCTTAAATTCAAAAATGTGTCAAGCCTTCTTATTATCACGGCTTTTTTCAGTCCACTTCCTGAATTCTACAGATTCTCTTAAAGTCACAAAACTTGCATACTTTGGTTTCGCGGTTCCTTAAAGTTGAGATATGAAACTTCCCTTGCGAAATCTCTTCGGTGAATTTGCTAACCATCTCAAGACAAATCTTTATCATTTCCTCAGCAGCTTCTATTTCTTCCTCGATATTCTCAGATTTTGATCTTCTTCCTCGTACGCTAATACTCTTTTTACCAAAATCTTTCTCATTGTATTTCAGAGAGAATATTTGTGCATCAGCAGGTCTGTATTCTATACCAAGTTCTCTTTTGATTAATTCTTTCGCTGCAAAAAGATAGAGTGGCAACTGTAAAGAAATTCCAGTCGAAAGGTCTTCTGCGGTGGGTTTTGTGCCGCCAAGCTTGTAGTCAATTACCTTTAGTGTTTTCTCAGCTTCGTTAATATCTATCCTGTCAATCTTTCCTTTAAGTTTTACGTTGCCGGTAACGACTCCTTCTTTAAATTTTTTAGAATATTTTTCTTCGTGTTTTACTTTGCCGAAGCTCGTTTCAAAAAATTCAGGTACGTAACCGCCGTCACTCTTTCTTTCCTCTTCGAGAAATTTGTAGAGAAGTGATTGTGTTTTTTTTCCGTTAATGCCGAGAAGTTTCTCACGTTCGTAAAAAGAAAACTCAGGGTTAAGATTTAATTCATCAAATCTTCTTCTCAGCAATTTTAAAGATAAGCTTCTTCAGCAGATTTGAATTCTTCATCACTACAATTAGAAAGGATTATGCCCTTCTCTTTCAGCTTTGTGTAAAAATCATAAAGTATCGTGTGAATCAAGCTGCCATATTCAAAGGCCTCAAGTTCTTCAACCGGTTCGGCAATAGTTTCAAGTCTGAGAATGTTCTCAGCAAAATATTTATAAGGGCACTTCGCATAGTTTTCAAGCTGAGTTGCTGAAAACTCCCCTTCCGAAATTTCACTCAGCTTGTTTTTTAATCCATCAGAAATGTCCTTCGAAACAAAACCTGTAAATTCCGATTCACCAAATGGTTCTTCCATTCGCTTTTTATCAATCTCTATCGCACGATTGATTCCATCAATATCAATATTAACTCCTTCCGGAAGCTTTAACTCCTTTCTTTGTTCTAAAGAAAGTTTGCCAAGAAGCTCAAGCAATTCTTCCTTCGAATAGATTTCATCCTTAAAATTTTCTTTATTGATCTTCTTCGTCTCGAAGAGTGAGTTAAAATCCTGCAGAAAGCTTGATTGAACAAGATCACGTTTTCCATCAGTTTGAGGATAAGAGAGATATAGTTTTTTCTTCCAGGTGCACAGTGCCTGATAGAACAGATACCTTTGTTCTACCTGATGCCGCAATTCTTCTCGTGCAAATGAACCGGAGAAGAAAATTTCAGGTGTAAATCTGGTCGGCAAATCGCCGTCATTCAATCCACCTATGAAAAGATAATCGAAACTAAGTCCACGAATTTCATTCAAGGTTGTGATCTGCACTCCATACCCTGGCTTTTCGGGGATGTTATATCTCGTAAATGCAGCAGTAGTTCTTAATTGATTAAGATAAAAGTGAAGCGGAAACTCTTCCTCGCTGCCATATTCAAGCTCAATAAGATTTGTAACTTCATCAATCACTTTAATAAAAGAATTAAAAGCAATCGCATCATTCTCAATAACTTCCGAAGGAGCCTTTAGCAGGTTAGCAGGGAAATCGAGTTTATATATCAACGATAAAATATTCTCACGGAATACACCAGCAGTAAGTCTTTGAAGTGAATGGTTTAAGCTGTAAGTTTATCTTTTCTAAATCCTTTATTGCCGTATTATATGATTGAATTTTTTCTTCGTTACTAATTGTCTGTTCATCCGGTAATGAATGCTCAGTTATTGCAGCCTTAAGCCTATTCAACCAGTTATCATAGCCTGAAACAATTTTAAGCTCAACTGAAGTTTTTAGAAGATTCGAAAT
Source organism: uncultured Ignavibacteriaceae bacterium (assembly GCA_963698155.1). Classification (GTDB taxonomy): domain Bacteria; phylum Bacteroidota; class Ignavibacteria; order Ignavibacteriales; family Ignavibacteriaceae; genus IGN2. The sequence continues at coordinate 73,502 of CAVOPS010000017.1, read as the reverse complement.
ATCAATTCCCATCTTACTCATAAATCCGCCGCCTAAAGCACGGAAGATGCTCTTAAAATAAAAATCGTTCTCAAGAATTTCTAACAGACCGAGCAATGCTTTAACAGGAGGTGATGTGCTAAGTGAAAATCTGTCGGTAAGATTAAAAGGGATACCATAAACATTAAATCTATCCCTGATTATTGCCGAATAATTTCCAATCAGGTTAAACACGATGCAAATCTTCTCGGATTCAACTTTATCATTTAGTAACAGCGTTTTTATTTCTTTTGCAATTAACTCCACTTCTTCTTCTCTGCCTGATGCTTCAATCTGTGTGATTAAATTCTGAAATGAAGTTTCCTTTTTGTCCAAAGATTTGATCGAAAGTTTTTCCCTGACGATGTTTAAGAATTTAGATTGAGTCGCCGGTGAAATATCTTTTACTTCCTTAAAACCTTTTGCTACCAATCGATCGTGACAGGAATTCAGATGAGAAAAAACAACCGGATTATATTTATAGTAATCGAATGCAACGAAAAGCTCAACTCCTTCTATTTCAGAAGCAGAGTTGATTATTTCAACTTCAGGTGCAGTGAACTCATCAAAACCATTTACCAATACAAATTGTGCATCAGGATAAATAAAATTGAACGCTTCTTTAAATAATTGTTTTTCTTTCCCGTTTAGAAATGAATATATATCCCCTATTTCCATGAAGTTATTTACGTTAAGTGTCTTTTGATAATCATCAAATACATCAGCGACATCAAGAGCTTTCAGCTTTTCACCACCGGATAAATTTTCTGCTTCATCTTTCAAACGCTCCGGAGTAATACCGTGCCGCTTATATTCCGAGATAACATTCTTCACCCGCTCAAGCGTGCCGAATGGGATCTGGTTTTTGTATTGAGAAAAATATTTTAGCTTTGACTCTATTAAAACTGTGGTTAAGAAGAAGAACTGCTGCTTGCTCACTTATCAGGTTTACTCTTCCTTCAATTTCTGTCAGAAGCTTTTCTGCAAACGAACCAATAGTTTCTATTTTTAATCCCGAGAGAGATCTACCCGGACTCAGTGAAATGAGTTCACGAGTCAGATACCTGATCTTTCTTTTAGTGGGAACGATGATGAGAACTTCACCAATTTCACCTTTACTGAGCTTATCGTTAATAAGAAAATCAATATCAATCTTGTCTATTTTTTGCTTTGTAAGAATCATCCTTAATTTTTATACTGATTTTAAGTAAATAAATTGTATTGATTTAAGAAATAATTTCATCTTTAAGCCCAGCATTTATGCTATTGATTCTGATAAAAGGTTGATTATTTTAGACATAGAAATTTAAAGATAATATGCGACGATTAATATTTTTAATAATGTTCATAATTCCAACTTCTTTCCTCTTTTCTCAGGAAATTGGAGAACTTGCACCTCCTAAACCACCATTGGTTTTCCCTTCCAACGCCTGGGGTTTTGATTTGATGATTGGTGAAAGTGGATTCGGATTCGGCGGATTCTACAGGAAACAACTAAGCACAAAGTTCACAATCTTTGGAGACGTTTCCATTTCTGAAGCCAAAGATGAAAGAGAGATTGAATATATTGACATCTATGGACAAACATTCACTATCGGGAAACAAAACCGTGTCTTCCAGATTCCTGTCACTCTCGGCGCACAATTTCGCTTATTTGAAAATGAACTTACAGATAATCTTCGTCCTTACATAAATGCTGGAGTTGGACCAACCATTGCATTGACAACTCCTTATGCTGAAGAATTTTTCAAAGCATTTTCTTATTCACAAACATCATTATGCAGTTGGTGGATATGCGGGATTTGGAGCAAACTTCGGTTTGGATCAAAAGAATCTTATCGGCATAAATGTTCGTTATTATTACACACAGTTTTTAGATGATGGTGTTGAGATATTAAAAGGAAGATACAAAGATCATCTCAGCGGTTTCTTCATTACTCTGAATTTTGGGTTTATGTATTAAGCCAAAAATTTCAACTTCATTTTTTCCACTTAATAGTACATCCAATCGTAAAAGTCTCAGGCACAGAGATTTCTTTTCCTGCAAGAAGTTCATCCAATGCATTTCTTAAATAATGATTTTGCACTTTGTTCGGTTCCTGCCAGTTATCGTCAATCTTTCCGTGGAAAGCTAATTTTCTTTCTTTATCAAAAAGAAAAATTTCCGGTGTGTGTGTTGCATCATAAGCTCGAGCAACAGACTGGTCTTCATCTCTTAAATACAGAAAGTTAAACTTCTGTTCAGCTGCACGCTTCTTCATATTTTCAAAGCTGTCTTCCGGGTATCCCTTATCTTCATTGGAATTAATTGCAATAACACTAACACCTTTATTTCCGTAGTCTTCCTGTATTTGTTTAATTCTGTCCTTCATAAGCCTGAACGTACGGACAATGATTGCAGCTAAAAATTACAATCAGTGCTTTTTTATCGGCAAAGGAACTAAGTGAATACTTTTTCCCATCAACACCAGGCAGATTAAAATCCGGTGCAGGCGAACCAATCTTCAAATTATTTGTAGCCAAGTTAAAATCTCCCTTCTACATTTTAGTAATTAACACATCTAATAATTAAATTAAAATCATAATGAAAAAATCTCTTTTCAAGCATAGCAGGAATTCGCTGCGAATACTACTTTTTACAATCTTATTATCAGGAAACATAATGGCACAGGAAAAACAAATTGCCTGGGATCTCTATCACTCATACGAAAACTTTAAGGAAAAAAGTTTAACCAACCGACGATTTAAACATTCTGACATTGTTCCATTAATCGAACAATTAAAAAATAACAAGATTTTCAAGGTGGATAAAGTCGGTAAATCCGTTGAGGGAAGAGATATTTATTTAATCTCTATGGGAAGCGGAAAGACAAAAGTTTTTCTCTGGTCACAAATGCATGGTGATGAACCTACTGCAACCGCAGCATTATTCGATATGTTCAATTTTTTCTCTGATGAAAATGCTTTCCCGGAACTTAAAAAATTGCTTCTGTCAAACCTGAGCATTTATATAATTCCGATGGTAAATCCGGATGGTGCGGAAGAATTCCAACGAAGGAATATTGTCGAAATTGATTTGAACCGTGATGTTTTAAGGCAGCAAACTCCCGAAGCAAAAATTTTGAAAGAAGTATTTGATAGTCTAAAAGCCGATTTTGGTTTTAACCTTCACGATCAGGGAAGAGATTATTCAGCAGGAAACTCTATCTAATCCCGCCTCCATATCATTTCTTGCACCGGCACCGGATTATGACAAAACTCTAACGCCTCCAAGAGAAAAAGCTATGAAGCTCATTAGTAATATGGTTACTGTTCTAAACGAATTCATTCCCGGGCATATCGCAAAATACTCTGATGATTATGAGCCACGGGCATTCGGAGATAATTTCACTAAATGGGGTACCGGCGTTGTACTTCTTGAAAGCGGCGGCTGGCGCGGAGATCGCGAAAAACATTTCCTTCGTAAAATAAACTACATTGCACTGCTCTCTGCTTTAAACAGCATTGCAAGCGGAGGTTATGCAAATACAGATTTAAGTGTTTATGAATCCATTCCACAAAACGAAAAGTTTATGATGGATTTAATTTTACGAAATCTAACAGTAAAGAGAGATGAAATTGAGTATCTAATTGACGTAGGTATTAACTTCGATGAAGTAAATGTAAACGGAGCAAAAGAATTTTATCTCAAAGCTGCAATCGAAGATGTTGGTGATCTCTCAGTTTTCGCCGGTTATGAGGAATTTGATTTATCAGGATATACTGTCGAACCCGGGAAAACAAAACCAGTTGGCTATCATTCACTTAATGAATTAGAAAAAATAAATCCTACCCAACTTTACAATGAAGGATATACTAATGTCATCTTGGACAATGATAATTTTCAGGGTGAATATTCTCATCTTCCTTTCAATATAATTCTTGATGAAAAAGCCATTCCGGAAAGTAAAAATCAAACCGGAAGAATCACCTAACTTCCTCATCAAGAAAAATAACGAAGCTAAATTTGTTGTAGTCAATGGATTCCTAATAGATATTGAAAAAGTTGAGAGTTGGGATGGTAATTCAATCGTTTATGGGAAGTAGGTAATTTCTTAATGTCCACTCAATCATTTAGAGAACGATTTAATACAAGCAAAGATGAGCTAGCTAAGCTTGGCTTAGAATTTAATTCTGAAGCTCTCCCACTCTTGGAGAAACTCTACAATACTTCCTTTTGGATTTTGCTAAATAAAAGGGCAGTCAAAAAGATAATCAAGCAAACATTCTTTGAGGCAATTGAAAATTGTGATATAACAAAAAATTATGCTGACTGGGATAGCTGGATTCACAGAATCTGGATGAGGGAAATTCTGGAGTATTATTCTGGCAAAGAAAACGATAACAAACTGCTTTTGATTTTATCGATCACGCTGAGGTAAACTTAAATGCTGTGGAGGATTTCTTTCAATCCTCCCTATCAAAAAGTAAATTAATAAAGTCTATTGAAAAACTGCCTGCTGTTTTGCGAATTCCAATGATAATGAAAGAAATTCATTCGCTTAATTACGAAAAAATTGCCGAGCTGATTGATGTCCCCAATGGAGTAATTGCAACTAGAATTTATAGAGCAAGGAAATTACTCTACCTCTTTCTTAGAGATAATTTTAATTACGAAGAGAAGAAAAGAATGGGAGTACCCGAAGGTTCTTCCAAATTGATATTTGATTTACGACAATGTGCATTAATGGCTGATGATGAAATCACAGAAGAACAAAAGAACAACTTTCGGTGTATTAACCAGGGATAATGATTTTTATAAAGCTGAGATTTTAATTCAAAGTGAAATTAAAAAGCTCTTTAAAAATGTATCTCCGGATAATCCAGTAATAGCAAGAATGAGAGCCAAAATCGAAAGAAAAGCAATTAAAAGATTTGGAAAACCGTAATATCCAGATCATTCCTCGAATCCTTCGTAAAAAGCTTTTCATTGATGAATGCTGATTTTTAAGAATAAACAGCACATTCCGAATGAAGTTGAATTACTATCTTCAAAAAATTTGACTCTAGGAGAGGTTAACCTTAAATTAGAAGCCTGAATTAATAAAGAGTTAGTTATGGCAAGGATAAAAAATATAGAAGCGTTCTGCAATTCGTGCGGTACAGGTACAGAAGATGGAGATTACGAGTAGTGTAACCGGCGAAGAATCAGAATATAAAAAGTGGGCAAAATGTAAATCCTGTAAACAGGTGATGATTGTTGATATCAGCGATATTTTGAAAAGCAATAGTGCCACACTAGAGGGAATTGAAAATGAAGAATGTAAAAAGTACTCACCCCTAAACACTTTTGAAATTGGAGAAACGATTTATCACGAAAATTGGGATGATTTCGGAAGAGTGGTTTCAAAAGAGACTCTTACAAATGGTAAAAGCTCAATTTCGGTTGATTTTCAAAAATCAGGTTTAAAAAAACTTATCGAATCACTAAATAACCAAGAAGCGAGGTGAAATAATTTGGTTGGCATATCAGTCGGCGAAAATGAATCCATTGATAAAGCTTTAAGACGTTTCAAAAAGAAATACGAGAGATCCGGAATTCTTAAGGAATACAAAAAACGTACGTTCTTTGTGAAGCCTTCAGTAAAAAAGCGAATGGAAAAAATTAAGGCCACCCGGCGCGCTCAGCGATCCGATGAATTTTAATTTTTGAACCCCTCTCCGAGGGGTTTTTTATTATTGGAGATGCAGGACCGGTTCTATAACCTTCGGTTCTTTTTCTTTCGAATAATATTTTTTAAGATGCCTGATTATTGCATCGTAAGCTTCATCAATCGTGTCACAAATCGTGAATAAGCTCAAATCGGATTTACTTATCATACCTAACTCTACTAGTGCATCGAAGTTAATTATTTTGGTCCAGTACTTTTTATCATAAATAATTACTGCAAGCTTTTTCCTCAACTTAGCTGTTTGAACAAGAGTCATTATTTCAAACATCTCATCCATTGTTCCAAACCCTCCGGGAAAAACCACCAGGGCTTTTGAGAGATATGCAAACCAGAATTTCCGCATAAAGAAGTAGTGAAACTCAAAGCTCAAATCCGGTGTAACATAATTATTAACAAACTGCTCAAATGGTATACTTATATTTAAACCAATCGAATATCCTCCGGCTTTCTTGGCTCCTTTATTCGCTGCTTCCATTATACCGGGACCACCACCGGTACAGACAATAAACCGGTTGGCTGTGGTTTCAAGGTTCATCGACCATTCGGTAAGTCTTTTTGAAAGTTCGACTGCATCTTCATAATATCCTGACATATCCAGATGGAGTTGTGCCTCCCGAAGCCGTTTCGCAAAATTTTCTATTAGTTTTGGGTTAGCACCTTTAATGGTATTATAGTCTCTCAATGCATCTCTTTTAGGCTTTAACCTTGCAGAGCCGAAGAACACTATCGTATCCATAACTTTGTATTTTTTAAATTTACTCTTGGGTTGAAGATACTCGGTTAGTATTCTGATTGTTCTTCCATCTGATGAATTTAGAAAGTCTACATCCTCATAAGCTTTGACTGGTTTTTTCATTTGTCCTTTAAATTTTTATTTTTAATAACCTGTTGAATGTTTGAGAATAGATTGATTTATTTGTAGGGAATAATTATTTCTACTTTTAACAAAAGTAATATAAATATATTGTTATTCATTCTCATTTTAATTTAGATAAAAATATTAATATTGCTCAATGAAAATTCTGGCTGCACTTTTTTTAATAATCTATTCTCTCAACAATCTTTTCGCTGAGACACCTGAAAAGATTATTGAAGAAATCGATGATCTGATTTCGGAAATACCAGCCGGGACAAAAATGGCAATACTGATTTACAATCCATTAATGCAGGATACTCTAGTTTGTATCAATCATACTGAGTCGATGATCCCTGCATCGAACACCAAGTTATTTACAACAGCTACGGCACTTGAATTAATGGGTGGAAATCATCTTTTATCTACAAAAATATTGGCAGATGATGATTTTTCGGACACCATAATTGAAGGGAACATTTACATTAAAGGTTTTGGAAACCCAACTTTTAGTTCTGAAGACCTGGAAGAATTAGTAAACCAGCTTTATCAATCAGGACTTCGAAAAATTACCGGAAATGTGATTGGTGATGATACATACTTCGACGATGTTTACTCAAGAGATGACTGGATAAGTGAAGAGCGTGCGAATGTTAAACTTCCGCCCATCTCGGCATTAGTTATCGACCGTAACAGAACGATTGTAACAAAAAAACGAAAAGGCAAATACAGAAATTATTTTGTTAACGTTAAAAATCCTCCTCTGTTTGCAGCAGAGATATTAAGAGAGAAACTAATTTCATATGGAGTGGAAGTTGTAGGCAAACCCATTTCCGGTCAGACTGATAAGAATGCTAAACTATTGGTTGAATCATCGATCGAATTACGCGAACTTCTACAAATTATAAATAAACACAGTGATAACTTTTATGCTGAATGTTTATTTAAGACTTTAGGTTCAGCTTATAGTGGGCAGCAAGGTAATTCGTTTTTCTCGACGCAAGCAATTCTGAACTACATTGAGGATAATAATATTTATTCAACAGGGACTAAAATAGTTGATGGATCAGGAATATCCAGGTTCGACCAGGTAACTGCAGGAGCTTTGGTTGGGTTGCTCGAGAAGGTTTATTTCAACATAAAGCAATTTGATGATTTCTTTAATTCGTTAAGCATTGCAGGAGTAGATGGCACACTGCATAAAAGAATGATTGGAACTCCAGCAGAAAATAATTTCAGGGGAAAGACCGGAACGTTAAATGGTATTTCTTCCCTAGCAGGATATGTAACTACTGCAGATGGGGATGATATTATCGTTTGTATGATGTTTGAGTTTAGTACAGGAGGAGCGAGTAAATACAAAAATATTCAGGATAGAATTATTGAAATCCTTGCCGGATGGAAAAATTAAAGCCCTGATGGAATCTTATTCAGGGCTTCAATAAAAAGACTAGATAAATAATGTTTATTTTTGCTCGGGAAGCTGCTGTGGTAATGATGGTGTTTGAGGAATATTTTGTCTCCCCGATTCCTGAATGATACTTCTTTGTTCCTGTGTCACTTTGCCGGGCAAAAAGAAAAGATTAGCTGCAATTGCTAGAACGGCAACTGCTCCTGCTAACCACCAGGTTGCCTGGCTCAGAAAATCAGCAGTTCTTCTTGTTCCAAACATTGAACTCATATTACTCGCACCACCGAATGTTCCGGATAACCCGCCGCCTTTGCTGGCCTGCATCAACACAACAATAATCAGAATCACAGCAGCAATAGCAGCAATTAAAACTAAAATACTATACATGATTTTTCCTTTGATCTATGTGCTAAAAAAAAATTTTTCTATAATCGTAGCGGGGGAGGGATTCGAACCCCCGACACGTGGATTATGATTCCACTGCTCTAACCGACTGAGCTACCCCGCCCTGTTTGATCCCACTAAAATCGGGACGCAAATATAGCCACAAAGTCATAAATTTTCAAAAATTAACAATTATTAAAACACCCTTACAAACACAGAAGACCTAATTACCATTCTTTTCTTTTTCGAGCATACTCCACAAAATATCCATCATTTTATCCAATCCATAGCCAGTGATTGATGAGAATACTAATGGTTTATCCTTTATTCCCTTAAACTTAAAACGTGATACTTCCTTCAATCTCTCTGAATCAATCAAATCTGCTTTTGACAACGACACAAATATTTTCTTCTGAATTAACTTAGGGCTATAGCTCTTTAACTCATTTATAAGAATATCAAAATCATTCTGCAAATCTTCGGAAGTTATTTCAATTAAAAATAAAATTATCCTTGTTCTTTCAATGTGTCTCAAAAATTGATGACCGAGACCCTTCCCCTGAGAAGCGCCTTCAATAATACCGGGGATATCTGCAACTGTAAAACTTTGAAAGTCCTTGTATTTAACTATTCCAAGATTTGGTTCGAGTGTGGTGAATGGATAATCAGCAATTTTGGGTTTTGCAGCAGATATTTTTGAAATCAAAGTAGATTTACCCGAATTTGGAAAACCCACAAGTCCAACATCAGCAATTAATTTTAATTCGAGAATTACTTTTTTATGTTCACCAGGTTTTCCATCTTCTGCAAATCGGGGAGTCTGATTCGTTGGAGTAGCAAATTTGCTATTGCCTTTTCCTCCCTTACCACCTTTTGCCAGAATTATTTCTTTTCCATCACTATCAAGATCAAAAAGCAATTTTTCTGTCTCTACATCTTTTACAACAGTTCCAACAGGCACACGGATGATAACATCACTACCACTCTTTCCATCTTTCAGTGAATTACCTCCACTGTCTCCGTTGTCAGCGCTGTATTTTTTTTTATATCTGAAATCTAGAAGAGTGTGAAGATTAGTACTGGCTTTGATGATAACATCTCCGCCGTTTCCGCCGTCACCACCTGAAGGACCGCCTTTGGGAACATATTTTTCACGTCGGAATGTAACCGCTCCATCTCCGCCCTTGCCGGAGTTAACTTCAATAAGAGAGTAATCAATAAACATCAGGCTTGCCTGAAGTAATTAGATACGGCGTTTGTGAATGTTATAGCTTCTTTTGAGTAAGGACTGATTTTGTATGAAGTGAAGACTGCTTTCAATATCTCTGAAGCTTCTTTGTAGGAATGGCAGTCCATAAGTCTCTCTATCGTATTTGTAAAATCCTCTTCATCATTGGCAAAAATGAAAAAGACGATTTTTTTAACTTCTTTTCTTCTAAGATAACTGAATAGATCTTTAGGCCGAATATTTCTTGTCTTGACTGCTATTTTTTCATCCTTATCCTTAGGAGGGATAATTGATTCCTGAGGCTCAACCTTTTGTTCAGGTTGGTTTATGTTACTTTTAACTTCAACCTGCTGTTTGTTACCGAGAGTCTTTTTTGTTTTTTCAGTAAAGATTAATTCATCTATACTTTTCATATAATCATCAAAACTATCCGTCATTGCAGGAACCACCGCTGGCTCATTCTTCAGATTTTCATCAACCTCCGAAATGAAATTATCCCCTGTCTGCTCGAATTGTTTTCCTTTTTCCGGTAAATTTAAATCAACTTTATCAAGGTCTTCAAAAATGTTTAATAGCTCATCTTCAAGTGATTCAATTTTATTGTTTACTTCTTGATTACCAGGTTCATCAATTAGTGCCTCGGGTTGTTCTATTTCCTCACTGCCAACTTCATCCTGGGTTGAAGTATCCGACTCTTTCTCGCCATAAAAATCCTTTATCATTTCCTGCACAATTTCTTTTTCAATACCGGACTTGAATAAATCGGTTTCAACATCCTCTGTCTGATTTTCAACCTCAGCCTCCACAGAATCGTGAATTTCATCCATGAAAGGCTCTTCAATTAATGTATCATCAACTTTTACGTCATCAGAGATTGCATCAAAAATTTCCTCAAGTTCTTCATCAGAGCCGATGACACTTTCAGAAGATTTTGCTTCAAATGTTTCAAGTGTTTCTAAACCGGTTTCCTCTGTATTTATTTTTCCTAAAAAATTAGGTTCTTCTTCTACTGCTTCCGACTCAACATTTATTTGTTCGGTTGTTTCAATTGCTGGGGTTTCTATCTCAGTAATTTCAGATTCTATTCTATCGGGGATTGACACTTCAGGTTCAACGATATTAACCTGCTCCACTATTTCTTCCTTGATTTCTTTAGATTCCTCGCTATACAGTGATAGAAGTGCTTCTTCCTCTTCCGGACTTAAGAAAGTTTCAATATCTGATTTTTGTAACTCATCAGAAGTTTCATCGACCTCTTCTTCATTATCAGTTTGAATTTCATCAGCATCAATTTTCTCAATCATTTCATCTGTTTTGATTTCTGCTTCTAAACCAGACACTTTCTCATCTATCATTTGAGTACTTGAGGAGAATAATATTCTTTCAATTTCAACTTTATCATATCTTCTTTTAACATCATTTGGAATGACTTTCCTGAGTTTTATTATCAAATCAAGAAGGTTTTTTTCTTTACAGAAAATTTCAACAGCCATTAGCGGGAGTAAGTTTTTATCTACCCCTCCTATGTTAAAAAAGTCACCCATGGATGCAAATGAATTTGATACTACCTGCTTCTGGCTGGAGTTTATAAGTTCGTTATCAATTTTATTAAGAATAATCTCAAATTCCGTGGATGATATTTGAACGAGATCTCTTTTAGCGATGTATCCTGTTAGCACTTTCTTAAAATATTCATAATAGTACAGATAGTTAAACATCATTTTCATTTCTTCAGCAGAAATTACCGGCTGGTCATTAAAAATTAATTTTGTTAAGGACCACCTTGGTCTTACAAGATAATTAATATTGAATGAAACTGCCTGGAAAATTAATTTCTTCGCATCATCAATTGAAATTTTTTTGTGTCGTTTAATTTCGCTCGAGATTTTTTGGAAATGGTCTGATATTTCCTTGCCAGTGTAATCAAAGTATGACTGTTGAAGTAATTTTCGTCTGTCAGAATATATCATAAACTCTAGTTCAGCAGATATATACTGAACAATAGCAGGATGGATACCGGTTGCAATAATTTTTTCCAGAGTGAAGTTACTGCCAAGACTTCTTACCCGGTTAAAACAAAAATCACCAATAAATTTTACTTCTTTTTCAAACATCGCTATTCTCTCTAAATTTGCAGTCTCAAATTAAGAAACCGAATTACTATTGACAAATTTAATCTATTTAATTCCCAAAATTCAGGCCTATAAAAAATCCTGCTTTTAGGCAGGATTTTATGAAAATGAATATTTTAATTCGGTTATTTTATACCGTAATCTCTTTAGATTTTACTTTACCCATTACAAAATCTCTGTTCAATCTTGCAATGTTGGTTACTGATATACCTTTTGGACATTCTGCTTCACAGGCATATGTATTTGTGCAACTACCGAAACCAAGTTCATCCATTACTTTTACCATTTTTTCAACTCTCTGATATCGCTCTGGTTGACCTTGTGGAAGTAACGCATATTGTGAAACTTTTGCCGAAACAAACAACATTGCCGAGGCGTTTTTGCAAGCCGCTACACAAGCACCGCAACCAATACAGGCTGCAGCATCCATTGCTAAGCTTGAAATTTCTTTTGGAATTGGAATTGCATTTGCATCAGGAACTCCACCCGTATTAACTGATATATACCCGCCTGCCTGAAGAATTTTATCAAAACCTGAACGATCAACCATCAGATCTTTAATAATAGAAAATGCTTTTGCTCTGAACGGTTCAACCCAAATAGTATCGCCATCTTTAAAATTCCTCATATGAAGCTGACAGGTTGCAATTTTAGCTAACGGTCCGTGTGGTCTTCCATTGATCACCAATCCACAGGTTCCGCAAATACCTTCACGGCAATCGCTTTCAAAGTGAACGGCTTCTTCTCCTTTTAACTCAAGATTATTATTTAATTCATCGAGCATTTCAAGAAATGAAGCATCGGGAGAAACCTGAACATCGTAGTCAACAAAACTTCCTACTGTGTTGGAGTTTTTCTGTCTCCAGATTTTAAGCTTTAGGTTTATTTTTTTTGCTTCCATTATTTGTAACTCCTTATCGCCGGTTTTACATACTCAAAGTTCAATTCTTCTTTATGAAGATTCCATTTATTAACTCCCGCATATTCCCAGGCTGAAACATAAGAGTATTTTTCATCGTCACGCTTTGCTTCACCATCTTCAAACTGATATTCTTTCTCGAAAATGCCCACCGCAAGATTCTTTTCTATCAAGAGCATCGAGCGCCATCAATTCACCAAGCTCAAAATAGTCAACTAACCTGCCTGCTCGTTCAAGAGTTTGGTTCACATCATCACCGCTTCCTGGAATCGTAACATTTTTCCAGAATTCTTCTTTTACTTGTCTAATCTGTTCAATAGTTTTTTTCAATCCGGCTTCATTTCTACCCATTCCAACATTATCCCACATAATTCTGCCAAGTTGTTTGTGCAAATCATCAACTGTTCTCTTCCCTTTTATCGAAAGTAGTTTGTTGGTAAGATCTTTTACTTCCTTCGCAACTTTTTCAAATTCAGGATGATCTGTTTTTACTAAAGTAGGTTTATCGCCTGCAAGATAATTTCCCATTGTGTAAGGGATAACAAAATAACCATCAGCCAATCCTTGCATAAGTGCAGAAGCACCCAAACGGTTTGCACCGTGATCTGAGAAGTTTGCTTCACCAAGTACAAACAATCCTGGAACGTTACTCATCAAATTATAATCTACCCACAAGCCGCCCATTGTATAGTGCGGTGCAGGATAAATCATCATTGGAGATTTGTATGGATTTTCTCCTGTTATAGTTTCATAAATTTCAAACAGGTTTCCATATCGTTCTTCGATTACTTTTTGTCCAAGTCTGTTGATTGCGTCTTTGAAATCAAGATAAACTGCATCACCACCCTTGGCACCTCTGCCTTCATCGCAAACTTCTTTTGCTGCACGTGATGAGATATCTCTAGGTGCAAGATTTCCGTATGAAGGATATTTTCTTTCAAGATAATAATCTCGTTCATCTTCAGGAATATCAGCCGGATTTCGCATATCTCCTTTTTTCTTTGATACCCAAACTCTTCCATCATTTCGTAATGATTCACTCATCAAGGTTAATTTTGATTGCGATTCTCCGTGCAAAGGCAAACAGGTTGGATGAATTTGTGTAAAGCACGGATTGGCAAAATAAGCTCCACGTTTATGTGCACGCCAAATTGCGGTGGTATTACAGTTCATAGCATTCGTAGAAAGGAAGAAAACATTCGAGTATCCACCAGTTGCAAGAACAACAGCATGAGCAGAATATTTTTCAATCTCACCTGTTAAAAGATTTCTTACAATAATTCCTTTTGCTGCACCATCAACAATTACAACATCAAGCATTTCTCTTCTTAAGTATAATTTGACAGCTGCCCTTATCAACTTGCCTGTTAAGTGCGCTTACTGCACCAAGTAAAAGTTGTTGACCCGTTTGTCCTCTTGCATAAAAAGTTCTTGAAACTTGTGCCCCACCGAAAGAACGGTTATCAAGTAAACCGCCATACTCTCTGGCAAACGGAACTCCCTGGGCAACGCATTGATCAATAATATTACTGCTTACTTCTGCGAGACGATGAACATTAGCCTCGCGAGCGCGGAAATCTCCGCCTTTCACTGTATCATAAAAAAGTCTGTAAGTTGAGTCACCATCATTCTGATAATTCTTTGAAGCATTTATTCCACCTTGTGCAGAAATACTATGAGCTCTTCTTGCACTATCATGAAAAGTGAAGTTTAAAACATTGTAACCGAGTTCACCAAGAGAAGCTGCTGCTGAAGCTCCCGCTAATCCTGTTCCAACTACAATGATTGTATATTTTCTTTTGTTGGAAGGATTAACCAGCTTCATATTGAACTTATGATTAGTCCACTTTTCGGAAATGTGCCCGGCTGGAATTTTTGAATCAAGTTTTGTCATTGGATACCTCCGTAAAAGAAAAAGAAATAAATCGGCATTGAAGCAAATCCGATAGCCATAAATACTGCGTAGATAGTTCCAATTTTCTGAATGAAAGGAAAATACTTTTTATGGTTCCAGCCAAAAGTCTGAAATGCACTTTGAAATCCGTGATTAAGATGGAAACCCAAAAGGGCCACCGCAACAACATAAAGAATAACATACCACCAGATGCTGAAAAAATAAACCACTATATCAAAGTATTGGTGCTCGTTTGCAAATCCCATTGGATCGTGTACATTAAATCTCCAGAAGAAGGTTCCCAGATGTGAAACGAGAAAGATGAACACAATCGATCCTGATAGAAACATTGTTCTGGAAAAAAGATCGCTATTTTCTGATGATCCGTTAACCTTGTAGTTCACACCGCGAGCTCTTTTATTTTCCAACCACAACTTCACACCATTAAAAATATGTAATACAAAAGCAGCAAGAAGCACAACTTCAATTACTCGGATGAGTGGTTTAACGACATCAAGTGCCCCAACATAACCGTTAAACGCTCCGGCACCAAAAAATAAAGTTATGTTTCCAATTAAATGAATGACAAGAAAGATCAGCAGGAAACTTCCTGTGACAGCCATAGTAAGTTTCTTTCCAATCGATGAATTAATAAACTTCATAAATGAACCCATAAGCAGACTCCTTCTTCATCCGTTATTTAATGAACTTAATTACAAAACACACAAAGCATTTATTTGGCTCATAAACTGGCGGAGAGATTATATTAAAGAATGTCAACAATTTTAGAAATGTAGTTTGTGAAAGTAGAAATTAACTGTTCAAAATTATCACTTAGAAGTAATAAAATCAATTTTTATTTGTTGCAGCGAACGATCGGAGTACGTTTTGGCATTTAAATTCGGCATTGGTTTCTAAATTCAATATTTTCATGGTTGAAAAAATTATATAAAATTACATTACGATGAATAAAACACTTCACAAAATATACGTCGGATTATTTTTAGTCGTTGGAATTAGTGTTACTATCCTTCTGGCCGTAAATGGCTTTAATTACTACACAACTTCGATTGAAGAAAGGTTCTTCAGTCCTGATCACACTTCATTAAAACCAAGTGGTGCACTTGGTCACGGTTTAGGTATCATTGGCACAATGATGATGGTTCTTGGAGTAGGTATCTATATGATACGAAAAAGGTACAGAATATTTTTTAACATTGGTTATCTGAAGCATTGGCTTGAGTTTCATATATTTCTCTGTTCAGTAGGACCGGTGTTAGTCCTCTATCATACTGCCTTTAAATTCGGAGGATTAGTATCAGTAAGTTTCTGGAGTATGGTGCTTGTAGTCCTTAGCGGGGTTGTTGGAAGATATATTTACCTTCAGATTCCCAGAACCATACAAGGAAGAGAACTAAGCGTTCAGGAACTTATTGAGATAAAAGAAAAACTAGCTATCAGAGTTAGAAGTGTTTTAAGTGAAGATGCATCTACTCTCACCGAGTTTGAGAGAATTTCTTCAGCTGATAGATATAAATCCTTCAAATTATCGACAGCCATTGGATATCTGCATCGCGATTTTTTTGATATTAAAAGAGTACTGAGTCTATTCAAAAAAAGAATTAAGCTTTTAGGTATTGAAAAAAATCAACGTGAAGAACTTATGCAAGCAGCAAAATCTGAACTGACTATGGCAAGAAGGATTGCTTTATTAAGAACGTCGCATATGCTTTTCCAGAAGTGGCACATTTTTCATCTGCCTTTCGCAATAGCTATGTTTGTGATAATGGTTATTCACGTTGTCGTCACTATAGTGTTCGGCTATAAATGGATTTTTTAAATAATTAAAATTTTTCTAAAGAGGAATAGAATGAAATTTAAGCCAATTTATCTTTATGGAATTATTGTATTAGTATCCATAATAGTTTTAGTTCTTGTCTCAACGCAAAGTTCAGATAATCCAAAAGAAATTGCAATCGAGCAAAATCAAAATATGCCGGATGACGATGTTCATAAACAATTAAAAAACCCAGGCGGTAACACACCCGGTAAGGAAAATGTTTCTGAGGAATATCGAAAAAGATTAGCTGATCTTAAGGAAGCTGTTGATAAAAATCCTTCTGACACACTTGCAATGAGAAACTATGCTGACTTTCTTTCCGCTTCGCATAAAATGAATGAAGCCATCTCCTACTATGAAAAGATACTGGAGGTAAATCCGAAAAGAGCAGATATTTATTTCTCTCTCGCTTTAATTTATTACAACAAACAAGATTTTCTTAAATGTGAAGAGGCAAATATCAAAGTGCTCTCATTCGAACCAAAAAATCAAATGGCATTATACAATTTAGGTGCTATCGCTGCTACCCAGGGGAAAAAAGATAAGGCAAAAGAGTTTTGGAATAAGGTTATATCTATTGATGCAAAAAGTGAAACAGGTAAGCTGGCTCAGGAATCCCTAGGCAAATTATCAAATTAATTTAATTGTCAATTAGAATAATTCTTTAATCTTCTTTTGATAATTAAGTAATAAAGTCCACCGATCAAGAGAAGGATTCCTAAAAAATGAAGTATACTAAATGATGATGATTGTTCTAATTTTAATGAAGATGGATTTCCTGCAAGCACAAACGCCGACCAATAATATGGATTAGCAGAATAGTTCCTAATAAAATCTAATTTAGTTTGTCTTAATGCAGCTGACTTCGACTTACCCTCCGCCAGGTGTTTGTAAAAATCCCGCATAAAATATGAAGTATACTTATCATTAACATCCCACAACGAAACAATTACACTTTTGCTTCCGGCTTCGAAGAAAGCTTTTTGCATTCCAATAATACCTTCAGCCACGTCTACTTTTCCAAGACCTGAACGGCAGGAACTCAATACAACCAATTCGCTTTTAAGGTTAAGCTGGACTATTTCCCCCAACTCTAAAAATCCATCATCTTTTTCGTCTTCCTGAGAGGAAAAGAAAATCAATGGTTGGTCTTTTAGAAGAAAGGAATGAGTGGAAATATGAACAACATCGCTTCCCGGTGCATTTTGCTTAAAGTTACTTTCAGTCGCTTCGTTTGATACAAATATCAAATTATTAGAAATCATCCTATCAATGCTTTCGATTTCGTCCTGAGAATATTCAAGTGGAAATAGTAGAATATTTCTTGCGCGTGAAGGACTATCATCTACCAAACCACTTCGCACGCTTAATGCATACTCAACATTACTGATAAACGGATCCCCGATAAGAAGATTTTGATTATTATTATACTCAGGCTTATCCATTTGAATAAAATATATCGCCGCTGATGGTGTGTACGATATCTGATATTCATCCAGAAGAAATTTTTTATCATCATAAAGGAATGGACTTTCTCCATCGTTCCATTCAGTTACAAGCATCTCAAATGGCAGCTTTACAAGTTCAGGAGGAAAACTTACTATCAGATTAGATTTAGTTGGAATCCGGGAGAGGAAATCTTTAAATACCGTTTCATACAATGCGTACGCAGCTAATGCATTAAAGGCAAATAAATCTTCATTGATATAAATTTCTTCACTTTCCATATCCGATTGATAGATGGATGAAACCGCTTTGAGCATTGATAAAAGGCTATCCCGACCAATATTTAATTTCTCGAAGCTCAATCCACGAGAATTCAAATTAATAAGAGTTAAAAACTTTTCTCCAATGTAAGCAGATAAAATGTTATCAGTTTCATTAAGTTTCTCCTGCATTTCTTTTATGGTTTTGGATTTTTTCTGAACCAGAATTGCTTCCGAGAGTTTATCCTCTGAAACAAGTTCATATTTGATTTCCGAAACAACGCGCTGTAATGAATCAGTAATTGCTTCATCATATAACCCTGACGAAATCATCCAATCAAGGTCAATAAGCTTATTGTATTCTGATTCATCTTTAAATTGAGAGAGTAGTTTCAATCTCTCTAAATTGGTTTTTGTATTCCTCGATTTTGATTTATCAATGACAATAAAAGCTTCTTCGCCCCTACCCTGATCCAGGTATAACTCTGCTAATGAATTGTAAACAGAATTCAATCCTGAAAAATGTGCAACCTGAATTTCCTGGTTAAGACTTAGTGGAGTTGAAATTTTTTCGATTAATCCAATTGCCGTTAAATACCACTTTTCGGCTTTACCGACATCGCTGCTTTTTTCAAAATTTCGTCCGAGCAGATATGCAGCCTCAATTTGATTATTATAATCATGCACACTCCCGCTTAGCTGAAATGCAGTGAGACATTTTTCAATTGATTGATCAATTTTATTTTGAGCTTCATAAATTTGACCCAAATACAAATCCTGCACTCCTAAAAGTTGAATGAGATCATACTCATTTGAAGATGACTGTGCTTCACTCAACAACTTTAAAGCTTCGCTGTAATTCCGTTGTTTAAAATAGTTGTAAGCAAGCTCAGTCTTGAGAACAATTGAACTGTAGATATCACCAATTTTAATTGAGAGATTCAAAGCATTTTGAAAATAAGTTTCAGCTTGACTGAGGCTATCAACTGAAGTTAAAACAGTTCCGATTTTAGAATATAATTTAATTAATTCGAAAGGTAATTCGTCGCTGAAAACTTCGGAGTCCGCTTTCTTTAAAATCTCAAGAGCATCAAAAGGACGATTAATATTGTAATATAATGCTCCGATTCCCTGCTCAATTTTCATCATAGAAGAAACATCCTTTATTGAGTCGGCTATCTCTTTTGCACGATTATAATATTGAAGAGCTTTGGAATAATTTGATTCGTTTGAATAAACATCAGCCAATCCGGTAAGATTTAAAATTAATCCTAATTTATTTTCGCCGGCGTATTTTAATCCTTTACTATAATATTCAAGCGCTGATTTGTAATTTGAAATTTGAAGATAAAGAGATCCAATATTGCTGGAGAGATAAGATAGCCTTTCATTGTTTTGTAGCAGTTTATATAACGAAAAACTTTTTTCATAATTCTCTCTCGCTTCAATAAGGTTGTTTGTGTAAGTGAAAGAAACTCCTAATTCTGAATAAAGGAATGCTAGCAAATCTATATTTTCAATCTCTTCAGCCATTTTGATTGCTTGTTGAAAATCACCTCTGGCTTCGTATATCTCACCGTATTGATCTTTTACTATTGCCAGATTGCTGACGGCCTTAATCTCTTCCACTCTATTTTTATTATCTTTAGATATCTTCAGAGCAGATTCATACTCTTTTTTTGCCTGATCATAGTCACCAGATAGGAAAAAAATCGTTCCTTTCAGGTTGATGATTTTAGGAAGGAACAGAGCATTATTATCGCATAATTTTTCAGCCTCAATAAGATTCCTGAAAGAAGCATCGTAGTCTCCGATTGTTCGGAATGAATAAGCTAATTGGAAATATATTTCTTTTGGTACAAAGCCATTTGCCGTTAATGATTGAAATTTTTTTATTGCTGCTGAAGTATTCCCTTTCTGAATCTCAACCAAACCATCGAGATATAAATAATAAGGGTCAGTAGATTTCTCTTTATTTGTAATGAGCCATTGAGACAGTTCATTAAGGTTTCCCGATATCTTGGCAAGAGTTGAAAGTTCTTCATAATAGCTCAATTGCGAAGGGAAATGGGTCAGAAGTAAAAAAAGACGGTTGAATGAACTTTCAAAATCCCCTTCTCTTTTTAGAAGCAACGCAGATAAATACTCTCTCTCAAAATCGGACCTGATTGATTTTAATTCATCTCTAACTTTCTCTATTACAATTGGTCTGTTTTGAATCAAGATCCATATAGAAGAAAAACTCATCAGAAGCATCTTTCTTTTCTTCATATCTTTCCGAAAGTTTGCCGGAGGTTGTTTCAGATTTGTTTTGAGATGAGTAATTCCAGGAAGGGATAGAAATTTCAACTAATCCAGCGGAACCTAAAATTAAGATAACCGAAATAATTACAATTTCTTTTAATATTAACATCAATCAATTTTTCTCCAGCTTGCCGATCAGTTGCACTGCTTCTTTTGAATATCTTCCCTTGCCTTCAATAACTTTCTCTAAGTATGAAATTGCTTCATCGCTGTTATCAATCAACAGATAAGCCCTTCCCATGTAGTAATAAGAATCAAGTTTCAGACTTTCATAATCACCGGAATTATTTTTATCAACTGATTCTTTGAGATTAGCGATTGCAAGATTTACCTTGTCCGTGTCGTAAGATCTAAACAACCCAAAAAAATCTGATTCTGCTGCCTTTAAATAGGTCATCCCGATAATATAGTGAGTGTAAAATATTGATTTTTCATTCTGATGCTTTGCAATATCTTCAGATAAAAACTCAATAGCTTTGGAATAATCGCCCTTATCAATTGCATTCAATCCCTTCTGGAATAAAGGAGATGTCCTCCCTCTTGTCTTATAAAATTCTTCCTGCTCATTAGGAAATATATTTTTTTTGTAGTCAGGAGTGACGGAACTAGAAACGAAGAACAATCCAATGTATGCGACAAAAATTACTGCCAGTGTTGCAAATGCATATTTGAAATAACTTGATTGCCTCGAGATTGAAGGTATAATTAATTTTTTCTTATCGAGAGAGGATTTGGCGGTTCTAACAATTGACCTATCTACATGTTCCTGAACCTCTGAATACTCAACTAACAGCGATTCGTATTCATTTTTGCAAACTATACATTCTTTTAGATGCGATTTAATCTTTTCTTTTAGAAGCTGGATTAATCTGTTTTCGGATTCCTCTTCTCTTTCGAATAAAATATACTCAGCCAATAAATCCGTTGGAATGTGTCCTGCCGCTGAAAAAGAAGAGCTAAGTTTTTGATAAGTGCTTATAAATGATTTTATCTCTTCATCTGAATTGGAGAATTCAATTCAATAATTTCTTCTCTGCTTCTGTTAAACTTTTCTTTTCAAGGAGTTCTAATATTTTATCAAATTTTTCCATTGCTACTATATTTATTTTGTTGATCAACCATTTAGTAACCCAATAATCTTTTTCGTGACATTTATTCTAACTTATCTTTTAACTCAAGCAGAGTTCTGTAAAACATTTTTTTAACAGCGGCTTCATTTTTATTTAATTTCTCAGCAATTTCACTGAATTTTAAATCTCCCCAGAATCTAAGTTTTACAATTTCTTGTTTCTCTTCACTTAGAGTATTTAAAATAGTTAACACACTTTCGGCATCAATCAAAGCTGAACTATTATATAAATTATCAGGCGCAGGCAAACTTTCTTTTAGCTGCGAAAATGATCTGTTTTTATTTGCTTTATACCATCTAACAAAATTCAGGAAGAGAACTCTTCGCAGCCATTTTTCGGGTTCATTTATATTTTGATACTGCTCTGCGAATGAAAGGTAGACGCTTTGCGTAAGATCATCAACATCATCCAGGTTCGTGATTCTCTTTTGATGATGCTTTGATAAGTAATATGAATGAGCAATTTGTCTTACAAAACCGCTAAGCTTTGAGAATGAACTGGAATCTCCTTCTTTTGACCTTTTTAGAAGAGAATCGAGCTCTGAACCAGAAATATTTAGATAATCTATCTTTTTCTCGCTTTATTTTTGTCACGAAATTACTAAACTTGATACTAAGTTAAAAAATATAATATGATATGAAGCTAAGAGTTATAACATTTTTAATATTTATTACATCTTTTCTGGCTGCCCAGCCAGAATTGGACATTAAGCCAAACAGGATTGAATTTGAAGACTTGTTTAACAGGTTTGATTATGCATTCCTGATAAACAAAGGGAATCAAAATCTAACTATTGATAGCATTGCCTATAATGATTCAATTTATGTAATTGATTTTGAAAACAACCAGACAATACCGTTTACTATCCTACCTGATGACTCTGTAAGAATGAATGTGCTTTTAAGTGCTTTTTATCAGGTTACAATAAATGACACTTCAGATACAATATTCGTTTATAACAATGGTATTCAAAATCCAAAACCTCTCGAGGTGAGAATAAAATTTTTCGAAGATGAGTTTGGAGAATTTAATGGAACAGTACGAGATAGTCTGAATCCCGTGGATAGCTCTACGGTTTATTTTTTCTATAATGGAATCTATCTTCTTGATACTGCAAAAACCAGCTCATCGGGAAATTATCGGATAACATTGCCGGAAGGTGACTACACCATTGGCGTTGAGAAAGAAGGTTACTATGTTGTTTTTCATGACAGCACTTATGATCCTTTTTTCGCAGAACTTGTTCCACTTGATTCCGGTGACATTAAAACTATAGATTTTAATCTGAAAAGAATTGATAATCCGAGTCTCTCAGTCAGCGGACAAATAATTGATTCTATTAATGGAATTAATGCTGATAAAGGAATAGTAATCGTAAGAAATGGTACCCATGTTCCCATTGGATTGGCCAAAGGTAATCAAATGCCGAATGATACTATTTATACACTTGCTGGTTTTATTAAACCCGACGGGACATATTTTATAAATATGCAAACACCCACATACTACTTTCTGCAAGCTTTTACAAACAACTTTCTACCTGGTTATTATAATGATGAAGGGATTACTGCTCTATTTTGGCAAAACGCAGATTCGGTTTTGATCGACAATAATATAACTGACAAAAATATTTCCCTTGTCAGAGACTCTTCATATGGTGCGGGCGGAATAGGAGGATCTATTACTTTTTCAACTCCTTCTGATGCAAGTGACTATGAAGGTATAACAATATTAGCAAAGAATATTAATAATGGCGATTTGTACTCATATAATTTTGGGAAAGAACTTGGCAACTATTCAGTAACTAATATTCCGTACGGGACTTATGAATTAGTGGCGCAGAAAATTGGATTTGAAAATGCATTTAGTCAAACCGTAGTTATTGATCCTTTAAACAATCAGATTACAGGTATCAATCTTAATTTTATTATTAATAATGTTGAAGATGATAAAATATTACCGAATGATATAATCTTATATCAAAACTATCCAAACCCATTTAATCCAAGTACAAACATTTCTTTCTATCTACCTCAAGCATCCTTCGTAAAATTAAAGGTGATCAATATTTTGGGCGAAACTATTGAAACTTTAATAAGTGAAGAGCTCAGCTCAGGAACTCATTCTAGATTTTTCGATGGAAGGAATCTGGCTTCCGGTGTTTATTTAGTTGTCATTGAAACAGGTCAATTCAGGTTTAGCAAAAAAATGCTGCTGTTAAAATAATCGGTTCATTATTCAATTATCGTTATCAAACTCTTCACGGTTCTTAGAAAATCTTGCTTCTTGTTTGATTTCAATTTGCTAAGTTTGAAGGTAGAATTAATAAACATTTAAGCTGAATTGAAAGCTAATCCCCGCAATGAAAAAAATGCAGTTAGGCGTGGTCTAAAAACGACGCTAATTGGGATAATTGCGAGTTTCTTTCTCGCGGCAATTAAAATCTTTACAGGCATTGTTGGTAATTCGTACGCACTTATTGCTGACGGAATCGAATCACTTACCGATATCTTCACTTCATCAATCGTACTTACGGGATTATATTTTGCATCCAAACCAGCTGACGAGAACCATCCTTACGGCCATGGTAAAGCGGAACCATTTGCCGGAGTTGCAGTTTCATTAGGAATTTTTGTTGCAGCCATAATTATTATTGTTCAAAGTCTTTATGAAATAATTACTCCGCATCATGCCCCCGCCTCATTTACACTTATAGTTCTGGTGTTAGTTATTGTAATAAAAGAGAGTTTATTCAGATTTGTGATTAAGGTCGGTACGAGTGTTAATAGCATTGCAGTAAAAAGCGATGCGTGGCATCATCGCAGTGATGCAATAACTTCTGCGGCAGCATTTATTGGTATCTCAATCGCATTACTTGGTGGTGAAGGATATGAATCAGCGGATGATTTTGCTGCTCTTTTTGCTTCAGTTATAATCATAATAAATGCCTACAGAATTTTTAAACCAGCATTATTCGAACTATTAGATACAGCCCCACCAACCCAGGTTGTTCAAAAAGTTAGAGGTGTTGCTGGAAAGGTCGAGAATGTAATGGGTATCGATAAATGTTTTGTGAGGAAAATGGGTTTTGATTATTTCGTAGATATTCACGTGCTGGTTGATGCAAACCTGCCTGTTCATAAGGGACACGAAATAGCACATCAGGTAAAAGATCAACTGATGAAAGAATATTCTAACATAAGTGATGTATTAGTTCACATCGAGCCATTTTTTATTAAAACCTAAAATGGAAGACGTTAGAAAAATTTTAATTAAAGATAAATTTCTGGAACTTTTACCGTCCCTGACAAAAGAATCATTTAAGGAAATTGATGATTTTTTTTCTGCTTCGCTTCATCAAAAAATTCCGGCAAATAAAATAATTTCGGTGGAAGGAGATGCATGTAATTATTTTTCATTTCTGCTGAAGGGAGTTATAAGAGTCTATAAAGTTGGATCATCTGGAAGAGAAATTACTCTCTATAGAATAAATGAAGGTGGTTCGTGTATTCTCACTGCATCGTGTATACTATCCCATAAATCTTTTCCTGCAATTGCAGTAACTGAATTGGATTCAGAAGTTTTAAGCTTACCGGCAAATTTGTTCAAAGAGTGGGTAAGCAAATATGCTGTATGGCAGGAATATGTTTTCAATCTTGTGTCAGAAAGGCTGTCTGACGTTATAACAACTGTTGAAGAAATAGCATTCAAGAGTGTTGATACAAGAATTGCAGAAAAGCTTACCTTTTTATTAAGTGAAAAAGGAAACCTTTTAGAAATAACTCACAATGAGCTTGCAAGAGATATCGGTACTTCCCGCGAAGTTGTAAGCAGAATTCTTAAAGATTTTGAAGCAAGAGGAGTTATTCAAATTGCGCGAGGAACAATAAAAGTTCTTGATATTGTTAAATTAAAAGCACTTCAAAAAAAATAACTTATCTGTGACATTGTCACATACTTCCCATCATTAGCTCATTAGTTTTGTTCCAACAATAAATTCACAATTAAAAATTCAGAACGTGAGATAGTAATGAAATGAGAAAATTCTATTTCATAAATGTTATCTCACGTCCTAAAAGGAGAACTAAAATGAAAAAGAGTGTTGGAAGCGCAGATAAGGTTATCAGGATCATTCTTGGTGTTGCGATAATTGCTTTTGGTATTTACAACCAGAGCTGGTGGGGTTTAGTTGGAATATTTCCGTTATTCACAGCATTTATTGGCTGGTGCCCTGCTTACAATCTAATCGGAGTTTCAACAGATAAAAAAGTAAATGTTGAAAAAATAAGCCTGAAAAACTAATTCACACTTGGTAATTCTAACTGAGGGAATAAATCTATTTTGATTTATTCCCTCATTATATATTGA
This sequence comes from uncultured Ignavibacteriaceae bacterium, assembly GCA_963698155.1. GTDB lineage: Bacteria > Bacteroidota > Ignavibacteria > Ignavibacteriales > Ignavibacteriaceae > IGN2. The sequence continues at coordinate 47,604 of CAVOPS010000017.1, read as the reverse complement.
ACAAATTTGTTGATGTCACTATTTACAAAATTCAATAACTATATATGTGTTATCACATAATTCGAGGAAAGCAATGAAAAAAACGAAATTTCTTTTACTAGCATCATCCTTACTATTAATTATAATCTGGGGATGTTCGGAGAACAATCCGACAGAACCAACACCAACAGCTACTGCACCATTAAGTAAATTAAGTGACATTCAATCCAAAGTCTTTAATGTAAGTTGTGCTCTTTCCGGTTGCCATGGTTCAACAAACGCTCAAGCAGGATTACTTTTAACCGAAGGTAATGCTTTTGCAGAACTGGTAAATGTTCAGGGAGAAAATTTTCCCGCATTTAAAAGAGTTGTTCCAGATAGCAGCTCAAATAGTTTAATAATAAAAATTCTTAAGGGTGAAGTTTCACCAAGAATGCCGTTAAACCGAGACCCTCTTTCAGCAGCAGTAATTGATTCAATTGCTAAGTGGATCGATAATGGAGCTTTGAATAATTAAATTATTATTAATCTTTAATTTAGGATCAAATTTAATATGAAAAATATTTTAGTTCTTGTAATCATACTTTTAACTACATATTCCAATGGGCAAGTGAATGTACAATGGATTCAAAATACTGCAGGTGTATCAGTAGCAGTTGATGCAAATAACAATGTCTACACGGTATATTATGAATATAATCCTGCCGGAGATATTTATCTGACTAAAAGAAATACTGATGGCACTTTTCTCTGGCAGGCAAACTTTGACCAAACTGACAATTCAAAGTGGGAAAAGGCTACCTGGGTGGCGACTGACAATCAAGGTAATATAATTGTTTCAGGAACATTGATGTCGGGTTACTCCAACCCGGTTGAAGCTGCAAGCATCATCATGAAATTTGATACTGATGGTGATCTTCTCTGGAGAAATGTTTACGAATCTTCATTCGATGGGTCTTATACAAAAAAATGTCTGGTTGATATCAATAACAATATTTACGTTTTGGGAATGGGAAGCGGAACTTCTGGTTTTGTGACTAAAGTTAAAAAGTTTACTCCAGATGGTACATCGATCTGGACTTATTATGATGCAAACGGAATTGGTGCACCAATTAATTTCAAATTCACTCCTGATGATGCTATCGTAATTACTGGCAGGTCCATCTTCGGTAGTATTAACGGCTATGCAAAAATTGACATTGATGGAAATCATATTTGGAGTTTTCCCGGCGTAAATAGTTTGACAATCGGAGATGCTGAGGGGGATGACTTTGGAAATACTTATCTCGTTCACGGAGAATATGTTATGAATGGAGGGACTGAATTAAAAAAGATTTCACCAACAGGTAGCCTTATCTGGTCAAACGTATTCAGTAACCTTGCAGGATTCAGAGTTGAAGTTGGAAGCGATAACCAACCTGTAGTATGTGGATTTCCAAATGTCAATTCATTTGGTTCGTCTTTTATCAAAGTCGATCCCGGTGGAAGCTTAGTATGGTCAAACCCTGATGCTGATAGCACATTTGCATTGATGCTTCATGCAAAATTAATTATGGACCAGAATGACAATATTTATCTTGCCGCGGGTACTCTAACCGAGATGGCAGTTTGTAAAGTAAACAATGATGGTACTTCGGCGTGGACGGTAACAATGCCGGGCAGTTATGCAAATGATATTGTAATTGGCAATGATAACAATGTCTATGTAGTTGGTGGAAACACGGCGAAAATAAATCAGGGAGCAGTTACATCTTTAAATGATGACAAAGCAACTCCAGATGTTTTTATACTTGAACAAAATTATCCGAATCCATTTAACCCGGTAACAAATATCAGATTTCGGATTACGGATTTCGGATTTGTTTCACTTAGAATTTATGACGTACTCGGCAATGAAGTTGCAACTTTAGTTAATGAAGAAAAACCCACTGGTGAATATAAAGTAACATTCGACGCATCAAAACTTACGAGCGGAGTTTATCTTTGTAGATTAAGCGCAGGCAGCTTTACTGACATGAAAAAGATGATATTATTGAAATAATAATTAATCATTTAGTCAATTAGACAGTAAAAATAATTCACCCAAGTGGTGTCGGACAATATTCTTTCTTCTCGCCAACCTGCTTGTCGGCGGGCATGAATTTCTTTCGTAGATTTAGGATTACGCCAAAGGCAGGCAGGCAAAGCCAGGAATGACAGGTTAGAATATTCCCTATAGAGTTTATCCCGATAAAATTGGGGTTCGTTCGACTGCAACCTTTTGAATATATCGGAATCTAACGATTAGGACTTTGGTCCTATCTAGACAAACCAGAATCAGTGAGTTGCGGGCTTTACCTTTATATTAGAGACAAGCCTGTATTACAGAAACATCAATCAGAATTACTTATTAGAGTTGTGCAATTTTATGCAACTTTAATGTCACTAATTTTATTTTAAAACTACTATACTCAATATTGTATTAAATAAAACCACAAAAAAAGAAGTAAAACTTATGAAATATTTCAGCCTGTTAATTATTCTCTTAATAAGTGCAACATTTAATGCCATACTGCCGCAGCAATATTCCTGGCGTTATTACAACACCGGCAATACCGGCATACAAGGGGATTATGTTGAGGCAATATGGATTGATCACGACGGTGATCCATACATTGCAGGTTACACTCCCGGCTTTGAAGAGGGTGGTTTCGCAAAATTAATTCAGGCAGAAAATAGATGGATAAATTATTCAAATGTTGATTATCCGGTAATTGGAAGCATTAATGATGTCGGCTCATCCCGCATAAGTGATATTGAAGAAGATGCGAATGGAATTTTATGGATGGCTACCTGGCGAGGTTTGTTAAAATTTAATCCTGCAATCGGAGGCAGCTCATTGGAATTTTGGGGTGCAAACAACTCAATTCATCCCGGCGGCAGAAGCAGAGATCTTGCAATTGCACCTGATGGATCTATATGGATTGCGGTAATTTCTGTTACCTGGGGTGACGGAGGACTTGTAAACTATAATCCAAACACTAATGTTTGGCGTTACTGGGGTTATGGTACGACCGCTAATAACTGGCCACCGCTTATTCCATTTTTAATTAATGTTTCCATCCAGGTAAAACCCAATGGTGGTTACCTGGTATGGGCTAGTTACGAATCTATAGTTGTTGTTTTTGACAGTGATACACAATTGTTCACCCAGTTACCAAATAATGGTAATCCAGGTGAAGTTATTAAGCTGCCCGGTAACGATTGTGTTGATGACTTACAAAATTTATGGGCAATAAGAGTATCCACTACTCCCGGAACATATTCTCTGGATTACATCACTCAATCTGGCAGCTGGGTTACGCCAACACAACCGCCCGTAACATCATTGATAAATGACATTTGGTCATTTAAAGCTTACGGAAATAATCAAGCTCTACTAATTGATGGAAACAGTATTGTCTGGAAATTTAACGGAACTACATGGCAGAATCTTGGTGCATGGAAAGATGGATCATTTTCTTATGGTATCGATATAGATGAAAATGGAAATATCTGGGCAACAGGAGTTGGCGGTGCTGCAAAACGAGATGCTCAGACTGGCACCTGGCAGAGATATCGAATTACAAATTCATCACAGATTGATTATTGGGTTAACGATATTTCAATTGATGATCAAGGAAATGCTTGGATGACTGGTAATGGCGGATCTGGAGTTGGCGGGTTTCAAAAGTTTGATGGCATAAGATGGATTGGTTTCAATCAATACACATATGGCCTTGGTTATCCATTTCCATTTCCGACTGATAACACAGAAGTTATTTACTATCGTCCCTCAAATGGAAATATTATTATCAATCCAATGTTCAATTATTTGTATGCCTGGAATGGCAGCAACTATACTTCATTAAATTATCCCAATGATCGCTCTGAAGGTGTTGTTGAAGATTCACAAAACAGATTATGGAGCCTGGGAGAATATTATAATCTTAAATATTACTCTAATAATACCTGGACTTCTGTTCCATTCGATGGCTGGGGTTATAGGATTTGCAAAGATCCATCAAGACCGGGAACCATTTGGGCAAGTTCCGGATTTCAGGTTTTGCGAACAGATGGATCGTACAGCTTTACCAGATACAATACTGATTTCCCGGAATTGGATCCTCAGAGCGATTTACTTACAACAGTTGCAGCAGATTTAAATGGAACAGCATGGTTTGGAAGCAACAAAGGTCTCTTCAAAATTAATGCTGCGTCTGGCATTTATCAGTTTTTTTCACCATCGAATTCATTAATCCCGGGAGAGAATATTTCCCCACTGGTTGTTTCACCTGATGGAAAAGTGTGGTTTACAAATTTCGGAAGTAATTCAACTTCTGTTTATGGCTTATGCTGGTTCGATGGAACAAACTTCGGAATTTTTCCTCAGCAGCAAACCGGCGGACTTCCACATGCTCAGATATATGATATTGAAGTTAAAAACATTCAAAATGGATATGAGCTTTGGATAAGCTGTGCAAGCAGAGGTGTTGCAGTATTAAAAGTAGAAACTGGTGTTACAAACCAGGAAGAAATAATAAATACTCCGACTGATTTCGTGCTGAACCAAAATTATCCCAACCCGTTTAATCCTACGACAACAATTTCATTTTCAATTCCCTCATCTGCATTTACTTCTTTAAAAGTTTATGATATCCTTGGCAACGAAGTAGCAACATTAGTGAATGAAGAAAAGCCGGCAGGTGTATATGATGTAACATTTGACGCATCAACACTTACAAGCGGAATTTATCTTTACAGGTTAAAGTGCCGGAAACTATACGGAAACGAAAAAGATGATTTTGAATGAAATAATAAAGAAACAGAAGTACTTGGCTAAAACGAAAATGGTTTGCTAATGCTTACTATGCTAGACTATACAAAGTTGGCCGCAAAACATAATACGTTTGCGTAATCCACCAAAAGCGGAAGGCAAGCAGGTCTTAAATAAAATATCCCTTTTCTTGACTCTACGGACAGACAAGTGATAATCACTTAAACATTTATTTCTATTTATTTTAAGATTTATTTAAATAAGGGATATTTGATCTTCTTTAATGTCCCTATTTATCCCTAAGTGACACTATTTTGGCAGACACAACTTCTCCTTAAGGGATGAATCTCTCGGGATAGAATGTGTCTCTAATAAATTGCAGGAAGGTAATTTTATTATAGCCCTCAAAATCCTGCATAAGGAATAAAAATTTAACTAAATAAAGGATTAAGTATTATGAAGAAAAGTTTTGCGATTACCATAGCTATTATGTTTTTGTGTCTTTTTGTTAACATTAATGCCCAGCAGGTCAATACGGAATGGGTAATAAATAATTTTACCGGTTTCCCCGTGGGCGTTATGATCGGGCTTGATAATAATGAAAATGTTTTCGTCGCCGGTCAATCCGGTGATAATACCAAGATTATAATCACGAAATACGACACAAGTGGAAATTTAATCTGGGAGAGATTTTATTCAATTCAAGATCTTGGTGTGGTTGCAACCTGGTTATCCGTTGACCCGTCCGGTAATGTTATCGTGACCGGATATCCTCGTACATTCAGCAGTAATCCGGTTGAGACTGGCTTGCTTACATTGAAATATGACAATAACGGAAACTTACTCTGGGATAAATTAATTTCGGGTACTGGGCTTTTGCAGTACGATCAATAGTTGATCAGTCCGGCAATATATATGTAACAGGAAGGGCCTGGCAATATACAGCAACATACGATTTCGTAACGGTTAAATATGCACCGGATGGAACTCAATTATGGTTTGATACTTTTGATCAGAATGCAGGATTTCATACACCAACCAGTATGGATTTAGATCAGGCAGGTAATCTTTTTATTACGGGTGGCGGCCAGAGTGGAGGTTTAATTACTGTTATGTATAACAGCGCAGGTGTGCGTCAATGGATTAAAGAGGAATCGGGAACAGCCGGACAAAGTATTAGGGTTGATGATAATGGAGGAATTTTTATTACAGGCTCATTCTATGATGTTAATACCGGAACAAGTAATGATATCAGACTAATAAAGTATAATTATTCCGGTAATCTGGTTTGGCAAAAATTTTATGACTTTGGTAATTCTGAATTTGGGAAACTGGTGAATATTGATTCTCAATCCAACATATTAATTACTGGTTTTGGTGACTTACCCGGGGAATTCCCGGGCTGGCTTACGGCTAAATTCGATCCTTCCGGAAATCTTTTATGGTATAATAGATTTAAATTAAATCCGGGATGGGAAGAATATCCTTACTTTGCTTTGACTGGACCAGAGGACGAGATATATATTACGGGGAATGTGGGTGTAGCATCTGGCGGGACCACATATCATGGATTGGAAACGGTAAGATATAATTCCGACGGAAGCAACCCCTGGGTTGCTGAGGTCAATCTATATGCGGGAATCGGAAAGGGTCTTACACTTGGTTCCGATTTGAGTTTGTACACGGTGGGAATGTTCTACTATTCTGTATTAAAATATTCACAATCCACCCCAACAGGAGTTGAACAAATCTCTGAGATCCCGGAAAAATTTAACCTTGGGCAGAACTATCCCAATCCATTTAACCCAACAACAACAATTTCATTTTCAATTCCCTCTTCCGGATTTACTTCATTGAAAATATATGACGTTCTTGGTAATGAAGTTGCAACTTTAGTTAATGAAGAAAAACCTGCAGGAAATTATGAAGTAGGGTTTAACGCATCATCATTTACAAGCGGAACTTATTTTTACAGATTAAGTGCCGGAAGTTTCACCGAAGTAAAGAAAATGATTTTATTAAAGTAATAATCCATTCCCCGGTATTTATAAAAAATTATTGTATGGAGAATTTTTGAAAACTATTATAATTACGCTTAGCTGTTTTTTATTTTTTGTGTCTGAAATCATACCTCAGGATCCATATACATATTCCTGGCGTTACTATCGCACGGGCAATACCGGAATTCAAGGTGATCAGGCCACCGCAGTTTGGGTAGATGGAAATGGTGATCCATATATCGCAGCTTCTGCTGGTAATTGGGGTGAGGGAGGATTTGCAAAGTTTAGTCAGTCTGAAAACAAATGGATAAACTATTCAAACGTTGATTATCCAATACTCGGTTCGTTCGACAACGGGGAGGTTCAAATTTTAGATATCGTGGAAGATTATGATAAAAATCTTTGGATGGGAAATTTTACTGGGGCATTAAAATTTAATCCTCAGATTGGTGTTTCATCAATTGAAAAATTTGGACCAGGAAATTCCGGATTATTGGGATTCACTACCGATATTGATTTAGCCCCAGATAGTACTATATGGTTTATAAGCGGTGGCCTTGTTCGTTTTAATCCCAGAAAATGGAGAATGGACCTATTGGCAAGGAGGAAATTCGCGAATAGCTGTTCAGCCTAAACAAGATGGCAGTTATTTGGTTTGGTCTGCCGATACATATTTTGGATATGTGTTCACTTATAACAGTGCAACTAATCAATTATCAACTTATACTCCTTCAGCATTTGGAGACATCGCCGGATTGCCTGGAAAAGATTGCGTTGATGATGCGGGAAATTTTTGGGCGTTACGTATGGCAAATCCCGGGGATTGGGAAACACTGGAATATCAGCGTCCCGATGGAGTTTGGGTTTATCCTACACCACCATATATCAATGTCAGTTTTTATATTGATGCATTTAAAGCTTTTGGAAATGGTAAAGCTTTATTAGTTACCACTACGGGTGAAACCTGGATGTTTGATGGCTCAGCCTGGCAAAATTATGGAACATGGCGACCCGGAGAATTTACGCTCTCTGTTGATGCAGATGGACAAGGAAATGTTTGGGTTTGCGGTATTGAAGGAGCTGCAAAGCGTGATGCTGTAACTGGCAATTGGCAGCGCTATAGAATAACAAACACATCACAGATTGATTATTTTGTTGAAGACTTTTCACTTGATAGCCAAGGAAATGTTTGGTTTACTGGAAATGCAGGAACAGGAGTTGGAGGATTTCAAAAATTTGATGGCGAAAGATGGACGGGCTTTAATGATTATACCTATGGTTTGGGTTATCCTTTTCCATTCCCCGCAGATAATACCCAGGCAATTTACAAACGACCATCAAATGGTGATGTAGTATTCAATCCCACATTCAATGGAATTCATGCCTGGAATGGTAATAACTATTTTGCTTTGGAAGATTCAATGAGTGTCTCCAAAGGATTTGTTGAAGACTCGCAAGGCAGATTATGGAGCCTTGGTGAGTATTTCAATGTAAGATACTATGATGAAAGTATCCCTGATTGGATTGTTGTTCCATTGACAGGCTGGGGCAGTCAAATAAAAAAGGACCTTACATTAGATGGAACAATTTGGGCATCAACTGAATTTGAGCTCTTGCGTACTGATGGGAACTCTTCGTTCTCGCGTACTCCGAGCGACTTCCCTGGTTCAGCAGCCTCGTTCACAGGCTTAGCCGTTGACGATAGCAATATCGTTTGGATCGGAACCTGGACACAGTTTACAATTAATGGCAGCACACTTATCCGCCTCGATGCGAACAACGGCTCATACACAGTTTATCAACACGATCTGGGCTGGCCTTTTCCCGGCGAGCATGTACGTCCCCTGGCTGTCACATCAGATGGACGACTTTGGATGCAGTACGACAGCGAGTATCCATCAAACGACAATGGTTTGTGCTGGTACGACGGAGTAAACGTTGGTTCGTTCCCGGCTCCACCGGGCGGCGTTCCGCAGTGGGGAGGATTGCCAAACAGCAATATTAAAGATCTTGAAGTCCGAGAAATATCTGGTGGTTATGAACTATGGATGAGTTGTCTGGGAAGAGGAATGGCAGTGTTAACTGTTATTGATGGAACAATCAATGTTGAGAAGGAAAAAGAATTACCTACGAGTTTTGAACTTTCTCAAAACTATCCGAATCCGTTTAATCCAACAACAAAAATTAATTATCAAATTACAAAAAATGATTTTGTTTCTCTCAAAGTTTATGATGTACTTGGTAATGAAGTTGCAACTCTTGTTAACGAAGAAAAACCAGCAGGGACTTATGAATTACAGTTTGATGCTTCCAATCTTTCAAGCGGGGTTTATCTTTATCGGTTAAGTGCTGGTAACTTTACAGAAATTAAAAAGATGGTATTTATGAAATGATCCCCACGCTTTGAGAACTCTCCTGCCCTCTCAATTTAGCTTGAGAGGGTTTTTTTTAGTCAGATTTTTATTTGGAAAGTTAATCTCACTGTTACTATACCAAACATGTAAACACTATATAAATAAACAATTATCAGTTTGATTAAAGGAGTTAATTATGCTAAAAAAATCCTTTTTTATTCTTGTATTAATCTTCAGTCTAACATTATGATTCACATACTCTGAAGATGTAAACAATGCAAATAATAATTCCTCAATCACTGAAACCGATTCAGTCAAGAAAGCCAATCAACTATATACAGGTACGGTGACTAAGACTGAACTAACAATTCATAACGGAATTAACGTCTAGGAAGTGTATATGACTGCAGCATCCGATAGTGAATTAAAGATAAAATACCGTGTTGATTATGGCACAATGGTTGAGATAAAAGTGAATTCACCTTTGTATGATAACGAATTTAGACCTGGGATCAATCTAATCAATTATTGTATTGCAAGAGCTGTCGTACTGAACACAAAGAATGTCGGAATTGTTGGATGAAAACTTGAGAAAGATGAAAGTGAGAACAGTTAGGAATATCGTTTTCAGATTTGGAGTGATAAAAATTGGGCGGTAAGAATTTCTGCCCCATCCGGAGTTGTTTTAAGAATTGCTTAATTTTAAAGTAATAATTCTTTTTTTTGATGGAAGTATTTATAGAAAACATAGTAACTTATGTATTAGTGATTGGTTTCATCGCTATTCTTTTTTATTTCTACCTGAGAAAAAATAAAAAGCATTCCCAAAGTATAAAAACCAAAATTGCTAAAGCTAAAGAGCTAGGCTTTCACGAACCGGTTTCTCTTCATCCTGTAGTCAATCCTGATAATTGTATTGGGAGTGGAGCGTGCATTACTGCTTGTCCTGAACACGATATACTTGGTATAGTAAATGGGAAAGCAACAATCATAAATGCATCGAGATGTGTAGGACATGGCGCCTGCTTTCACGCCTGCCCTGTTCAGGCAATAACACTTTGCATCGGCACTGAAAAAAGAGGTGTCGAACTCCCGCATATTAGTGACGAATTTGAAACTACAATACCTGGAATTTACATTGCCGGAGAACTTGGCGGAATGGGATTAATCAAAAATGCAGTCGAGCAAGGGAAGATGGCAGTGAGCTATCTTGAACCGAAATTAAAAAACCGGGGTAATGCAAATTATGATGTTGTGATAGTTGGCGCAGGTCCGGCAGGAATTTCTGCATCACTTGAAGCTACAAAACGAAAATTAAAATTTGTTACGCTGGAACAGGACTCACTTGGGGGAACTGTATTTAATTTTCCAAGAGCTAAAGTTGTAATGACTTCGCCAATGGATCTTCCATTATATGGCAAGGTCAAATTAACAGAGACATCCAAAGCAGAACTGCTGGAGATCTGGCAAAATGTTCTATCAATAAACCATGTCAGTATAAACGAGCAGGAAAATGTAGAAAAGATTGTATCGCAAGCAGGTAATTTAACAGTGCAAACAACAAAAAATAATTATACTACAAAATCAGTTCTTCTAGCTATAGGTCGAAGAGGTTCGCCCCGAAAGTTAGGAGTCCCTGGCGAAGAGAAGGAGAAAGTTGCTTATCGCCTTCTTGAACCTGAGTTGATCCATAACCAAAAAATTTTGGTAGTCGGAGGCGGTGATTCTGCTATTGAAAGTGCCTTGTTGCTTGCGGACGAAAATAATAAAGTAACTCTATCTTACAGAAGTGATTCATTTTCCAGGTTAAAACCAAAAAACGAAGAAAAAATAAATAATGCTATTAGAAGTGGAAAAGTTAAAGTTATACTTAAATCTGAAGTATCAGAGATCCTCGATACTAGTGTTATACTAAAAGTACAAAATTCCGATGAAGCACTCGTAATTGAAAATAATCTGGTTTATATTTTTGCAGGTGGAATTCTTCCAACAAAATTCTTAGAAGATATAGGAATAAAAATAACCAAGAAGTTTGGAGAAGCAATCTTAAAGCACTAAAATAATCAGAGAATAAAAATCTTTAGACTATTTACATACCTTTTTTTGTACAAGCTTATATTTACAAGTATGGGCACAGATTTCTCCCGGTGATTTAACAACCTTTCACGCTAATCTTGAAGGAATGAGTAATTGCACCAAGTGCCATGAACTTGGTGAGAAGGTTAATAATTCAAAATGCCTCGACTGCCATACTGAGATAAAATCACGAATTAATTCTGGTAGCGGTTATCATTCCAGCTCTGAAGTAAAAAATAAAAATTGCTCAAGCTGCCATAGCGAACATAATGGAAGAAACTTCAGAATAATCAATTTCAATCCTAACTCATTCGATCATAAAAAGACTGGATTCAGTCTAACCGGCAAGCACAGTAAAACAGATTGTAAGGAATGTCATAAATCAGATTTTATCAATGATAATAATTTGAAAAAGAGAGAAAGAAACGTATCTTGGTCTGATACACAAACTGTCTTTACTTGCCACGAAGATAATCATCAAAAAACGTTAGGGGATAATTGCACTAGTTGCCACAATACAGACGCCTTCAAGCCGGCAGCAAAATTCGATCATTCAAAAACTGATTTTAAATTAACAGGTGCTCACCTTAAAGTCGAATGCATAGGTTGTCATAAAATTGAAAACAAGAATGGAAAACAATATCAGGCATTTAAAAATATTCCTTTCCAGAATTGCAATTCCTGTCATAAAGATGTTCACCAGGGAAGCTTTGGACAGAATTGTTCCAGTTGTCATGAGACTTCCAGCTTCAAACAAATTAACAAAGCTGCATTCGATCACAGCAGAACAAAATTTCCTCTTGTCGGTAAACATAAACTTGTCAGCTGCAACAATTGTCACAAGGCTCCATCCGGTTACAAAATGAAATTTGCTCTTTGCACAGATTGTCACACAGATTTTCATAAAGCACAATTTGTCGTCAATAACCTAACACAAAACTGCTCGGATTGCCATTCTGAGAATGGATTCAGACCTTCTTCATTCACTCTTGAAATGCATAACAAAGCCAAATTTCAAATAACAGGCGCTCATTTAGCAATACCTTGCGAAAGTTGTCACTATCAACAGAATCAGTGGCTCTTTAAAGGCACTGCAATTGCTTGTATTAATTGCCATAAAAATATACACGAGAATGAGCTTAAACCTGAATTTTTGCCGGATAATAATTGCGAGACCTGTCACCAAACGGAAACCTGGAGAACTATTACTTTTGACCATGGTAAAACTTCTTTTCCGCTCCTGGGAAAGCATAATACAATTTCTTGTGGATCTTGTCACCGGAAAGAAGAAGCTGAAACAACATCAATTATTTTTAGATCAAATAAAAAAGAATGTGAAACCTGCCATAAAGATCCCCACTTTACTCAGTTTAAGGTTGATGGAATTTCCGATTGCAGCCGATGTCATGCATTTGAAAATTGGAAACCTGAAAAGTTTGATCATAACAAAACAGAGTTTAATTTAGAGGGTGCACATAAAAATGTTGAATGTTCAAAGTGTCATCCGAAAATCGAAATGAATGGAAATACTTTTACAAAATTCAAACTAGATGACTTTAAATGCGCAGCTTGTCACAAAAAATAATATTCATTCTGCTCCTCTCGTTATCAGCATTTGCGCAATCGCCCCACGGTGACGATTTTGATTTTGATTGCGAGCTCTGTCATAAATCGGATGATTGGAAGGTTGATCTAAAAAAAGTTCAGTTCGATCATAGCACTACCAAATTTGAATTAATAGGTCAACATAAATCTGCTGACTGCAGAAGCTGCCACGTGACTCTTGAATTTTCTAAAGTTAAACCAGATTGCATTTCCTGCCACACAGATCTTCATCAGGGAACAGTTGGTAAAGATTGCTCTAAATGTCACACACCTAAAACCTGGATGGTTGAAGACATAAATGGTCTTCATCAGAAAGGAAGATTCCCGTTAGTTGGGAACCATTTGACAGCTGATTGTCAGCAATGCCATACACGTTACGTTGATTTGTATTTTGAACCTTTGAACACTGATTGTTACGCCTGTCATGCAAATGATTATAATTCGACACAAAGTCCAAATCACATTGCTGCCGGATTCTCAACAAATTGCCAGGATTGTCATTCGATAACTGCAAGTGAGTGGACAGCATTAAATATAGCTCACGATTTTTTCCCTTTAGTTGGTGGACACCAAATTTCAAATTGCTTCGCTTGTCATGAACAAGGGGGGAATTTTACAGGCTTATCAACTGAGTGCGCTACCTGCCATCAGGACAATTATAATTCAACAACAAATCCCAATCATATAACAGCCGGTTTTCCAACAGATTGTATTCAATGCCATACTATTTATGGATGGTCACCAGCAACTTTCGATCACGATGGGCCTTACTTTCCAATTTATACTGGAGAGCACGCAGGTGAATGGGATGCATGTGCAAATTGTCACAATGTAACTGGCAACTATTCAATTTTCACTTGCATAAGCTGCCATGAACATAATCAGCAAGAGATGAATGACAAACACCAGGCAGTTCAAGGTTACATTTATGAAAGTGGAGCTTGTCTTTCGTGTCATCCGGACGGAAGTAAAGGAAATGCTTTTAACCATGGCAATTCTAATTTCCCATTAACCGGCGCCCACATTACTTTGAATTGTCAGGATTGCCATACGAGCGGATATCAGGGAACACCAACTGAATGTGTTGCCTGCCATCAGGAGAACTTTAACAATTCAACAAATCCAAGCCACACACAATTAGGCTTATCCACAGAGTGCGCTACATGTCATACGACTGATCCTGATTGGCAGCCGGCGCTTTTTCCTGTTCACAACCAATACTATGAATTACTTGGAAAACATCTGGAAATTGCTAACGACTGTAATTCCTGTCATAATGGAAATTATACTTCTACTCCTAATCTCTGTTTTGATTGCCATACTGATGCTTACAATAATGCACAAAATCCTAATCATCTTGCTGCCGGATTCCCCACAACTTGCGAGGATTGTCACACAACTTCCAGTTGGACACCAGCAAATTTTGATCATAACTTTTATCCGATTTCCAGTCAGCACAGTAATGTGAACTGTAACGAGTGTCATTCAGAACCGAATTATCAACCTCAATGTTTGAGTTGTCACCTGGAAGATTTTAATAATGGACACAATCTTGGTGACCCAACTGATTGCTGGGGTTGTCATACAACTTCCGATTGGGGCTCGAATTTTAATCATGGCAATACAAACTTCCCTCTGACCGGTGCTCATCTTGCAATTAGCTGTCAAGACTGTCACTCAGGTGGTTATCAAGGAACACCAACCGAATGCTTTGCCTGTCATCAGACTAATTATAATAACACGACAAATCCAGATCACGAAGTTTTGATGCTTCCAACGACTTGCGAAACCTGTCATTCAACAAATCCAGGTTGGCAGCCGGCAATATTTCCGATTCATAATCAGTATTTTGAATTACTTGGTGCCCATGCAAACATTACGAACTGTGACGACTGCCACAACGGTAACTATAACAACACACCAAATACTTGCATTGGCTGTCATCAAAACGATTATAACGGAACAACTGATCCGCCGCATCAGATTCTGAATTTCTCTTTAGATTGCCTCACCTGTCATACTATGAACGGCTGGATACCAGCAAATTTTGATCATAACTTTTATCCGACAGGAAATAATCATAATAATGTTAATTGTAATGAATGCCATTCTGAAGCAAACTATCAGCCTCAGTGCTTAAGCTGCCACCTTGATAATTTTAATGAGGGACACAATCCCGGTGACCCGACCGATTGCTGGGCTTGTCACAGTACCTCTAATTGGGATTCAAATTTTAATCATAACAATACTAACTTCCCGCTGACCGGTGCCCACATAGGATTAAGCTGTCAGCTTTGCCATGAAAACGGTTACCAGGGAACCCCAACCGAATGCTTTGCCTGTCATCAGACTAATTATAATAACACGACAAATCCTGATCACGAAGCCTTGATGCTTCCAACGACTTGTGAATCCTGCCACACAACAAACCCAGATTGGCAGCCGGCAACATTCCCAATTCATAATCAGTATTTTGAACTATTAGGTGCCCACGCAAACATTACGAACTGTGACGACTGCCATAACGGTAATTATAATAATACTCCTAACACCTGCATAGGCTGTCATCAAAACGATTATAATGGAACGACAGATCCACCTCACCAGATTTTGAACTTTTCATTTAACTGCCTTGATTGCCATAATATGAACGGCTGGATACCAGCAAATTTTGATCATAACTTTTACCCGATTTCAAGTCAGCACAATAATGTGAACTGCAATGAGTGTCATTCTGAACCTAGCTATCAGCCTCAATGTTTAAGCTGTCACCTTGATGATTTTAATCAGGAACACGATCCCGGTGACCCGACTGATTGCTGGACTTGTCATAGTACATCTAATTGGGATTCGAATTTTAATCACAACAATACAAACTTCCCATTAACTGGTGCTCACATTGGTTTGCCTTGCATTAATTGTCACGAAAACGGTTACCAGGGAACTCCAACTGAATGTTTTGCATGTCATCAGACTAATTACAACAATACAACAAATCCTGATCACGAGGCCTTGATGCTTCCAACGACTTGTGAATCCTGCCACACAACAAATCCAGATTGGCAGCCGGCAACATTTCCAATTCATAATCAGTATTTTGAACTATTAGGTGCCCACGCGAACATTACAAACTGCGACGACTGCCATAATGGAAACTTTAACAACACGCCTAATACCTGCATTGGCTGTCATCAGAACGATTATAACGGAACAACTGGTCCTCCTCATCAATTGTTAAATTTTTCTTTTGATTGTCTTGAATGTCATACTATGAACGGCTGGATTCCGGCAAACTTTAATCATTCATTCTATCCGATATCCAGTCATCATAATAATGTTGATTGTAATGAATGTCATTCTGAAACCAACTATCAACCTCAGTGCTTAAGTTGTCATATGGATGACTTTTTAGAAGAACACGATCCTGGAGATCCAACTAATTGCTGGGATTGCCATAATGCCTCTAACTGGGGTAATTCGCCCGGTCTGGACCAATTACAAAGGAATGATTGATAACGATGAAAACTTTATTGATCATATTCTTTTTAGTTTCAAATACTTTCATCATAGCCCAATCGGACAAGTCTAATATTATTGAAGGATCATTAAGCTACATCTCTTCTCAGAATATATATGTTAAATTCAACAGCACCGAGGGGATAGAAACCGGAGATACACTTTTCATTAAAGACAAGAATGATTTCATCCCCGCTGTTAAGATAGATCACAAGTCTTCAACTTCCTGTGCAGGCATTTCAATAATTGATAAAAAATTAGAAGTTAATACAATACTTTATGCTTTTATACCTACGGATGATGGTGAAGTTGATGCAGATACCATTATATCGACTACAGTTGCACCGGTAGTAATTCCATCTATTACTGCAGATGAAATAGTTACAAAAACTTCACTCGAACCGGTTCCAACACTTTCGGGAAAATTTTCAATTCAGTCATATTCCAATTTTACGAATAATCAAACAAGCTACGATTACCAGCGCTGGAGATATACTTTTCAATTGAATGCCGGACGAATTGCTAACTCAGGTTTTTCGTATTCACAATATATCAGCTTTGCTTATAGAGCCGATGATTGGAACAGAATTTCATCTGATTTATCTCAAGCGATTCGAGTATATGATCTCGCAGTCAAATATGATTTCAACCCACAAACTCTTCTATGGTTTGGAAGGCACATCAATAATAAAATTTCCAATATCGGTTCCATTGATGGGTTACAATTTGAAACAGGAGTAAACGAATGGTCATTTGGTGCTGCAGTCGGATCAAGACCCGATTTTAATAATATGGGTTTAAATTCCAAGCTGTTTGAATATGGAGCTTACGTTAACAGAGCAGATTTGCTAGCAAATGGTAATATGCAAAACACACTCGGCTACTTTGAACAGACAAACGATTTTAATACCGACAGAAGATTTCTTTACTTCCAGCACTCAAACTCTGCCATTCAAAATACAAGAATCTTCCTCTCCAGCGAAGTTGATCTATTCAAGAAGGAGATGGGTGAGAACAAAACTGATTTTTCACTTACCAGCTTATACACTTCTGTTAATATTCGGCCGAGTGATTTGTTTTCTATAATGCTCTCCTATGATGCCAGAAAGAATGTGATCTACTATGAAACATTTAAGACAACCCTTGACAGCATTATCGAAAATGAAATTAGGCAAGGTTTCAGAACAAGGTTGACTTTGAAACCAGTTAGAAATTTGTTTCTCGGTGCTGATTATGGATACAGATTCCGCAGAGGTGATTTGAAACCATCGAACAATTATGGTGGATACATAACATACTCGAGTATTCCCGGCATTGAAACGAGTGCGACTTTTTCATTCAACAGGTTAAGCAGCAGTTATACTGAAGGAGATATCTGGGCAGCAACTTTAAGCAGACCAATTGTTTATGGATTTGACATGATGCTTGGCTACAGGTTTACAAATTATAAATTCAGAACGGGTATTGAGGATCTCAAACAGAATTCTGTTTCAATAAATCTAAACACTTACATTTTGAAACCAGTTCTTCTGAATTTCACTTACGAAGGAATTTTTGAGAACACCAGAACTTCAGGCAGATTGCTGGTTAATCTTACTTATAGATTTTGAATATTCCTTCCAACAGTTTAAGTTAAAATAGTTCTTTCAAATGTTTACGGTGTTCCCATCCCGATTTAACGGGACAAGGGAAATTATAGGGAAGTCCGGTGAAGTTCTTAATCCTGAACTAGTTTCAGGATCTGAGATTCCGAAACAAGTTCGGAATAAAATAGAGCCATTCCGGCGCTGTCGCGCAACTGTAAGATCAATTAAACATTTTTTAATTTATAATTTTTAATTGATTCAAGCCAGGAGACCTGCCGCAAACGAAACTTAATCAACCTTCGCACAAAAGGTAAGATTAACGATGGTCTCATAAAATCTCCAATCGTTTTATCTCAACTTTTTTAGTACGCGAAGTTACTTGTTAAACCTTTTAATAAGGGAGTAACTTCTATGTTAAAAATTAAATTCGTCATCCTTTTTTCTGTTTTTCTCATCAACGCATTCTCTTTTGCACAGACCGGTATAGTTCATAAAACAGATTCTTCAGGTTTTTATAAACTGACTGATGTTGTAATTACTGCAACACGAACTCCTTCAAATACTCTTGAGCTTGCAAACTCAATTTCAACAATTGATTCATCGGAAATTTCAAACAAAAATTCATTCACTACATTTGATATTCTTAAGAATGAATACGGACTCAGCTTTTCACAGCAAGGGACTAAAGCATCTGTTTCTAATGTTTACATCAGGGGTGCAAACTCTTCCAATACACTTGTGCTGATTGACGGTGTTGAAGTAAACCTGCCAAGTGATCCATCCAACTTTTATAATTTCTTTAGTCTGCCAACAGAAAACATCAGCAGGATTGAAGTGCTGCGCGGACCTCAAAGTACGCTCTATGGTTCAAACGCACTTGCCGGAGTGATCAACATTATAAGTGCACAAGGAACAGGCAAGCCTGTATTCACTCTCAGTACTGAAGGAGGCAGTTATAACACTTTCAAAGGAACAGTTTCATCCTTGGGTAAGTTTGATCAATTTAATTATTCAGTTGCACTAAGCAGAATAAAGAGTGATGGATACTCAGCAGCTTCAGAGAAATACGACAGCATTGAGAGAGATGGATATCAGCTTGATAATATTAACTCAATTATAGGCTATGAATTCTCAGATAATTTCAAGACGGATTTCGTAATACGGTTTAATAAATCGAGTTCTGATCTTGACCAATCCTTTGGTTCACCGGAATTCTGGGATGACCCTACTTACATTTTTAACCAAGAAGAATTTTTTATCCGCGGTCAGGGAAAAATTAATTTGTTAGATAATAAATGGAATCAGAAATTCGGAATAACATACTTTAGTAATGTTAGAGAATATTCCTTCGATACATCAGCAGCAAGTGCTTACAGTTCCTGGAGTAATTATGACGGGAAAAAATATAAAGCAGACTGGCAAAATGATTTTCAGTTTATCAGAAATAATATCATAACTGCAGGTGTTGAATTTGAAATGGAAGAGATGGCTTCAGAATATTATTTAAAATCAAGCTTATACCCACCCGATTATTCAAGCATAATTCCGAAAACAGATATAAACACGATTGGCTTTTTCCTGCAGGATCAAATTAAATTTGGCGAAAGTTTATTCGGAACGCTTGGAGTCAGACTAGATCAAAACAGTCAATTCGGAGCTGCGTTTACATATCGCATTGCGCCGGCTTATATGTTCTGGCAAACCGGCACCAAGCTGAAAGCAACATTTGGAACGGGCTTCAAAGCTCCTTCACTGTTTTATCTTTACGATCCCTTGTATGGTAATACGGAATTAAATCCTGAAAAGAGTCTTGGCTGGGATGCAGGTGTTGAACAATTTTTCTGGGGTGAAGGATTTTCGATCGGTGCAACTTATTTCTTCAACAAATTTGATGATATGTTTGGTTTTGACCCCATTACATTCAAAACTATAAATATAAATAAAGCCGAGACAAATGGTGTTGAAATTTTCACAAAGGCTGCTCTCACAGACGGACTTGACGTAAAAGCCAACTACACTTATACTAATGCAAAAGATAAAAGTGAGAATACATCGGACTACGATAAAAAGCTTGTCAGAAGACCTGAACATAAAGCCGGACTTTTTCTTAGTTATTCTTTCAATGAATCCACAAATGCAAATATTGAATTTATTTATGTCGGAGAACGTGAAGAACCTGATTTTATAAATTATCTTTCAAGAATTATTATGCCTGATTATTTTTTAGTTAATATGGCTGCACACTATGACCTATTTTCATTTTTAAGATTGCAGGGCAGAATTGAGAATTTGCTTGATAAGCAGTATGAAGAAGTCTATGGTTTCGGAACTGCAGGGTTTTCTGTTTATGGTGGAATAAGACTAATTATTAACTAACCCTACCTATTTCCTCCCCTTTATTAAAGGGGAGGATTAAGGAGGGGTTCATTGATTTTTTAATTAATAAACCTTTATCTTTGAACAATTATAAACCGAAAATATTTTCAAAAATTTTTAATAAGAAAGGATAACATAATGTTGAACGAAGTGAAATCCCGCCTTGCGGGAGATAAATTAACACCTAAATTTTGGATTGTTACATTAATGATATTCGCGGCTGCATTTGTAAGACTAATTCCGCATCCACCAAACTTTGCACCAATTGCGGCTATGGCTTTATTCGGCGGTGCTTATTTTAATAAAAAGTGGGCAGCGTTTCTAGTCCCACTTGCAGCAATGTTTATCACTGATTTGATTATTGGATTTCACGAGACTATGTGGGCAGTATATTTAAGTTTCGCACTGATAGTTATGCTGGGTATGACGATGCTGAAGGAGCAAAAGGTCGGTAACATCTTTTTTGCTTCTGTGATTTCGTCAGTAAGCTTCTTTATCATTACTAACTTCGGAATTTGGATTTCAACCGGCTATTACGCAAAAACAGGTGCCGGTCTTGCAGCCTGCTATACTGCAGCGATTCCATTTTTCCATCAGACACTGCTGAGTGATTTATTTTTCGTTGGTGTTCTTTTTGGATTGTACTATTTAGCAAAAATTAAATTCCCTGTTTTAGCAAAATCAAAATTGTAATCAATTAAGGCGGCAAATAGCCGCCTTTCTTTTATTCAGATGAGAATGAAATTCAAACCTCTCCTCATTGATCTTGATGGTGTTCTGAAACTTGGCAACTCTCCTGCCCCTGATGTAAACGAGTTTTTTAATTTCATTAATGAAAATAAAATTCCAGCCTGCATTCTCAGCAACTCTACTTTACGAACAGGAGAATTAGTAAAAGAATTTTTCACTTCACAAGGAATTGAACTTTCAATTCCAACAATCACCGCTTTCGATGCAACACTTTCATTCGTAAAAAAGAATTATAAAAAGGTGCAGGTTTACTGCCGAGAAAATTTAATTCATCATTTTGAAGGAATGATTGATGAAGAAAATCCCGAAGCAATTGTTATCGGCGATATTGAGGATAAATGGAATTACCAGATAGTAAATGATATCTTCAAAAAAGTATTTGCAGGTGCTGACCTTATTGCAATGCATAAAAATAAATACTGGAATCCTGCCGGAGAACTACTGATTGATGCAGGTGCTTTTATAACAGCAATTGAATATTCTTCAGACAAAGAAGCAATACTTATTGGCAAGCCATCACCACTTTACTTCAAAGCTGCTCTTGAAAGTATTGATGCAAGAATAGAAAATGGTTTTTATATGATTGGAGATGACATAGAAAACGATATTAAGGCTGCTCAGAATATTGGCGGAAAAGGTATTCTAATCTTCACTGGCAAAACAAAGTTTCCTCTTGAAAAAAACTCGAACATAAAACCGGATTTTGAGGTTCACTCATTAAAAGAAGTGATTGCAATTCTTAAGAAGGAGATTCAGCAGATTTAAGATTATTTTTTCTACCTAATGCAAACTTTACAATTCTTTTAAGAGCCTGAGCATAAGTCATTCCTGCATGATGCGCAGATCTCATAAACCCGGCTCCTTCAGTAATATCAGGATTAGGATTTACCTCAAGCACATAAAGTTTGTTATCTTTTGATAGTCTCATATCAACCCGCGCATAATCCCTGCATCCCATCACTTTAAAGGCTTTGAAGGCAAGTTCTTTGGCTTTCTTTTCAATGTTTTTAGGAAGATGTGCCGGACAAATGGGAATAGTTTTATGATAAGATTCGTGATGTGGATCCCATTTTGCCTGATAGCTTACAATGTTATGAAGATGATCAGGCATTTCAGAGAAATCAATTTCACTAATTGGCAGAACACGAAGCCTTTTGTCCCCCATTACCGCTACATTCAATTCTCTTCCTTCAATAAACTCCTCAACAAGTGCTGGCTGATTATATTGTTTCAATACGTGCTCGATTCTTTTCCTCAACTGCACACCGTTGCTAACTATTGAGTCATTTTCAATTCCCACACTTGCGTCTTCAAATGCCGGCTTTACTAAAAGAGGGTATTTTAGCTTGTGCGAATATCGTTCAGACTTAGCGTGAACAATAAAGAAATGAGGTATCCTGATTCCAGCCGAGCTAAGGAGTCTCTTTGCCAGCATTTTATTCTGACAGTTAGCTAACCCCATCGAAGGGGCACCAGTGTAAGGAATACCTATCAACTCAAATAATCCTACAACGTTCATCTCGAGGCGAGGATTATCCTTATAAATTTCAACAAAATTAAAAATAGTGTCAGGCTTCTCTTCCTTCAGATTTTTTAGCATAAGATCGAGGTTATCTTTGATATTCAATGAATAGGCCTTAAAACCAACTGATTCAAGCTTTTTTACAATGTATTCAAATTCCTCCATTGGAGTTGTCTTATCGACATCAAAATACGTCTTAAACTCAAGTTCCCTGGGTTCCGGCTCGGAGGTTTTCCGGTACATATCCGGCTGGGCTTCGTTATAGACGACCGCAATTTTTATTTTAGGTCTTCTCATTGCTCAAATTTAAAGATTTTTTTTCTGGTATTGAAGAAAGAATGATGACTAATTCATTCTGATTAATTACATTTGAGCCCTGAATAAATTAGATCATGAGCTTCTATCCTCAACCAAATAAATACCAGTGTGGACCATTTGCATTAAAGTATGCACTTGTGATGCTTGGCATTTTTACGAGCGAGAAATCAATCGCCCGGAAAGCAGGCAGCTCGTGGTGGCATGGAACAGACGAGATCGGACTGGAAGAAGCTGCAAAGTATTATGATTGCAGATTTAAATATTTCCGTCGGGAAGTTGGTGACGATGCCATCAAGGTTTTAATACAACATCTCAAGAGAGGATTCCCCTGTATACTAAGTGTTGACAAATGGGGGCATTGGCTAACCGTAATAAACTTTCAGCAGGGAAAATTTATTCTGATTGATAGTTCTAAAGATAAAGTTATAAACATTTATTCGGCGAAGCAGCTTGTGAGCAGATGGAAATATATTGATCCCGATGATAAATTTAAAAGCTTTGATGGTTATGCTTTAATTCCAAATTTCAAACCGAGAACAAGAGCCATATTCACTCTCGCCAAGGCGAGATTCGTAATGCAAAAGAAAAATAATGACCTGGCTAAGCACTGGGACACTTATTTTAATGACCTGATTGCAATTTGTAAACCACGAACAGCTACTTCAATTCACACAATTTCGTTCGGAGAGTTTTTGAGAAGATATGAAAAGATGATTATCGAAGAAGTTGTCTATTGGCATGGTACCCCTTCCTATAATGAATTAAGAAAAATTGTCGATAAGATGAAGTTCATAGCCGATGTTTACAATCTTGTAATTTATATCGATGAACATAAAAAGGCTCTGGTTGATATTACAAGTCTGCTTATGATGTACGCCTGCGGTAAATACGGAATGGAAAAAATTTATGGTTGAAGCAGGAATAAAAAGTGAGTGAAGTTAAAAGATTCAGTAAATTTCTTAAACCCGAAAAAACCGGGTTACTCATCATAGACATCCAGGAAAGAATTCTTTCTGTAATTAATAACCATCAGTTAGTATTTGATAATACTTTGAAGCTCATCAAAGGATTTAAAGTTTTAGGATTACCAATATATTTCACTGAACAGTATCCAAAAGGACTTGGCCCAACAACTCGTTCCATTTTAGATGAACTTGGTGATATCAAACCTTTCGATAAAATGTCATTCAGTTGTTCTGGTGCCGGAGAGCTATTCGATGAATTCAAAAAGAAAAATTTATTGCAGATTGTTGTATGTGGAATAGAAGCGCACGTGTGCGTTCAGCAGACTGTTTTGGATCTCATCGAGAATGGTTTTCAGGTTAATCTTGCTGCAGATGCAGTTTCTTCCCGCAAAGAAATGGATTACAGAACGGCTCTGGACCGAATGAGACAGCACGGAACAGAAGTTACCACAACCGAATCAATCCTCTTTGAACTCCTGAATGTTTGCGGTACACCTCAGTTTAAAGAAGTATCGAAGATTGTGAAATAACTTATCTAGTCCTCCAAATTACTGCCCACAAAATTCCTCCTTCTAAGTTTATCTTGTTTTTTCCAATTGTTAAATTTTATAACAGCAAAAAAAAATTGCGATTTGCTACCATTTCTGAAAGCGTAGTGTAATTTTTACTCTAAAACACATAAAACAATTCAGTATTTCAGCCGCTTAATAATGAGACAATGGCACAAGGCTTGCCGTAACTAGACATTGTAAATCAAGTTTTGAAAGAATTATGCCTGCAAGTGCTTGGATAATATAATAATAAATATGCATCCTATTGTTGAGGAAGCTTTAAAAAATTTTTTTGATAAAGCTGCTAAGAAAGATTTTTTAAACAATCTGAAGGGAGAAATTCCTACCCGGGAGGCTGCTACGGAGAGCAGCAGCAAAGATCGGATTATTGAGATAAGCACAAGCTCTCAAACCCGCTACCAGTTAGATCAATTAATTACATTCGCCGAATCCAGATTAAACGAAGATAAGTTTATTGAATTTTTAATTTATCTTGGACAGTACACAATAATCGCTGGCGAAAATACTATGGCAATAGAAATTCACGATAAGATAATCAGGCTCTGCAGCGATAAAACGGAAATGGCAGATATAACTGCTAATGCACTTCTGGCATTGGGCGAAGTTTACAGTCGTCAGGCACAATGGGAATTGAGCATCACTTACCTGGATAAATCGATCAAAATTTTCCGGGATGAAAACGATACTAAAGGAAATATACACTGCCAGAATATTCTCGGAACTATCCATGGTGACCAGGGTAACTTAAACAAAGCAAAAGAGCATTTTGAGAATGCATTAATTGCTCTGCAGGAAATGAAAGACACCGCACTCATTGGTACAATTGAAATAAATCTTGGCATTATCAATAATATGCAAGGCAACTATAATGAAGCACTTTCTTTTTTGAAAAGAGCTCTGCTGAATTTTGAGAAAGTCGGTGACCTGAGGAGAGTAGCAGAAATAAAGCAGAACCTTGGAATGGTTTACACAAAGAAAAAAGAATATACCACAGCAATAAATGAGTTTAACGAGAGCATTGAACTCTCGATAAGATCAAGCTACCTGCAGAATTTAGGAATTGCATATATTAATAAAGCAAACGTTTATTTACATCTGGCCGATCTCGACCTTGCCGGCGCTTTTGCAGATAAAGCGATGGAAATTGCAAATAAGATTAATGACAAATTATCCATTGCAGAAGTGTATAAGATTAAGGGAATATTAAGCAGTCATAATAATAGAATTGATTCTGCAGAAAACTCTCTGCTTACAAGCTACAGATTGAACAAAGACCTCAACAACCAGCTTAACCTTGCAGAGGTTGCATGCGAACTTGGTATCTTCTTTAAGAAAAGAGGCGATTCTAAGAAAGGAAATAAATATCTTAATGAAGCTCTTATCTATTTTAGGAAGATAGATTCAAAGGCAGATATTTCATACCTTGAAAATCTTATAAACGATTAGTTTTATCTCAAAACTTCTTCCTAACTAAAAAATCTCTCTCCCATAATTAGTATCCAAGTTTATCAGTTTGTTTTTCTGACCAAAAAAAAGCCTGCTCATTTTATTGGGCAGGCTCAAATAAATAAAAATATTTTTTTAGTAGGACATAGCTGAAAACATGCTCAATCCAAATATTGCCATAAGTATTGCAGTCAGTATTGCAATAATTACAAAGTAAACAACAATAAGTATTATAATGCTTACTACAAGGTAACCAACTTTTTTATCTTCCGGAGTTTTCATTAGCGGTGCAAGACCAAGGTACATCAGATATAATCCATACAAACCTAATAGCCCTGCGAGCCATCCGATAGTTGGTAAGATATTTAATATTCCGGCAATCCAAACTGGTGTCATCGAATAAGCCACAAGCTGGACTGCTTTACCCATATTCTTTGCTGAGCCAAAGCTTGGCGCTAGTGCGTCAATAACAAAGGCGGTAACGAGTACAGAGAGAAAAGCAGTTATCAATTGAACAAGTCCCATAGCAATGCCGTAGGTGAAAGAAGTAAATCCAAATATGCCGATTGTTCCCCACCCAATTATAACTGCAATGGTTGGTATAAGTGCAAGAGGAAGTACATAACCCAAAAGAATTTGTTGAATGTTAGGTTCTTCCGCAGCAACCGCATCCCACTCTGTTTTAGGAGTTACGATGATGTTTTTTGCCCGTTCTACAAGGTTCATAAGCTACTCCTTTTTATGTTGATGATATTGAAAGATATTAATTTTTCACTCTGAAATTGGATTGACTTCTTTCATTGCTTCAAGCTTGCTGATATCTATTTGATCAGCAGCAGATTTAATCACTGCCATCGGAACATTATTGCCATTTACAGAAACCATGTATCTGCCGGATACTAACACTTCAATGCTGCCATACTGATCCTGGTTATCATATTTTTCAAATGCTTTATGACCTTTGTATTTCATCGTCTTCTCATAACCCGTATCAGTCTCCTTATCGATATCTGCCATGGCCCAGCCCCACGCTGCCATTCCTGCAAATCCAGTTGCACCGCTCAGATCAGTAATTTCAATATCTATACGTTGAGAATAATCTTCATTGTTATAATCTGCTTCTGCTTTTGAAATTGTAAAGCCCATCGCACCGCTTTTTTCACCTTCGGCATTTGTTCTTTTCAGATCACCAATCGCTTCGGGCAGTAATGCTTTCAGTTCTCTGAAATCTACGACCTCATACTTTTTCCCCTCTTCCATATTTTTCTGGGCTTCTTTCATTTTATCGACGAAATTATCTAAATCTTTAATGCCGGTTTTTTCTTCGGAATTTTGTTTTTCGTTTGGCTGGTCGCCCCCTTTACCGCAACCAAAGAGGATGAATACTGCAGACAATAAAAGGATGGAAATAATTTTAGTCATTGTTTTGCCTCCACTTTTATTAAAAATTATTTGTTGGCTTTGAGATGTTTTGCCCTCACTGTATTTACCTGGATAATACCACTACTAAAAGTACAATCCATTTAAATTTAAGCCCGTGAAAACTTAATGAAAATAGGTGTTCAAAACAAGAGTTAGAGAGCTTTTAGAGCTTAATTGATTTTGTATTCTTAAATGAAATCATATTATCATAATCAGAAGCAAGTTCGTTATAAAAGACATTAATGGGCAGATTTTTTCCCATCTATAAAAAATGTTTCCTGGTTGAAGGATATATTTTTATTTTTACATACACATTCAATAATAATTCAGTTTTAAACACCAAGAAAATTAAGGAAGTTAATATGCCAAATCCACTGATTTCTCACGTCGAGATCCCGTCAACAGATACTAATCGTTCATCGGAATTTTTTAAGAAGGTTTTAGACTGGGACTTTAAACCTTTTGGTAATGGTTATTTACTATACAACAATCACCAGGGAATTATGGCAGGAATAAGAAAAGTTGAATCTGTAGCTAAAGGTAATAGCACTGTTTTTCACGTAACAGTTGAACAACTTGATCATGTAATGGAAAAAGCTAAAAATGCTGGCGGACATATCAAAGTAGGTAAAACCACAATTCCTGCAATGGGATGGTATGCTGTAATTTCCGACCCAGATGGTAACAGCATCGGTTTGTATCAGAAGAGTTAAATCAGGTTCATAATTAAATGATTGATTAGATGATTGACTGATTGGCTGATTGATTTGAAAAATAGCGACAGTTCCAATCAAACAATCAGTCAATCAAGCAGAGATATTTCGTTTTATTCAGTTTCAACTATTCTGTAAGTATGATTTATGGTCATTGCTTTTTTCAGCATAGCTGACACACCGCAATAAGTTTCCGTAGAAAGTTCAATTGCTCTTTCCACGTCACTCGGTTTTATTTCTTTTCCATGAAAAACATATTCCAAGTCTATTTTCGAAAATACTTTTGGGTGTTCTTCGGTTTGTTCTGCTGTGATGTTAATTTCAAAGTCGGTCAACTTTACTCTCTTTTTTTGAAGTATGCTTACTACATCACTTGCTGTGCATCCAGCCAGACCAATTAAAATAAGTTCTTTCGGTCTTACACCAGCGTCACTTCCACCTAATTTTTCAGGACCATCCATTGTAATCCAGTGATTTGATTCGCCTCTGGCTGCAAAGGTTAATCCCTTTACTTGTTTAAGGTAAACTTTTTTTGTTTCCATTTCTTCCTTTCTGAATATTAGTTTGAATTTACGGAGGTTTGATGTTTTGGTTGAGAATACGATTCATTTATGACTTTTTACAGTCGCACAGCTCTTAATTATGGATCTCAATTGAAAAGAATAGTATCTACAAGGTCAAATAAAAATATTCATAAAATTCTCAATCTTTTCTGGAACTATCTGTTAAGCTGTAATGTTTTAAGAAGTGTAATTTCAATAACTAACTAAAAATGGAGAATAAAATGAAAAATATATCATTATCATTGATCGCTTTGCTAGTATTTACTACTTCAATATTTGCACAGTACGATACTAAAAAGGTAACAAAAGAAGTGAAAAACGATATCGTTCAAACAGCAATTAATGCTGGTAGTTTTACAACTTTAGCTACCGCTTTGACTGAAGCTGGTTTGGTTGATGCATTAAAGGGCGAAGGTCCTTTCACAGTATTTGCACCAACAGACGATGCTTTCAAGAAATTACCAGAAGGTGCTCTTGAAGGTTTATTAAAAGATAAAGAAGCTTTGAAGAATGTGCTTTTATATCACGTTGTTTCCGGAAGTGTTTCTTCAACAGATGTAGTGAAGCTTGATAAAGCTACAACCCTTAACGGTTCAGATATTATGATTAAGACAGTTGAAGGCAAAGTTATGATTAACGATGCTCAGGTTACCAGTGCAGATGTGCAGGCTTCTAATGGAATTATACATGTAATCGATACAGTTCTACTCCCTCCTACAAAATAGCCCCCTATGTGGATGATGAAGAGACCCCGGAGTGATGACCCGGGGTTTTTTATTTACATTTTTCAATTAACTTTCGGCAGGCAAAAAAATGTATGTTAAAAAAAACACATCGCCTTTTATAATCAACAGATTTTTTAATATTGCTTAGGTAAACGATAAAGAATAAAACTTTTTTTATTGATGCTATTATTGCATAATTATATTTTGTTCACAGTAATTTCTGTTAAATATTTCATCAGAGAGGGCATTCAAAACCTGTTATAGATAATACTTGATTGGCAAGATAATTCGTTGAGCGCTGTAAAATTGAGAATGATTGTATTTAAATAACCATACTGGTTTCTAGCTAGTGGTAAATCTTTTCCGCAGGAATCGGATAAAATATATAGATATAAGAGACTTTTAATTTTAAGGGAATTTATTCATTTAGTTAATTCCAGGAATTAACTTTACCAACTTCAGCCTGGAAATAAAATCTTAGTCGAAACACATCATTTAATAAATTCAAGCCCCGGTCCTTCGGTGTCGGGGTTCTTTTTTATGAAGTTGTTAAAAATCGCAGAAAAATATAAAATCAATCTGAAGATTTGGATTTAACAGACAGATTAACTGACGGATATTAGTTTTTATAAAAAACTTCTGCCTGTTTTTATTTCTTAGTGGAGAAAATAAAAAGCCGGATGATTAGTCCGGCATGTAAAAATAGATTCACTTAAAGACTTTAAAATTTAAATATTAATGTTTTAAGACAATCCTGTATCTTGGTTTACCGTTACGTAACTTTTCCATTGCTTCATTTACCTGACTAAATTTAAATACCTCAACAGTTGGATGAATATTATGTCTTGCTGCAAAATCAAGCATCTTTACAGTTGTTGCAGGACTACCAAGAGGCGAAGCTGAGATTGATTTTTGCCCAACTAATAATGGAAATACCGGTATTGAAAGAGGTTCAAGAACAGCTCCTACAAAATGAAGACGACCTTTTGGACGCAAAGCTCCAATGTAAGATACCCAATCTAATGGCGAATTAACCGTTGAAAGTATAAAATCAAATGAATCAGCAACTGCCTCTAAACTTTTAGCATCTTTTGAGTTTACAAAGTGATGAGCTCCAAAACTTCTTGCTTCAGTTTCTTTATCAGAACTTGTTGAGAAAGCTGTAACTTCACAGCCCCAGGCACTTAAGAATCTTAATGCCATATGACCGAGTCCGCCAATTCCGATTACACCTACACGATCGGTTGGTTTTATATCAAATTGAACAATTGGATTAAATACTGTTATCCCTCCGCAGAATAATGGGCCGGATGAAATTGAATCCAGTTTTTCTGGAACAGGTATTACCCATGTTTCTTCAGCACGAACTTTATCAGCAAATCCCCCATATCTTCCAACAATAGTTCCTTGATTAAACTTACAAAGATTATGGTTGCCTGAAGTACACCATTCACAAGTCATACAAGAGCCTGAACTCCAACCAAGACCGACACGCTGCCCGATTTTTACACTTCTTACATTGGCTCCCACGGCTTCAACAATGCCTATTACCTCGTGCCCGGGCACAAAAGGATATTGAGTCATTCCCCATTCATTATCAAGCATACTTAAATCACTATGACAAATTCCGCAGTATTCAACCTTAATATCCACCTGGTTAATTCCTAATGGTCCAAGTTCATATTTAAATTCCTTAAGTTCACCACCCGGTGAAGATGCAGCATACCCTTTTACAGTCATTTTTTTTCCTATAATTTTATTATTAAATGATTTGTTCTAATTGCCGATGTGTGGCAAAAGCTCGTACCAAAATACATAATGTTTTCAGATTGTCAAGTGGAATAATATTTTACAATGACTAAATTTTTATATCTTAAGCAACTTTTTCTTAAAGACTTGTAAATCGTTTTTATGAAATATGGTGTTTCTTTACTTCTCCACTGCTAATGAAAGCCTGTCTACCGGTCAGGCTGTTGACGATGTACTTTTTTATTAAACTTCAACGAACAATTGTTATGTACATAATATGTATGTTATACAAAACACATCGTCTTTTATAATCAACAGATTTTTTAATAGTGGTTAGGTAAACGATAAAGAATGAAACTTTTTCTTTGGTGTGATTATTGCACAATTATATTTTATTCACAGTAATTTCTGTTTAATAATTCATCAGAGAGGGCATGCAAATCCTGTTATAGATATTGCTTGATTGGCAAGATAATTCTTTGCTCGTTTTAATTAAAAATATTTAGAGTGTTCAATCATACTGAAAACACTCGCGACTGAACACCCTAAAAATTAATCATTATTAATTTATTAGGAGGTCGTTATGAAATACTTCGTGTTTTTACTAGGATCTATTTTACTCATCACTTTTACTCAGAACATTTCAGCACAGCAATGGTCTGCGGAACAGCAGGAAGTTTGGAAATCAGTTGAAACGTATACTGATTTATCAGTTAAGAGAGACAAGGAAGGTTTTCTAACTTACTATGATGATTCATATCGTGGTTGGGCATATAATTCTGATTCACCATACAGCAAAGAAGCTGTAACAAATATTATTAGTAATTGGGATCCAAGCCTAAAAATTCTTTATAAAATTAAAACGCCAGTAACTATTTGGGTAAATGGAAATTTTGCTTATACTCATTACTATTATTCAATGTTAAGTGAAGATAAAGATGGTAAAAGGCTGTGGGAAAAAGGTAGAGTGACAGATATCTTAATGAAAAAAGATGGTAAATGGATAATGGTTGGTGATCATGGTGGAAAGACGTCGAAGTAAATTTTAGGAATTATCTAAAGTTATTTTGATTCCGCTTAATTTCTTTAACTGAAAAGTAGAGGCGTGATGCATCACGCTCTTATAAAAAGGTGGCATTATGAGAAAATATATTTTTGTTCTCGTTTTAATTTTGTTATCTCAAAGTCTCGCACAAAACTTCGAGATGGCACTTTTAAGAATAGAGCAAGCATTTAGAACTGCATCGCCCGGCAACCTATGGCATTTAATTTCTTATCCGATAACCATTCGAATTGAGGATTATCTATACCGCGATATATCTGATATTCAAGCTGAAAAAATATTAAAAGAATTTTTCCAAGATAAAGATTCGGTTCAATTTTGTTTTGGAGGAAAAACTTTTTCTTACATCGGTACGGGGCAAAGTGGTTTAATGACTTATGTTGAAGATAAAAAAAGGAAAAGTATGAATGTTGATGTTTATTTAAATGATTTCAAAGGAGAGGTATTAATATCAGCACTAAACATCAGCAACTACCCTTCTCCAATGGTATTTAATAATTTTTTAAAATAGAAAGGAATGCGATCAAGTAAAGCCAACTGATCAAAAATATACCTGACTTTTCTGGGCATTAAATGTCTTATGAAACAGTTTTACTATATCTTTTGTGTATTAATTGCAGCAATGCTTGGGGAAGTTATAGCTCAACCTTTTAATAATAGTATTTCCGGTATCCTATTAGACAAAGAAACAAAGGAACCATTACCGAGCGTAAATATTTATATTTCCAATACCACCTGGGGAACCTCATCAAATTCTAACGGCTCATTCAAAATTTCATCAATCATTCCCGGCAATCACGAAATTGTTTTTTCTATGATTGGATATGAAACTCATTCTCAATTCTGCAAGATCACAGACTCATCAAAAATATTTATCAGAATAGAAATGGTTCCAAAGGTTTATGAGATTAAGGAAGTTTCCGTAACCGCAGAAAGACCTGAACAGTGGTTTGATGATTTAGAGGAATTCAAAGATGAGTTTTTAGGTTATTCTCCTTACTCATATGAATGCAAAATTGTAAATGAATACGATATAAACTTTACACACCCGGAAGAAGAAGTATTGGTTGCAGAGAGTTATAATCTTATTGAAGTTATTAATTATACTCTTGGGTACAATGTCAAATGCCAAATAAAAAGATTTGAATATAACCGGGCACAAAAAGCACTTTGGTATTCATATCGTTTATTTTTTACTGAACTTGATACAAATGATTTAGATGTAAAAAAAGAGTGGGAAAGAAATAGAAAATGCAGGTATAAAGAGTCTTTAGCATTTTTCTTAAAAACTCTTTTCGAGGGAACTTTCAGAGATAAGGGTTTTGATATATCATTAGTATATAAGCCGGGTAACATAGGGTTGTATATATCATCATCTTCAGACTTGATTATTAAAGACTCGCTGGCAGAAACCTGTAAACTAAATTTTACAGAATTTTTAGAAGTATATAATTTTTATGTCGATTTTGAGGATTTGCGAACATCCTGGTTAAAACTAAATTATCCTTCAATAACAATTGATAAGTATGGATATCCATTGGAAGATAGAGCAACCACTATTTATGGTTATTGGGCCAAATTAGGAGTTGCTAGTTTTTTACCAAAGTACTATGGATTCGAGGAATCGACATTGAGTGTGAAATAATTAGTTCAAGATATGCTTAAGAAAAAAATAACAAGAGAATATTTTCATAAAATCAACAGAATAATTTATTAGGAGAGGTAAAATGAAATCAAAAATATTTTTTAGTGTCATACTCTGTTTTATTATGATAGTTGGTAATGCTTTTTCACAAGAAAATACTACCCATATCAATCTAACGAGTCAAGAAAAAATGGCGCTGCTGAAAGCAATTGAAGAGGATTCTGTCTTTGCGGAATGGGTCAAAGACACATCTAATGCCATACAACTCTATGAGAAATATAAAACCAATGTAAAAACTTCCGATTCAGTATGGGAAAGTGATCAGAAAAGATTAGAAATAATGGATAATGTAGGTTACACAGAAAAATTTGAGTTTATCCCCCTCATCGAAAGTCTTCAAGGAAATACAAAGTTTAAAACAGGAGAGGGTGTATCTTATCTCATTCGAACCGATCATTCAACAATTCTTTTTGATACTGGTTGGGATGATGATTCAACGATGTGTGCATTTCGCTACAATCTCGATTTGCTTGGAATCGATATGAACGAAATTGATGTCATTTTTATCTCTCACAATCACGGAGATCATCAGAATAAATGGAAATGGATAAATGATAATACTTTTATAAACGCAGAGAATAAGAACATACTTTCTAATATTAAAATATATGTGCCGAATGACACACTAAATCTTAAAGTTAACTCTATATTTTCTCACGATCCAATTAAAATATGTGAGGGAGTTTATACAACGGGAATTATCAGAGTGCCTATGTTCTTTAATTCAACTCAGGAACAAGGCTTGGTGTTTAATGTTAAAGATAAAGGGATTATAATTGTTACGGGTTGCGGACACCCTACTGTTCCCAAATTACTTCAACGTTGCGATAGAATATCTGACGAACCAATTTATGGAATTCTTGGTGGATTACATTTCCCCATTTTTGGCGATTCAGAAAGATATATGAGTTATTTCATTACTGGATTATTACCCTGGGAACCATTCACGCTAGAGGATGTTGTTAAAAATATTGAGCTAATTAAAAAGCAACATTTAAAATTAATCGGTATTTCAACTCACGATAGTGGGAATAAAACAATAGAAGCTTTCAAAAAAGCTTTTTCAAATGAATACAAGGATTTAAGAATAGGAGATTGGATAGCAGTAAAATGAAGTATAGTAGAATGAGTGATAAAAGTTTTAGAATTAAATAGTCATAAGTCCGTCTTTATTAAATAATGAAAATGAGTTCTACTCCGAGGGAGTATTACTGCACTCTCTCGAAGTGAAAATTTTGATAATAATTATCTCAGTAAAGGATCACAATGAAAAAGTATTTACTATTCTTAATTTTATCTTGCACCGTGTATGCACAAACATTTCCTGATAGTGAAAACGATGGAAAATATTATGAAGTAAACGGAGCGAAAATTTGGACAGTTAGCTTTGGGAATGGAGATCCTCTATTTCTAATTGCAGGTGGTCCAGGCACTGCGCATTATGTTATGAGGGGTTTTGACTCACTTTCAACAACCAATACTTTAATCTACTTTGATGCCTTTGGACGAGGTAAATCTGATACGGCCAAAAATGTAACAGAATATTCATTGGAAAGAGATATCGATGATTTGGAGGGATTGCGTAAAGCGATGGGTTATTCTTCAATTAATATTTTAGGGCATTCGTATGGAGGAGTAGTGGCACAAGGTTATGCTATTAAATATCCCGACCATGTTTCTCACTTAATTCTGGCAAATACTTTACATAGTTATCTTATGTGGCAGGAATCAAATAATATCACCAATAACGAAATTAAAACATATTATCCTGAAGTATGGGAAGAACTGATGAAAATAAGAGAACAGGGTTTTATTTCAAGTGATCAAATACATCAGGATATTTATGATCGCATACCTTATGGATTTTTGAAAGCATACAATCCGGAGAATTTTAGAAAAAGTGAGGTAAAGCCTTATCCAAACTCTTTTAATTCAAAGTTGTATTATCAAATGGCTGGTAAAGATGGTGATTTTATCGTAGGTAGTGATATGGGCAATTTTGATTTTAGAAAACAATTGAGAGATTTAAAAATGCCTATACTAATTTATGGTGGACGCTATGATCGTGCAGTCGTTCCATGTCTGATGGTGAAATATAAGGAATACTGTCCTCAGGCTAAGTTTGTAATGTTTGAATTCAGCGGTCATAGGCCACAAGTAGAAGAACCGGAAGAAACATTCAAGTTAATTAGGCAGTTTTTGAGTGATTAGTTTTTTTATAAAATAATCTGTAGAGAATAATTGAGTTACAATAAAAATAAATTTAGGAATAATAAAAGACTTGTTCCTATTATGGGAAGTTTACTTTTACATAATACAAGTTTATTTCTCTTTCAGCGGGGCCGAAAATTTTATTGATACAAAAAAAGATGTTGTTGCTGAAATAACTTAACAAAATTATTTTTATTCAGCCCCGGAGTGATAACCCGGGGTTTTTTATTTTAGACTGATTGAGAATTTATTTTTTATCATTTAACTTGCAGTCATGTTTACATTTTCCTCTTAGATAAAGGTTAATTAATTTCTAATTAAATAATTTTAGAATTATATGGAAACAAAAAACGAAAAATCCCTGGTAATATTTGAAACTTTCAGAATCCGTCGCCATTATGATGAAGAAAAAGAAATCTGGTATTTTTCTGTGATTGATATAGTTGCTGCACTGACAGATCAGAAAGACTTTAAAAAAGCACAAAGCTATTGGACCACCTTAAAGCACCGATTAAATAAGGAAGGAAGTGAGATTGTCACAAACTGTGACAAACTGAAAATGTTATCCGCAGATGGGAAAAAGTATTTTACAGATGTTGCAGATGTAGAAACAATTCTTCGGCTTGTTCAATCAGTGCCAAGTAAAAAAGCCGAGCCAATTAAGTTATGGCTAGCAAAAGTTGGCTACGAAAGAATGGAAGAAATGAACAATCCCGAAATTGCATTAAATCGCTCCCGTGAGTATTGGCAAAAGAAAGGCAGAAGCGAAAAATGGATCCACCAGAGAATGCTGGGCCAGGAAACGAGGAACAAGCTTACTGATTATTGGGGCAAACACGGTATAGAAAAGGAAGACGAATTTGCAATACTTACTAATATTATTCATAAAGAATGGAGCGAGCTGACTGTCAAAGAACATAAGAACTTAAAAGGATTAAAGTCTCAAAACCTTCGTGATCATATGAATGAAGCCGAGCTGATATTCACCGCACTTGCTGAACTTTCAACGCGACATATTGCTGAAAGTGAGAAAGCGGAAGGATTTGCAGCTAATAAACCTCCTGCTAAGAAGGGTGGTAAGATTGCAAAAGATGCACGAAAAGCTCTTGAGCAAAAGACAGGAAAGAGTGTTGTTACGGAAGATAACTTTTTACCACAGCCAGTTGAGAAGAAAAAATTAAATAAGAATTGAAGCTGTTTGATGACATCAATAACCTTATAATAATTCGTGAACCTGTCCGCCTCAGGAGGATTTGTGGCAAAAAATTCCGCCACGAACTTGACTACCGTCAGGCAAGTTGCACGAATAAATTAGCGATAAAAGAAATCACCGGGACATCCACGAAAGTTGTACGAGAATATATTAAATTATATAAAGACTTAAATCCTGAGAGAGTAACAAATAACTAAAAAAACCCCAGGGGCCAAATGGCACTATAGTAAATAGCTTTGCAAATATTATTTTTAATCAGCCCCGGAGTGATGACCCGGGGTTTTTTATTTTATTCCAAGAATATCCTGAACAAAAGGTTTTATCCCTCTGAAGAACAATTCAACAGCAATAACCATTACGATCAATCCCATTATTCTGGTTAAAACTTTACTGCCGCTTTCACCAATGAATGAAATAATTTTTCTGGAAAAAAGCAGAATGATATGGGTAAGCCCCATTACTAAAAATATTAGTGCCACGAGCATTGATCTATGTGAAAAGTCTACTGCATCATTCATCAAAACAATTGATATTGTGATTACACCGGGTCCGGTAATCATTGGCACTCCAAGCGGAGTTATTGCAAAATCCTTTGCCGCTTCTATAACTTTTTTATTCTCATCCTTTATTCGTGTCAGCTTTCCTCCCAGCATATCATAGCCAGACATAAAGAATAATACTCCGCCAACAATTCTTAATCCGTTTACTGAAATGTTGAACAGGTCAAAAATAAAATTACCACCGAATGAAAAAATTAAAAGCACAAACAACGCTGTTGAAGTAGCTTTAAAAGCAATTGCTCTAGCCTGCTTATTGCTCATGCCGGTCGTAAGCGATGTGTATATTGGAATAACTCCAAGCGGATTAACCATAGTAAATAGCGAAGTGAATGCGAGTATTGAGAATTCTAAAAGTTTATCCATATTAATTCCGTGGTAATTAGTTTGATTTAAGTGTTATTAATTTAATTAGCTTCCATGCTTCTTCAATATGCCTTCTTTCGTGCCTGATGCTTCCGATAGTCAACCGAATAACAAATTTGCCATTGAGTTTTGTATGTGATAAAAATATTTTTCCCGAAGCATTAATCTCTTCCAGAAATTTTTCGTTTAGCTTGTTCAGTTTTTCTTCTGTTTTATTGCCGGGATTATATCTGAAACAAATAGTTGAAAAAGGAACCGGAGCTAATCTTTCAAAATCTTTTTCATCGTCAATCCATTTTGCAAATTCCTGTGCAAGCTCAATATGTTGTTTGATTCTCGCAGCTAATCCTTCAACTCCAAAATACCTTATGATGAACCAAAGCTTAAGCGAACGAAATCTTCTTCCCAACTGAATTCCGTAATCCATTAAGTTTTCAACTTCAGTATCCTGATTTGTTTTTAAATATTCAGGTACAAGACTGAATGCCTGCTTAAGTATTTCTGGCTTACGTGTGAAATAAACACTTAAATCCATTGGAGTAAACATCCACTTATGCGGATTGATAACAATTGAATCTGCTTTTTCCCAGCCTTTTGTAATCCACTTCATCTCGGGAATCATCGCCGTAACTCCCGCATAAGCAGCATCAATGTGAAGCCAGAGATTATTCTTCTCACAAATCGCGGCAATTTCTTCAACAGGATCAACGCTGGTTGTTGAGGTTGTTCCAACTGTAGCAACAACACAAAACGGTTTCCAGCCATTTTTAATGTCCTCTTTTATTGCTTCATCAAGTTTTGCAGAAATCATTTCAAACTTATCGTTCACAGGAATTTTTCTTACTCCTTCCAAACCAACTCCAAGTGTTAACGCACCTTTTTCAATTGATGAGTGAGCATGCTCTGAACAATACATCCGAAGTCTTGGAACATCACTTCTTCCTGTCATTCCTTTTTCTCTGAAACCAAGATTCAACTGCTCACGTGCAGAAGCAATTGCATGCATCGAACTAGTGGAAGCAGTATCGTAAATAATCCCCCAGTAATTTTCCGGAAGTCCAACCATTTGTCTGAACCAATTCATCATAGCTTGTTCGTGTTCGGTGAAAGCGGGAGAAGTTTTCCATAGCATTCCATTTATTCCCAATCCGGCAGTTAAAAGCTCAGCTAAAATTCCAGGACAGCTAGAAGTTGAATTGAAGTAGGTCATAAATCCGGGATGATTCCAGTGAGTTATTCCATCCATCAAAATTTTATCAACATCACTTAAAACATTTTCAATGTCCTCACCTTTTTGCGGTGGGGATTGAGGTATTCTTTTCAGAATATCACCCGGATTAACTTGTGAAAGCGGTGGGTATTTCTCAATATTTTTCAAGTAATCAGCAATCCAGTCAACAAGCTGATGACCGTTTTTGCGAAATTCTTCTATTGGCATATCTGACATAATATTTCCCATTCGTGTTTAAAATTCGTGCATTCGTGGCTAAACAATAGTGCCACGAATCCGCCTGTCGGCGGACAAGTTCACTAATTAAGTCATTCGAAAAATAAGAAATGAATTTGTCTTTATTCGCTTGATGAAATTTAATAAGTTTACCATGCAATATTTGTAATAACTTTCAACTGATCAATAATGAACAAACTTTTTTCAATTATATTATTTATAATCATTCTGCTTTCAATTTCCTGCAAGGATAAACTCCCGCTTGATAAAGACTTAACAAAGAAAAGCTACAATCTTATAAACCAGGAAGGTAAAGACGTAAAATTCCCTGAGATAATCAAAGGACAAATAACAGTGATGGGATTCATTTTCACTCACTGCCCGGACATTTGCCCGATGACCACTCACAATATGTATCTGACTGAAAAACAGTTAAAGAAAGATGGAATTGAGAATGTGAAGTTTGTTGCTCTTAGCTTTGATCCTGACCGAGATACTCCCGAAGTTTTAAAAAAGTTTGCTGAGGTGAGAGAACTTGATTTTAAAAGCTGGACATTATTAACAGGCGAAAAAACTACAGTGAATGAATTGCTAAAAAGGTTTGATGTGAAAGCGATTAAAACAGACGAAACTACTGATGCTGAAGGCAACTATGAATATTCAATGATGCACACAGACAGGATTTCCCTGATTGATGAAAACGGCAGACTGCGAAAAAATTATAAAGGCAGCACAATAAATATTGAAGAATTAGTAAACGACATAAAAACATTAAAGGATTAAAAAATGAATACTCTATTAGCAATTTTATTTGTTCTCTTTCCATCCGATGAAAACATAAAAATTACTGAAGCCTGGATGAGACCGTCATCAGAGAAAATGGCGACGGCTCTTTATTTTGTAATTGAAAATAATTCTGAAATAGCCGACA
Source organism: uncultured Ignavibacteriaceae bacterium (assembly GCA_963698155.1). Classification (GTDB taxonomy): domain Bacteria; phylum Bacteroidota; class Ignavibacteria; order Ignavibacteriales; family Ignavibacteriaceae; genus IGN2. Next base: position 7,079 of record CAVOPS010000017.1, on the reverse strand, counting down.
CACTATTTCAGGTGGATTCAGATCTGGCTGAGAGAGTTGAAATCCACGAGACTTACTCTGAAGGTGAAATGATGGGAATGCGTAAGGTTGATTTTATCGTGATTGGAGGAAAAAGTTCATTTGAACTTAAACCAGGTGCTCATCATATTATGCTGATGAAACTGAAAAAAGATATTAAAGATGGTGATAAGGCAGAGTTCGCGCTTCACTTCAAACAGGCGGGTGAAATGAAAATAACCGCAATTGCAAAGAAACCGAAGTAACTGACATAAAAAAAATAAAAAGCCCCGACGATACGGGGCTTTTAACTTAATAAAGATTGTGAGTCCTATTTCAGAATCATCATCTTTCTAACTGATACAAAGCTACCGCTTTCCATCCTGTATAGATACATACCGCTTGCGAGCTTTGAAGCATCAAAAGTAACTTCATAGTTTCCAGCTTCTTGAATATTGTTTACAATTTCCGTTACCTTATCGCCTAATACGTTGTAAATGGCAATATTAACAAAGCCATCTGCAGGAACTGAGTATTTAATCTTAGTTGTCGGGTTGAATGGATTGGGATAGTTTTGCGAGAGTGCATAACTCTTGGGTATATCGATTTGAATCTCCTCTTTAAGATTGTAGTATTTATAAGAACCACCAAAATCGACCTGTTTGATTCTATAATTATAACTTCCTGAAGGAAGACCTTTATCCGTGAAAGTATAACTCTGGACTTCTGTAGTGGTTCCGTGTCCTTCTACAAATCCAAGATTATTCCAACTATCTTCGCCGGGACTCTTTCAACGTAGAATCCACTATTGTTAAGCTCAGTAGCCTTCGTCCAGCTAAGTGTGACATCATTGCCGCTAACCGATGCTATGAAGCTTGCAAGCTCAACCGGCACTGATCCAATAACAGCAACATTGTCAAGATACATTCCATTTCCATTAACATCATAATGCCTGAAGGCGATGAAATACATTCTGACCAGCGAATGCGCTCAAATTGATTTTATATTCACCAAAATTAGGATTAGGAAAAGAGTTAACATTATAAATACCCAATACTATTGTAAAGCTGGCACGAGCAGTATCAGTAGTGGACATTCTAATTTGTAAGGTATCCGGTTCATAAATTGCGGCCCAAAATCTTCGTGTCTAGAACTTGAGTGAATCACCTGATAAAACCGGCACTTGCGGTGTTACTAACCAATCCTCACCTCCTGTAACTTCCCAGCCTATTATTGCGCTACCATTACCAGTATGAGTTATAATACCCGCTCTCATCCACGCAACTCCGCCAAGTATATTTTTTGCATGCCATCCCGCCGGAGGAAAAGTTGCATTCTCAAAACCTTCATTTAGTGTCTGGGCAAAGCTTGGTAAAGAGCTCAGAATAAAAAATGAAAGGGATAAATAAAGTAATTTTTTGTTCATAGCAATCTCCAATTAATTGTTGATATGGTTTTTTAATGAATTTGAAAATCTTGTTATATAAATTTCTTATTTATATAAGGATAGTCATTTATTCATAGAAATAGTTTCTATACACAAATATTACTTGTCTAACTTAATAATTTTCTACATAAGAAACATGCATTTTATATTTATTAAAGAGTTGAAATAATCTGGAATTAATGAAAACAGGGTTCACAAAGGAACCCTGCAATTTGTTTATGTGGACAATATTTATACGAAATAATTTAAAAAAGCTACTTTTGAAAGAATGTTTCGATGTAACGCTGCCAGCTTGCTTCATCCAATTTCTCCATCTCGCCGGAGAAGATTAAACCTTCCGGTTCCATCTCAGATTCTTTACCTGTTTGGATTTTCTTCTTTAAAACTTGTAGCCTTTCAATATCTTCCTGATAGAATGTAACGGCTGCCTTACCAATTTTCAATGTCGGCAATTCTGAATCAAGTTCATCTGTATCAATTTCGCAGACATAGTTTTTGTCATAAGGAGTAAAATCAAGTGAATCAAGCTCACTATTAATAAATTTGTTCACCTCATTGACTTTTCCACTAACGGGTGACTTAAATGATATTGTTCTTTGACCTTGAGTAATTGTAAATAACGGCTGTCCTTTTTTCACAACCATTCCCAGGTTTGGCAACCCGATGGAATCAACTTTGCCAATAATTTTTTTAGCAAAATCATCTATTCCAACTTTAACCGATCCTTCTTCACCAATGCTTGCCCAGCAATGTCCTTCTGAAATAAACACCCCACCAGGAATCTGAAACTCGGGAGTTTTAGCACCTGCTGCTTCTTTAAAATGTGTAATATGAACTTTGGGTTTAAGGGTTTTACTAATTCTATCTTCTCGTTTGATGAGTAACTTTTTAACAAACTCAAGAAGCTCATCTTCAGTAAAAGGTTTCTGAACATAATCCATCGCACCAAACTTCATACAATCAACGGCAGTTTCAACTGTGGCAAATCCAGTGATTATCACTACATCAATATCCGGGCGAAGATGTTTAACTGATTTTGTTACTTCGAGGCCGTCCATTTCAGGCATTTTAGATCGGTGAATACAAAATCGTATGAATGAGTTTGAATCAGACCCAGTGCTTCTCTTCCCTGCTCAACAGTATCAACACAATATCCATCAAGCACAAGAATTCTTCTGAAGCTATCGAGTATAACAGATTCATCATCTACACAAAGAATTCTTGCTTTAGGATTTTCAACTTCAGCACGCTTGAGTGTTTTTGCCTCCCTGCTGTAATCAAGATTGAGACTTACTTTAAGCGCTTCTTCCCTTTCCTGAAGAACTTTCTTTTCTTTGACTCTTTTTGCGATATATCTTATTGTTATATCAGCAATGATGAAAACAATTACTGCAAGTACGAATAGTGCCATTGTAACTCCCTATTAAATTTAATTTCGTAAAATAAAATTTTCAATACTCAAAAATAGCGCATTACATCCTATCAGATGCAAACGGAACAAGGTATTTTAAATCATATTCCATATTGGAAGGTATCACTTTGTAAATCCAACCATCGAAATAAGGATCTTTTTCAAGCAAATTAATATCATCTAATATCTTTTGATTTCGTTCAATTATTCTACCACCCACAGGTGAGAGAAGACGATGGATTAGTTCATCATCGGTTACCAGGCTAGCACAGGAATCTCCCTGAATGATCTCAGCATCAACTTCCATCAATTCTATATTAACCAGCTTTTCAATTGTCTCAAGGAATAAATCAGTGGCTCCGATGACAGCAATACCTTCTGTTTCAAGATTCATCCAACTAAGATTGCCTAAGCGCTTATATTTTGGCGGCCCCGGGACATATAAGATAGAAGTTTTATCATTTCTAAATTTTGCGTCTTCAATTCCTTTTTGCACTCTATAAAATCTAATACCACGACTGATAGCACTGTTTAACTCTTCAAAAGTAAATGGTTTCGGAACAAAATCTATTGCACCTTTATAAAGCGACTTTACCGCATTCTCAACAGTAGAATATCCGGTAATCATAATAACTGGTGTAGGAATTTTTCTTTTCTGCATCTCATCTAAAAAAGTAAATCCATCCATTTGCGGCATCATTATATCGCAAAGAATCAGCGAGTATTCCTTTTGTGAAAGTTTTTTCAATGCTGAAGAAGCATCATTATCAGAATCAACATTCAATCCCTCAGCCGTAGCAATCCTTGAAACAGCATTAAGTATTACCTGTTCATCATCAATAACCAATATTTTTTCATCTTTCATCATTGAGTTTCTATGCATCTGACTTATCGGTAAAAGAATTGTGAAGGTAGTTCCTTTTCCAATTTCGCTTTCAACATTTATTGTTCCGTCGTGATTATCAATTATTCCCCAAATTACAGCCAGACCTAGCCCTGTTCCTTTCTGACCTTTTGTGCTGTAAAATGGTTCGAATATTCTCGGAAGATCTTCTTTGGTAATTCCGCTTCCGTTATCAGATATTTTTATTTCAACATAATCTCTTACACCTGCTTCATCAACAAACGCCCATCGCTGCCAGTCACACTGTGGATTAATGCACCCTTCAAAAATACCTCGGGGAGGAACTTCGAAAGTATAAACTGCAGATTTACACTTAGGACAGCTTGATTCTTTGTCAACAACTGATATGTTGCATTTGGGACAGGATATCTGAAGCTGTTCGGAAGGTTTTATCTCAATACCATATTTATCTCTGTTCTTTCCATAAGTTGGATCAAGATTTACAAAGCCCTCTTTACCGTTCTGAACAAGTTTTAATTTAATACTTGGCTTTCCATCAATTTTAATTTCATCATCCATCAGTGAATGTCTTTTTGAACAAACAGCATTTTTTATCTGCAATGTACCATAAGGTGAAAGGCTGATAATTTTTGAAGAAACCGAAATTTTTCCGCTTCTCTCCTGCACTGCATCTGAAGCATTGACCAGAAGATTTATAAAAACTTGCTGCATCTGGTTAGAATCAATTTTGAATAGAGGAATATTCTCTTCAAGATTTTTATCAAGCTTTATGTGCTTCATAGATAGTTGATTATCAACCACAGCTATAGCATTACTGATTATTTCATTAATGTTAGCATTGCTTTTCTTTGGAACAGACTGACGTGCAAAATCCAGAAGACTTTTAACTATTTCCCTGCTGCGTTTTGTTTCTCTTACAATCACTTTTAAATCTTCTTCAAGTTCGGGATTATTTGCTCTTTTCAGAAGAAAGCTGCTATAGGTTAAGACCGCTGTTAACGGATTATTAATTTCGTGAGCTACTCCTGCAGCAAGTCTTCCCATTGAAGCCATCTTATCCGATTGAAAAAGCTGCAAACGTGCATCAGCTAATTTCTGTGTCATATTGTTGAAAGACTTACCAAGCAAACCAAGTTCATCAGAACCAAGATCTTTAATTAGATAATTCAAATTCCCTGTTCCAACTTGTTCAGTTGCATTTACCAATTCATTGACGGGTTTTTCAATCCATCTCCTTACAAAAATTCCTATAATCAGACTTAACAAAGCAATTGCAATTATTGCAAATACAATTGATCTGAACTCACTGCTTGCGATTTGTGCATCAACTTCTGTAAGACTCAATTTTACATCGAGCACACCGAGAACTTTTTGTTCTGCAGGATGAACATGGCAGTCGGCTTCCCAACAGGATTGTTCGTTATAAATGGGATTAATTATTCCAAGAATTCTTGAAGAATCCTGCGGAGAATCATAAATCCTCATCCTATCTTCCATCGGTAACCGTTCAAGAGGTTCGTTAGCTGTATGACATCCATAGCAGGCTTCAGCATTTTTATCCACCATCTGCCCAATGTATTCTTTCTGCGAGGAAAAAATAATTGTACCTTCTTTATTAAAGATTCTGATTTCTTGTATACCGGGATCTTTTGAAATAGTATTGATGATAGTATGCGTTTCATCAGTTCTGTTTTCAAGCATACTTAAGTGGGTACTGTTCCGGATAGTTTCACTCAATTTATTGGCATATACCTCGGCCTGAGATATTAGCTCATTTCTCTGCGCCTGGATACTGAGAAACGAGTAAACACTAATGATAGCAACAGTAACAATTCCGACTGTTACAATCAGTTTAAGACTTATTTTTGTAAATGCCTGTTTGAGTTTCATTCCAAACCAATTATAAAAATTATTTTACTAGTTTCCCAGGTTTATTAGCTGGATAAGTCATATCATCATGGCAACCTTCGCAGGAAGGTTTCTTTGAATAATCTGCATTCGCATGACAATCACCACAATCAAATTCAACATGCATTTCATCCAATATTAATCCTGTGACTTTATGATTGAAATTTGATGAATTCCACCCTGAGTGACAAGTCTGGCATGAACTATTCAATCCTGTAAATACTTTTTTAGTCTGGTGACAGCTTGTGCAGTTCAATTTTGAATGATAGCTCTTCAAATTGAAACCTGTTCTTGATAGATGATTGAATGGCGCCATTTCTTTTGATGAGTGACAACTTTCACAACCTGTTTTAACTTTTATGTCGTGACAGCTTGAACAGTTTTTGTGTTTTACTTCAAGCGAAACCTTTTCAACTTTTTTCTCGGGTTCTGCAGAATGACATTTAGCGCAGCTTTCCTGCTGATGACAGCTTTTACAATCCAATCCATAAATATCCGTGTGCTCGTTATGATAAAAAGTTACCAGCTTTCCATTTTCGTGCGAAGTATTGTAGACGAGTTTAGTCGGTGTTTTTATTTCCGGATGAACACGAGTCTGCTGATAATCTTTTCCTGTAAATGCAGATTTGCCGCTTTCATTTAACTCGTGGCAGCTTTCACAAGCAACCTTACTGTTCCACTCACTGATGGCAATCTAATACACTGCCTGATGATAGGCACCTTTCAAATCCGGTTTGGAAATATCTGTCCTCTGTCTAACTGGTTCATGACACATAATCACAGCCAACAACATCTCCCGGCGGATTATAGTGGTGACACATTTCGCATCCACCTGACATTTCAGACATTTCTGCATGTGAATCCTGTGCGAAAAGATAACTGGCTCATATAAATCCTGAACACTTTTCAGCTTGTCCATTTTTATAACCGCAGGTGACTTTGCCGGTGACATGTAAACTGTCATCATTTTCTCTCGCGGACAAACTATCAAGCAGGGATTTGTTTTGGTTGGTGTTTGCACGCATGGCATAAGCTGCAGTTAAATTTTAATTTTGAATGATCTTGTGCAAAAGCAGGAAAAGAAAAGAATAAAAATGTAAGCAGGATGATTGATATTTTTATATAAGTTTTCATCATACACCTTTAATTGCATATTTAGTTTTTCTCAATGCACTTTTAATAATAGCAGACTGATAATCGGGAATATCATAACGAATGCACGGTAAAATCAATATTTCAAGTGCTATAAAACCAATCGTTACCGATATTTCACCAATCGACGGGAAATAAGAAGTTTCTGTGTAAGGAGGATTGTAAGCAATTATGAAATTATTGAACCGATTGAGAACTACACCAAATATTACTAGCATTGAAGCAATGTATAACCCCGTAGTTGACTGCCGGACTGATGACGAAAGAAACATTCGAAGTGGGATAATAACCCCAAAGAC
>CAVOPS010000016.1:0-79415 GCA_963698155.1 uncultured Ignavibacteriaceae bacterium | reverse complement strand
CATTTAATCAATACCTGTAAATAATTCAGTAAGACTTTTATAATTAATTTTCTTTGTCGTATCAAATAATATGGATTTATCATATTTAAGCGTTTATTCTATTAAACCTTTCAACAAATTTTTTTCTCCGATAAGAGGTTTAATTTTAGAAAATGGTATTGTTAATTCCGTTGGTCCAAATGCATAAGCCGTAATTTCATAGTTGTTGTAATAAAATACCAGGCTGCTGTCAGTGATTAAAAAATTATCATTCAGATAAAATTTATTGTTTTCAAACCAGAATCCAGCTTGCCCAAGATCAGCTTCTGAAGTGTAGTTCTTTCAGTTTTCTAAATTCTGCTTCGGCAATTGTAGTAAGATCATTCTGTTTGTCTGCGGAAATAATTTCATCAAGTCTGATTTCATCACCGTTGGTTAAGTTATAATTCTTAAATGCTACAGATGTATTAGGATGCGCACCACCTGTAAATGAATACTCCAGGTAATCAATTGAAAAAATATTTTCCTTATTTAATTTAACCTCTCCGGTTCTTTCGATAAACCAGGACTGAAATGCATCAGGGAATTCTGTTATGAAGGATTCATACTCATCAATAAATCCTTTCATCATGGTTTCAAAATCGGTTGACTTCGATCCACCCAATATATCCTGAGAGAAAAGATCTGCAATGGATTTATTAATTTTTTCTTTAACAATTTCATTTTCAAAAGATGTAATCTGAGGGAATTGAATTTTTATTTTTGCACAATTATCATCTCGTAAACTGTCGCATCCTTCGGATTGCTTTTCATATTTCACAAGCTCATATTTTAGAGGGTTTTCTGCAGGCGATTTACTACTACAAGAAATAAGAAATACGATCCCACTGAGCATCAAAGTAATAAATATAATTTTCTTCATAACTCCGATCATCAAATAAATTAAATACTAATAACTAAGCCTGTCAAAAATAACCAACTCTTGGATTATTTACCTACTCATAATTTTCATATGAAGTTTTTCCCGGGTTTCGTAAAGCCATTATTTATTAGATTAGTGCAAAAGAATTAAAAATTAATGATGATGAATAAGCGGATTTACAATCTGCGAAATCAAAATATAGCTTTGGCAGATGATGAAGTTCACATCTGGAATTTTGATCTCGATAAGATAAATTCACGGAAGAACCTATTTGAAAAAATCCTCTCCGATGATGAATTAGTCCGAGCAAAGAAATTTCACTTTGAAACTGATAAAGACCGGTTTATATGCAGCAGAGGGCTTTTAAGAATCTTACTTGGAATTTATACGCGCATATCGCGAAAGGAAATTAAGTTCACTTTTAATGAGTATGGTAAGCCATCTTTATTAAAAGACCAAAATAACAGCGACTTACATTTTAATCTCTCACATAGCAAAAATTTTATGTCTGTTGGATTTACAAAAAAATCTCTCATTGGAATGGATGTAGAATTAATGAAACCGCTTAAGGACCATCTTGAAATTGCAAAAAGATTTTTTTCAAATTCTGAGATAAATCAATTAAATGATTTTCCGAAAGAAAAAATATTGGAAGGATTTTATTCTTGCTGGACAGGAAAAGAAGCTGTCATCAAGTTATCAGGTGAAGGACTTTCATATCCATTAAAAGACTTTGACGTTCAGTTAAAAGAGCTGAGCATTGGTGAGACTTACAGATACAAAGTTAATTTAATAGACCGAGATGAAAATTTATTTGCAGAGGTTTTCAAAATTCAGAAGAATTTATACGGGGCCTGTGCTGTAAATCAAGAATACTTCAAAACTGTTTACTGTTATTTTCAGGATGAAGCAGGCTCAATAAATTATTTTTTAGGTAATTCAACTAACTGATTCCAACCGTATCTACAGTCTGTGAATTTTAATCAGCTCGTTGATAACTTTTTCTATGGTCGGTTCCTCATCATTTGGTTTACCAAGCGGATCTTCAAATGATTCGATTCCCAAAAGTCCTCTAATAGTATTGGCAACTCCGCTGCTTAAAACTTTAAGATTGTAACCTCCTTCAAGAAAAAAGATAATTTTGCCGGAACAAATTTTTTCTGCTGATTTAATCAGCTCTCTTGAAATCCAGTTATATCCCGTTAAGCTCAAATTCAGATTGGCAAGCGGATCATCCCAATGGGCATCGTAACCGGCAGAAACTAAAATTAAATCAGGCTTAAATCTTTCCAAAGAAGGAATGACAACTTTTTCATAAACCATTTTGAATCCCTTATCACCCACACCAGCTTGCAGAGGAATGTTAACAATTTTTCCTTCAGCATCACCCAGTCCGATTTCTCTGATAGCTGCCTGTTCCCGGATAAAACGGATACTGGTGAGATGAGATGAAAAATATATTCGGGTCATCTCCAACAAGTGCTTGAGTTCCATTTCCATGATGAACATCAAAATCAACAATGGCAACTTTACTGATTCCAGGTTGTGCTAAAGCTACTTTTGCAGTAATAGCTATGTTTCCAAATAAACAAAATCCCATTGATCTGTTTGCCAAAGCGTGATGCCCGGGAGGACGAAGGAGTGCAAATCCGCTTTTCAAATCTCCACTAATAACTGCTTTGGTCAAATCAATCGAACTACCAACAGCAGTAGCAGCAGCTAAATAAGAGTATTTGTTTGCATAAGTATCGGGATCGAAATAACCGCCTCCTTTCTCACAATACTCTTTTACGTACTCGACATACTCCTTTGTATGGCAGATTGCTAATTCATCGATCTCAGCCTGGCGGGATTCTATACGTTTAAGTTCTGAAAGCAAACCTTTTTCTTTCAACCCACCGATGATAAATTCAAGTCTCTTTGCATTTTCAGGATGACTGGGTTGGTTGTGCTTTAAAAAAATCGGATCGAAGACTATTCCTGTTTTTTGCTCATTCATTTTCACTCTTTCAAAAAATTCTTCTGATAAGTTAACAATAGATTACTATTTCTTACCAATCATTAAATATTTTTGCTAATCTAAATTAATTTTAGCAATTTATAAGAAGAGTATTAACGTTAAAATCCGGGAATAACATCAGGGCCAAGTTATTTTAAAGTATTATTCACCACAAGAAATAATATATTATTTGCGCGTTCACAAGAAGTTGTAATTAAATGAAGACGATTAGTTTTTTTATCTGCCATGTATTTTTTCTGTCGATTCTGATAGTAGTTTCTCTCTCAATTTACCTACTCCCGCAAAATCGACCTCAAGTGACTTTAAGTGCAGACAGAGTTGAGGTAAACAATGGGAAAGAGTAAATATCAAAGCAAGTCTAAATTACAACGACCCCGGAGCCTCCTATGGATTCTTCATTAATAACGAGCCAATCACGGTTGGAGTTAATAATAACGAAATAAATGATTATGAATTCCAGAAAACGGGTTCTTTCCAAATAAAAGTGTATGTAAAAAGAAATCAAACGCTGACGAGAAACAATCCTTTACTCGCTGACTCAATCATAATTAATGTAAGGAAGGTGAGTTTATCAGTCGACCGACAGGAAGTATTTACGGACGAGAAAGTGACTTTTATATTGGGATGCAAGCTGCCTGAAAATTATGTAAAGTATCGCTTTCACTTTGGCGATAATTTGCCACCTAGTGAATGGCTGAACGGATCTCAGATAACTTTTATGTATAATCGTCCTGATAATTACAGCGTGTACGCCGAGATTGGAAAGTTTGATGGTGAAACACTTTATGATTTAATACAAAGTGAAGTTAAGCGGGTTAAGGTAAACATTAAACCTTCCTATGAAGTAAGCTTATCCGCCGTAACCTATACCAAAGTTGATGAGAAGATCACCTTCACAGCTAATCCCATAACGAATGTTCCAAATCCGAGTTTCCAGTATCAATTTGATTTTGGAGACAATACAGACGCAGTACTTCGATCACAAAATAGCCTAGAACACTCATATAGAAAAACAGGAATTTATAAGGCAAGTGTAAAACTTCTGACAAGAGATAATAAGTTACTGGCAGAATCCAATGCAATAACTATCACGGTTCAAGATTTAGTAATACCTGCACAGAGTATTTCATTTATAGTCAATCCTATGGAAGTAAATACGAACCAAAAAGTTACTTTCAATGTGGAGCTACTTAATACAAACAGAAATTTAAGATATCGCTTTAATTATGGGCAGAATTTAAATTACAGCCGCTGGCTTGATATTCCTGAATCAAATTATAAATATGAAAAGCCGGATACTTATGAAGTTTATGCAGAGGTTGGAAGATTTGATGGTGAGTCAGTTTACTCGCTTGTTAGAAGTGAAACCAAGCAGGTAAAAGTAAACCCCTACTTTAGAGTCAAACTAATTGCTCCTACTTCCGTTCAGGTCGATGACATTATAAACTTTAAAGCTGAAATTAGTACAAATGCAGAAAACCAGGCTTTCAGTTTTCAATTTGATTTTGGAGATTTGACTCCAACTGCAACACAATCAAATAATGTAACTCAACATTCGTTCAGAAAAGCAGAAACATTTAATGCACAGGTTAAACTACTTTCAAGAGATGGTAAATTGCTGGCAACATCGGATATTTTGAGAATAAAAGTTAATAATATAGCAATACCGCCGGGAGCTGTTTTACTTAATGTTAATCCATTAGAAGTAAATGCTGATGAAGAAGTTCATTTCAACCTGGAACTTCAAACTGAATATCAAAATTTAAAATACCGATTTTATTATGGCGAGGGTATAAAACCCGGTGACTGGCTGGATATTCATGAATCAAGCTATAAATATGAAAAACCGGATACTTATGAAGTTTACGCAGAAGTCGGAAGATTTGACGGTGACTCTGTTTACTCGCTTGTCAGAAGTGATACCAAGCAGGTAAAAGTTAATCCTTTTATTGATGTGAGAATCTCCTCTGAGACATCCGCTAAAGTTGATGAAGAGATTACCTTCAAGGCTAAAGCAATCACAAATATTGCAAACCCGGACTTCAAGTTTCTTTTTGACTTTGGGGATTTAAACCGCACCGAACCTCAGACGGAAAGTAAAGCTGCACATAGTTATGATAAAGATGGTAAATATACCGTAACTGTTCAGCTAGTGAATACTCAAGGTGAAGTGGTTGCAATTAGTTCTACAAACATAATTATCGAAGAGCCTGTAAATATATTATTATATATACTGCTTGCTTTAGGTGGTCTTATTGGTGGATCTCTGACACTCAAATATCTATTTAAACCAAAATTGAAATTACAACCAAAGTCGGATACCGGAACTCAGTCAGTAACAAAGGAAAAAGACACATTAATCGATCTTACAATTCGAATGAATCCAAACGTTAACGAAGCTGAATTACATCTTGATACTTCAAATAAAAAAATAATTGATAAGATAAGGAGGAGTAAATGAGTGAAGCCTTGACAACAGTCAGTGAATTATTTCCAGTCACGGATGAAACTAAGCAAAAAGACCAGCACGATGATAACTGGAAGAAATTCAAAGAAAAAATAACCAAAGAGATAAAGGGAGTTAAATGGACTGCTTCGAAGTTTGATATTTTTGAAAAAATTGCACAACTGCTTGATATTAAAATTCCATCAATATTTTTATCGTCGTGGAAAAAGAGTGAAGAAATAAAAAAAATTCTCGAAGAATCAATCAAATCTCCCGAAGAAAAATTTGAGATAAATCTGTCAGAACATATTATAAAAAGTGATCATAAACCCTACATTGAGGTGATGTTCAAAAATATGCTTGTATACAAAATTGAGTTCGATCTTAATTTGTCTTTCACACTTGATGGATTTATGATAAAAATTCAGAATGGAAACATTTATGGAATTGACTCTGGTGTTTGTAAGGTGCAAGGAACATTAAGCTGGGAAAAGATTCAGCTGCTTGAAAAAAAGTTAGAACCAATTAAACTACCCGGTAAATACATCTCAACTAAGAAAAACCACGAAACATTATGTGGGATAAAAATCGAATTGGTCTAAAACAGTTAATCCCGAATTGCATAGGTTGCAACTTCGGGGTCATTGGCTCCGCAGGTAGGACTTGAACCTACGACACCCTGATTAACAGTCAGGTGCTCTAACCAACTGAGCTACTGCGGAATTTGTTAAAATTGAGGGTCAAATTTAACCACTCAGTCGGACACGTGTCAAGAATTCTTTTCATTAGATTTCTTAAAGAATTCTAAGTTTTTACTTTGTAAAATTCAATATTAATTGTTGAGGATTTGTGTAGCTGCAATACTTAGAAAAGAAGTTTTTTAAGGTCGGTTTCAATGAAATCATTTCTATTTCGATACTTAAAAATTATTAACGCCAAATTCGACGAAGAAATTTTTAACAATTATTTTTTACTTAAAACTCACCTCACAAAAATTCTATCGGGTAATATTTACAGGAAGATTTTTCGAGGCGACAATTTTTGTTTAGATCATTCAGAGTAATCACTTCCCTGAAAATTTTTTCATTCTGAAATAAAATTTATTTCGTCCGACAAAGATGACTTATTACTCTCGCTAATTGAGACATCACTCTACTTAAAATGGCTGATGGTATATCAATTGAATAATCTTCATCATACATAAAAGATTTTTGACAAGAGATCAAAAAACGGGGACCACAAAAAAGGGGATTTTAATACAGAGCTTTTTACTCTTCCTATCTCGACTCAACCACAACCACCATATACCGGCTTCGCCAGAAGCCGGTTTTTTTTTCAGACTTCAAATTTCATAGTTGAATATTACCCCAATTTTTTTTAAGTCAACACTGTAAATAAATTTTATTGTGCAGAACAGTTCTCAATTTCAGTGAAATCGAAAGTATCAGATTTTTATTTGAGTTTTTTGTTCATATTGATGACAACAAACTTATTTGCTCAATCGGATAATTATACTCTGGCAGGCTTTGTTAAAGATGCAACAACTGGTGAAGCACTTGTAGGAACTAATATCCTGGTTTATGATGATTCATTAAATTTCCATCAACCTCCTGTAACGGGAACTGCGACAAACAGATTCGGCTACTACGTAATTCCATCGTTAGACAATAAGAAATATATTTTAATTTTTCGCCATTTAGGATATAAGACAGCAATTAGGGAAATTTATATCACAGGTCGAACACCATCAGAAACTTTTTCCATTGAAATGCTTTCCGAGGACATTCAGCTTCAAGAAATTATTGTTGAAGGTGAAAAACAAGAAAAAATACTAACCAGCACAATTGATATTCCACCTGAACTTTTATCCGACCTTCCAACTTTAACAGGAGAGGTCGATTTATTTAAATCTCTTGAACTGCTACCTGGAGTAGGGAATGCATCTGAAATTTCGAGCGGTCTATATATAAGAGGCGGTTCACCCGATCAGACATTAACATTAGTTGACGGTTCAATTCTTTATAATCCAGCCCATTTGGGAAATATTGCAAGTACATTCAACTCAACAGCATTAAGCGATATTAGATTAATCAAAGGAGCTTTTCCTGCCGAATATGGTGCAAGGCTTTCAAGTGTTCTTGATGTAAAGCTGCGGTCAGGTTCTAAAGAAAAAGAGAAAGGAACTGTTGGACTTGGTTCAATAAATTCATTTGCAGCATTTGAAGGACCGCTGGACAGCAATTCAACTTATCTTATATCAGGCCGGTATATGTATTACGATATCATCCAGAAAAATTTTGACGCTGAAAGCACCACTCCTCGATATAACTTCTATGATGTTAACGCAAAAGTTAACTTTTCAATTTCAGAAAAAAGTGTTGTTGCGATTAATGCAGTCTATAGCCAGGATCATGCTTATAGTCCACCCTCTGTGGAAGATACAGATTACGATATTGAATGGAGGAATGTAAATCTTAGTTTAAATTGGTTACAGGTAAATACAAGGTCGCTTCTTCTTAATTCAATAGTGAGCTACATAAATTATAATTTTACTTCACGGATAGGCATCGATCCAACATCCTTATCTTCATACACCTACTTTTCAAATCCAAACCTTACAGATTTTTATATCAGGCAAAATGCAGAGATGAGATGGCATCAAAATCATTTATTTAAAACGGGAATCGACCTTGCTCTGCACAACTATGATGTTCTCTACAGCGATGTTTATTCTGAAGCACTCGAAAAAGATCCATATGCAGGTACAGATATTACAGCAGTTGAAGCAGCTTGGTACCTTCAGAGTGAATCACAATTCACTTCAAAGCTAAGCGCAAATTACGGTGGTCGCTTTTACTATTTCGGCTCAACAAGATATTTCAACTTTGAACCAAGAATCTCAGTTGCTTATAATTTTACATCCGATATAATTATGAAAGGCGCATTTGCGATTGCTCATCAATTCCTTCACCTGATTGAAAGAAACGATATTACTCTGCCTACCGATTTGTGGTATCCTTCCACAAAAGATATTAAACCCAGCTATTCGACTCAGTACGTTTTGGGTTTCGATACTTATTGGCTCAATCAGTCATACGTTTTCTCCGTTGAAGGCTTTTACAAGGATATGCAAAACCTCTATGAATTTAAAAATTCAATCGAGCTTAATCCTTTAGATGATTCAATTGAAGATCAATTCACAGAAGGACAGGGCGAGGCTTACGGTGTTGAGTTTTTCCTGAACAAACGAAAAGGAAATTTTTCTGGCTGGATAGGATATACTCTATCGTGGTCCAAACGTCAGTTTGACGAGTTGAATGGTGGTAAAGTTTTTTATCCCCGTTATGATCAGCGACATGATTTTTCAATTGTATTAACTTATAAAGTAATTGACGACTTGAACATTGGAGCTACGTGGGTATATGCAACAGGACAAAGATATACTCTTCCTCCGGGGCAATATATTTTCGATCCTGTAGGAACCGGCGGTGATCCGCAAGTTCAATTTAACTATGCAGGTATCAACACAGAAATGTTCCCTGCATATACAAAGCTTGATGTAAACTTAAACTACTCATTCAAATGGCTGAATACAAATTTCGAGACTTACCTGACACTATATAACATTTACAACAGGCAAAATGCTTTTGCTCAGTATGTTGTACTAATTGAAAATGAGGAGGGAGAACAAGTCCCGGTGATAAAAAGAATCAGCTTGTTTCCATTTATACCATCTGCAGGAATTGCAGTTAAATTTTAATCAACAGAATGAAGCACTTAATCAAAATACTCCTCGCTTTAATATTGATCACAATTTCAGGATGTGAGAACGAGGAATTACTTACTCCTCAATTTGATTATGAAGAATATATTGTTGTTCAGGCCGAGATACAGGCAAACAAGTATTTTCCTACAGTTAGATTTACAAAAACACTTCCTCTCGGAGTTCCGTACAGAATAGAAGATGCTGAATTGAAAAATGTTACAGCATATATAAAACGGAATGGCGTTCAGATTATTCCATTAGTTTATACAAGCCAGGGTTTATACAAACCATTATCCGATCTCTTTGTAGTTGAAGGAGAAACTTATGAACTATTTGCTATGCAAGATGAAACTTATATCTACAGCATCACCAGGATTCCTTACAAACCAGAAATTACAAATGCTTATTATAACTCGAGTGAACATACTTTAAACGCCGCAGTGAATGCTAAAGAAGGAGAAGTTTATGCTGCTTTATGGATAGTAACAACTACCCCTGCTGTCATAGCAGATGATTATTATGCTGTATCTTCTGCTGCACCTGGCTCGAATGTAGTCGTTACAACTTCTTCGCTTCCAGAACAATACAGAGGCGGTAATTATTCAAATTACAGATACATCCAGGTAAATTCTTTTGATCAATCGTTTGAAGATTATTTTAATTCACGAACATCAGGGAATGAAATTAATGATCCATACGTTCAGGGCGGCGGTGAGGTAATTTGGAATGTTCAGGGTGAGAAGACTATCGGATTATTTATCGGCGTATCACGAGGTATACCACAACTGGTATTTTAAGAAATGAAAAATTTATTGTTATATATATTGTTCGTATTCGGCTTCATACTTTTTAATAGCTGTGTTGAAGATAATGTAGCACCGCCATTTACAGGTCAATTGAATCCGGCAGCGGAGATGCTCGTTTACTTTGAAAGTCAGGGAGATTTTGTAAACAGTAATTTAGCTCCGGCTTTGATTGATGCTCAGGAAGTGTATCTCAAATTTATCTAACTATTTGATTATTGATATAAGAAACAATCCGGACTTTCAGAATGGACATATTGAAGGTGCTGTAAATATTCTAATATGATAGTCTCTATAATTTTATGAAAAGTATTGATGCTGGCTCTTATCCCAAAATAATTTTAGTAAGCAAGAACGGACAAAGCTCAGCATACTTTACCTGCCTGCTCAGACTTGCAGGATTCAACAATGTATATTCGATGAAATATGGAATGGCAAGCTGGAATCAGTTCTTTGCTGATGAATGGTTAAGTGCACTCGGAGATGCAGCAAATATCGAATCATATTCAAATGAAGATTTCCCAAGAGATAGTTTAACCGATTTGCCCCTGATAACTTTTGAAAACCCAGAAGCAGCTCTTCCCGAGAGAATCAATTTGAGGATAAAAAAAATTATTGATGAAGGATTTTACTATTCAGAAAACCTGCCTTCGGAAAATAGCAACTATATTATTTGTTACGGTAAGATGAGACTTTACTATGCACGAAAATTTATTGTTCTTGAAGGAAGAGGACATTCGCCGGGTACAATTTTGTATATGGATTCACCGGACTTTGAATTTAGAAGTGGTAAGTACCTTCAATCTTTACCAACTGATAAACCAATCTGTATTTATGATTATGACGGACAGCAAAGTGCCTGTATGACAGCATATTTAAGAGTACTGGGTTATGATGCATCCTCCCTACTCTTTGGAGCTAATCAATTATTTTACAGCAGGATGATTGATGAGCCAGACTTAAGGGAGTATGCTTTTTCTGCGCTTATGATTAATAATTTTCCTTACGTTACAGGAGAATGAAATAAAAAATGCCCGCATGAAACGGGCATCAAATCTTTAAAAGATATTTTTTGCATTCAGGAAATAATCTTTGACTCTTTCAACCTTCTCGTCATCGCAATAAAGAAACCAATTACCATTATTGCAACGCCTGCCCAGACTAAATTAACAAAAGGCTTTATGCTTGCAGTAACACTTAATATTTCGTTAGCTTCTGTCTGAGTTGTCGTGGTTTGAGTTTCACTGCCATCCAATGCTGATAATGCGATTTCAATAACACCGGCAGAAAGGTTTTCCATTTCAATTTTCAAATTCATTTCTTTTGATTCAAATGAGGTGAATTCAACTTTTCCATCAGTTTGTTTTCGCAGTAGTTCTGTCTCCGTTTTCTTTCCATTCTTTTCTATCTCAAGTACGGCACCCATCTGGAAATCTTTTCCTTCACTCATCAATTGCATTGTCTCAGCCGCCATATTGAATTTTGTGAAAGTAATTTTTGTTCCTTCAAACTCCGTTGAGCCACCCTTTTCAAGTGAAATATGATTATGTGAATGCTGACTCTGACTCTGCCCTCCTTCGTCATAGCCCAAAGGAGAGAAGTAAATATCTTTTGTTAAAAGTGTAAGTATAGCTGGTTCGCGAACTATGCTATTATTGAATTCACTCCTGTACATAATTGGTGCTATAGTATATTTAGAACTACCTTTTTTAACTTCAACATTGAAAGCAAATTTGGTGTTATTCTCAATAGCGTAACCTCCAGTAAAAGTTAAATCGTAACCAAAAGCTGGGACTGACTTACCTTTTACGAGATCAACTGTTAATTCTTCACTATAAACTGCGGAACCTATTACACCAAGAATAAACAAAGCGATTCCTATATGAGCAACATACGCTCCAAGCATTTTGAAGTTACCTCTCACAATCTTAATTGCAATATCAAGATTAACAAAAAGTGAAAAAGCTGTAGTAAGAGAAAGAATGATGATCATTATCTCCTGAACTCCGCCAAAAACTACCAGCAAAATCGTGAACAAAACTGCACCAATTGCTGCGTAAGTTGATTTCTTTATTAGTTCATTAAGATCAGACTTTTGCCATTTGATAAGAAGACTTATTCCGTTTAAGAACATTATGATGATTGCAAGAGGAAGATGCATTTCGTTATAAAAATAAGTATCCACCGATTTACCAAAGATTGGTGCTGATGTCCCGACGAGAACAATTATTGCAGAAGCAATTAATACGATCATTGCTGTGAATAAGCCTAATTCACGTGAGAGTATACTTTCTTCATCTTTTATATTTTCATTTAAAGTTTTCCATCTGAATGCAATCATTCCAAAGCCGAGTAAGGCAAATGTTCCTATGAATAAAATCAGGAAGAGATAAATAATCATACCCGGATCAACGAATGAATGAACAGAAGCATCACCCAGCACACCGCTTCTTGTTAAGAACGTACTATAAAGTACGAACACATAAGTAAGCACGCACAACATCAAATTAGTTTTTGCATATTTACCTATTCCACCTTTTACCTGAGTTTTCTTTTGCACGAGCAAAGTGTGAATTCCTGCAACTCCAACCAACCATGGAATCAAGCTCGAATTCTCAACAGGATCCCATGCCCAGTATCCGCCCCATCCGAGCATTTCATAAGCCCAATAACCGCCAAGCATAATTCCCAAGCCAAGTACTCCCATTCCTGCAAGCATCCATGGAAAAGCTTGCTTAACCCAATCTCGGTAATCATTCTTCATTAATGCTGCAATTGCAAATGCAAATGGAACTGTAGCCATTGAAAATCCTGCAAACAGGATCGGAGGATGAATCTGCATCCAGAAATTAAGGAGCTGTGGATTTAATCCCTTTCCATCAATTATAAATTGATTAACTGAAATTCCTGCTTGTGATAGCTTTGAAACAAGATCTGAATTTATTTGAATGAAACTCTGATTAGTACTTTGATCAGTGAAGAAAAATGATTGCAAAAAGGGCAGATTAAAAAATTGTGAGTTTAAGTGTTCTATTTTTACGAAAACCGGAGTGACCCAAATATATTCAAACGGATTTTTGAACCAGGGAGAAACCATTACCAGCAAAAATGAAGTTGCAAGTGTAAATACAGCCATTACTCTTGGTTCAAGATCTCCTCTTTTTGAAGCATAAGATTGGAGCATAATTCCAACTATAGATGTTAGAAGAAGCCACAACATAAAGCTTCCTTCCTGTCCTCCCCAGAAAGAAGAAGCAAGCTGAAAAATACCGAGATCTCTTAAGCTGTTATTACTGTAACTGTAAATATAATTGTATTGATACTGGTGAGTTAAAATTGCATACCACAAAAACACTGATGCTGCAATAACCAGAACTGCCATTCCATGATAAGCGATTCTTCCATAATTCAGAGTGTTTTTATATCCACGATAATTCAGGAAATACATTATCATCGATATTATGCTGAATGCAAGCGCAAGTGTGAGTATAATACTTCCTATCATTTATACCTCTTTCTTAATATATAAAAATTGTTGCAGCGAAAGATTTTTTTTCGACTCGCAGGATACTTTTTATTTCTAAAGTATCTCTAGTAATTCTTCTGTCGTAATTTTTGCTTGACGCAAAATTGATTTTAATGTAGTTGGGTTTAAATCTTTATTATGAAAAGGAACTGTAACCAGTAAATTGCCTCGTTTCAATTGTATATGACTACCCTTCCGGCGAACTTCAACAAAATCAATTTTTTTTAATGCCTTAATAACTCGCTCCGGTTTAACAACTGGCAGCTTAGGCATAAGCTTTAACTGAAAAGTTTATCTTAAGCGGAAATTTTTCTATAATTTTTTCTGGATACTGCTTTATAGGATTTTCTTCTTCAGGAATTTGTCTCAATACTGGCAGATTATTCTCAATAGCCGATTCAATATACAAGGAAACAGCTTCCATTAGATTTTTCTTCGCTTCAGAGATATTCTCACCTTCTGATGCAACATCCACTTCAAGACATAATGAGCTGAAAGATGAACCTTCCTTTAATACAATTCCCGTAAAAACAAACTTTGAGTTTTCCATTTTAAATCTTTGGAGACTTATTGATAATTATAAATTTCTAAATGCTGATTTATAATGAAGAGTTTGCAGTTTTCTCTTCATACTTGCTTGGACATTTAGTTAAAATGTCTTTGGCATGAAAATAACCGTTCTGATATTTTCCGGTTACAACAACGCTTGTGGCACTTTCGAAGTTGTTTGGAATTGTACCTTCATAAATTACTTTCATTTGCTTGCCGTGATCATCAGCCATAAAGAAAGAGAAGGTTTTATTCTGACTATCAATTTGATAGTTTTTTTCTTTGACCCAGCTTCCGGTAGCTTTCACTGTTTTTTCACTGGACATAACTTTGTTGAAATCATCAACATATTCAATATTACTTTGAGTGAACAAATACCCCATCAATACAAGAAAGACTGCTATAATAATTCCCCCGAATATATATTTATTTTTCATTTTTTATCTCCGCTTATTTCTTTTTCAATACTTTTTAATCTTTTATCAAGGGCGAACATATAAAAAAATATTCCAACCCAGACTATAAGGACAATTATCATCACGATGTAAATTGCATTACTCTGCAAGAAGTTGTAGAGACCGTCCAAAATTATCCTCCCTGTCCCGATGTCGGGATCATTAACTGTTTTTCTAGTTTATCTTTTATGATTATTGATTTATAACCGACTCTCCACATCCAGAAATATAATACTGTAAATCCTATCAGTGAAAGGAAAAAAATAAGCTGCATGCTCGAGTTCATCTGAAAATCAACTACAGGTCCAGCATTGGAATCATCAGCAGAACCCGGATGTAGTCCTTTCATTATTCTTGGCATAATGAAAATAAAGAAAGGAACAGTTACAAAAGCGATCAATGAATAAACTGCTGAAAGTGTTGCACGTTTATCTTCTGATTCAATTGATGAACGAAGAGCGAAGAGTGCGCCATAAATTAAAAGTATTGCAAAGATGCTTGTTTGTCTTGGATCCCAGCTCCAAAATTGTCCCCACGCAAACTTTGCCCAAACTGCACCGGTTACAGTTGCAAGAATACAGAAAATCATTCCGAGCTGTGCAGCTGAATGTGCTTTTGCATCTTCATCAAGATTTTTATTCCTTAAATATCTGAAACTGAAAACCGTTGACATCAGAAAAGCGATTACTGTAAGCCAGGCAGTTGGAACATGAAAGAAAATTATTTTAGCATTTTCCTCAAGTCCGGGAATGAATGGAAATTCGTACCAGGCACTTGGTTTCTCAACAATTGGAAACGCTATTCCTGCTATTGATACGAATGCTAAAAGTAAAAATAATAGAATTTTCCAGATCATATAATTTTAATTGAAAAAAACCTTTGAAATTGACTAATCTTTCCAGATAAAATCGAACAGCATATAAGATGCGGTAATCATAATTACGTCGTAACCAACAACTATTGCCAGTTCAAACTGAGCTTCTTCAAAGCTTGTACCATCGAACGAGAACAAAGTTAATTGAACACAGGTAAGAATCAAAGGTAATAAAATCGGAAAGGAAAGGACGGGATAAAGTGTTCCTTTTGCACCTGCTTTTGCAATAATGGCAGCGATAATTGTGGATGCAACTGCCAGGCCGATATTTCCCAAAATAAACGTCAATAAAAAGAGAGGGAAATTTTGAACGACAAATTTTTCAAACAAAGCTGAATAAAGAAGAGCAATAACCAGATTCATACAGAAGACGAGTATCAGGTTAAAAATCAGCTTTCCTGAAAACACAGTAGTTGGAGATGCGATAAGTTGAAGTGTAAGAGTTGTTCCTCTTTCTTCTTCAGATACAAATGCTCTTGCCAAACCAGACATTGCTGTGAAAAAGATAACAACCCAGAAAAGTCCGCCGGTTAAACTCTCGGTTATTGTTTCGTTGCCGATAGAAAAAAGAATAACGCTGATTGCAACAATGATGAACATTGCAAGTGAATTTATTGCGTAACGAGTTCTTAACTCGGAGTGAAAATCTTTTTTAAATAGTGCGTATGATTCCGCTATCATTTAAATTTCTCCAGCAATAAAACTTCGCTGCATAATTCTAAATCTTTCACTTCGTTTGAAGCAATAATTACAATCCGCTTCTTTCCCTCTTCATTCACAATTTTATAAACAACTTTTTTACCTTCTTCATCAAGATTGGATGTCGGCTCATCAAAAATTAATACTTCAGGTGAATGCATAAGTGCAAAAATAAATTTAAGTCTCTGCTTCATTCCCGATGAATAAGTTTTTACAAGATCATTCTTTCTGTTTTCAAGAAGGAATTGAGTTAAGTAATAAGTCACTTTCTCTTCATTAAAATCAACTCCACGGATTTTCGCAAATATTTTCAGATTCTCCCACGCTGAAAATTCTTCATAAAGAACAAGATAAGGAGAA
This sequence comes from uncultured Ignavibacteriaceae bacterium, assembly GCA_963698155.1. Taxonomy (GTDB): domain Bacteria; phylum Bacteroidota; class Ignavibacteria; order Ignavibacteriales; family Ignavibacteriaceae; genus IGN2. Next base: position 63,016 of record CAVOPS010000016.1, on the reverse strand, counting down.
ACAAACCCAATATGGTTGTGAAGCTTTTCAGGAATTATTTCACCACCGGAATTTTTATGAATAATTTTTCCTGAGGAAGGAGCAATGAGTCCAGCAACTAATTTTAACTAGAGTTGATTTGCCAGAGCCGTTTGGACCTGAAATCCCGAAGATTCCTCTCTCTGCCCAGTTAAAATTTATATCCTTGAAGATTAATCTTCTTCCGAAGAGTTTGGAAAGATTTTGTGATTGTATTGAGTAACTACTCATTGAATATCACAACTTTTCCTTTTACGACTTCGTCATCCTGCTTGATAACATAAATGTAAACACCGGAGCCAAGCTTGTTTCCATTATTATCCAGACCATCCCAGCTTATTCCTATAGTGTTATTCAATAATATATTAGCTGACTTCTGAATAGAATAGACTAAAGACATATCAGAAGAGTAAACATTAAAGCTCAACTCTTCTCCCTGCTTACCTTCGATGGATACAGAGACATTACCATTATATCTAAATGGATTAGGAAACACATAGCTTTCCGTGACAATAACACCCGGAATTATTGTTGAATCCTGACGAACAAGCAAACCATTCAGAATTTCTGAAACAGACCACCAGCCAGGATCGGCTGCATAGAAGTTTGACGAATAATTTTCAGTAAGTTTTCTCGGTTACCTGCGGACCCATCCGAAAATAATGTATAGCTAACTGTAATTTGAGAAGGTGTTGAGTATACTGCACTCAATGTTACCATTGGTGATGATCGCATCGAGAGCTATCGTCTATTAATACTAATATTAAATTTTATGAAATTGTTTGAAGTAGATTCTGCAGCATCAATTTCTATCGATTGTGCTGGTGGTGTAAATGTCTGAAGTGCAAAAGGATTTATCAAAGGATAATTTTCAGCCTCTTCAAAAAACTGACCGGAACATCTGAAACCGGTATAATAATGTCCATATACCAAATTTATTATACTCACTCGCAAATGTTGAACCTCTTTCCAATATAGAATTCCCGATAGCAATCATTGCTCTTTGATTCGGCATTAATTCCCACTGGCGTTTAATAACTCCAAAATTGAAATTAACTTGAAGATAAATATTCCAGATGCGCAAGATTGTATCCATTATTGATTGGAAAGGTCCGCTTGGCGGATTATCGAAATAATTCTTCATGTAAGCATAGTAGTCATTCACATCATCATAAACAAACTCTTCCATCGATGTTGAAGTAAGTTCATAAAAAAATCTATCCTCCAAACGAAGAATATAATTTCCCATTTGAATAGCATGATGAAATTCGTGTGCAACAGTAACCTCCATTGCATTTAATCCGTGGTAGCAAAATTTGGAACCCTGAAAGCTGAAATGAATCTCCATATAAGAAGTAAATCTCTCTCCGCCCAAAGGTGTTTCCAGGTCGGTGAATCCATAATTGCCATCTGCAGTTGTTATATAAATATCATATCGATTGTCACCGCCGTCTCCGTTATCAGATGGAGGTTCGGGGAATCCAAGATAATTAACTTCAAACCGATAAACGGAATCAGCGGCAAGTGCAACCTGGTTGCATTTTCGTCCGCTGGTCAGAGAAAGTATCATAAATTGGAGATTTGACTGCCTGTTGTATCATAATGAATTCTGAAAAAACCTGAGGGACTAACAATGCTCTTTTGTTTTATTTTTCTTTGCAAAATAGATTTTAGAACATTTTGCTGTTCCAAAGTGAAGTAGTTAAAATTTAGTTTTATTTCACTCACAATTCCGAATCCACATTTCCTGTCTGCTAAAGTAAACTCAGGAGGCTTATCAGTTTGCGGAAGCAATTCGGGCGCCCTAAGTTGAAGGAATTTTGTGTAAAGTGAATCAAGCTGAGCCTGGCTCAATTGCTGCGAATAAATCTGAATTGATAAAAACGCTGTTAATATTAGTACAGAAAATATAAAGACTATTTTTTTACTGATGTTATAGATAACCCACCTTCTTTGTTTGAATAAACTAAATAATAATTTTTCCGATCAAGCCTCGCGAAAAAATAATCAGAAACGTTCTCAGCAGCAAGCATTTGATTCAGCGAATAAGTTTTTTCTTTCTCGCGGTAAATCATTTTGCTAATATAATTATCATCTTCATTATTTACCGTGAAATTAATTATTCCCTTTATTGAAGTCTCTCCAAAAAATCCTTTGCCAAATTTTTCCTCGCTTTTTATGGTTGGATTGAAAAACAGATTTGAAAATTTGAATTTATGGTCTGCAATTACCATAAGGTAATTCTCTGTTTCATTTTGAACGAGACTCACCAATGAAGGATATTGATTAAAGTAAGAATCAGCGGCATAGAGGTTCACCCTTGTGCCAGCCGATTTAGGAATTTCAAAATAGGTATTGTAATCATTTGGACCAGATTTGATGGTTGCTTTTTTAAAGTGAAAAGAATTTTCTTCCGATTTCCAATAATACACTTCGGGTTCTGTTTCAATAAAAAGCTGAGCCGAGATTACATTTCTGTCAATAAAAGGGAACTCCCTGAATGTTATACTCAAATCTTTATTTTCAAATTTTCCAAGATAAAGTTTTGATTGCTTGGTATAGACCAGAAAAATATTTACAAACGTACTGTCAATACGCTGCAGAGCTATATCAAGAATTTCTCCCGGTGCATAAAGCTGTTTGCGATTGAGTTTATCCGTATTAAAATTATATCTGAAAATTTCTAATAACGGAGCTCCTTCTGCGTAACAGTAGAATATTTTTCTGAACTTAAAAAATTCATCAACCAAAATATCTTTATGATCATCGGCTAATGGCAAACTATAAAGAATTGAAGGAATACCATCCTTGTTATTTAGCAGAAGTTTTAAAGAGTTATCGTATTCATCGATAAAACTTACGTCCGGAATGGCATCGTTCGCATAATCAAAAGATTTTACAGCTCCCGCTTTAATTGAGGGAACAACTTTCATTTCGCTTCCGAGCAATTTCTCCGATTTAATAACAGAAAGCTCACCTGATTCAAGTATGTACGCAATATTATCAGTCATTCCGGATTTAAATTTTGTGAATGCGATAAGAGATGAATTGTCCAGATAAGGAATTCTTTCGTAGAATTCGCCGCCTTTCTTTCCGAAGAGAATATTTAAACTGCCTTTTTGCTTACAAAAAACCATGTCATAAAATTTATCTCCATTAAAATCTCCAAACTGAATTGCGGTTGGTCTATCATACAATCGAACAGATGATTTTTTCTTGTATACAGCCTGAGCATCTCCGAAAAGAATTTCAAGACGGTCACCAACAACGTAAACTATATCCTGAAATCCATCTGAATTCAGATCTACTCTTTGCAGCAAACTTATTTTATCCGAATATTGTACCGAACGCGATTGTCTGAAAATTCCATTTGTATTATTGGTAAAAAACTGGAGTGAATTTTCGAGGATATTAAATGCCAGAACATCAGGATAATCATCATCATTTAAATCTACGAAAATGGCTTCGCTAAAACTCGTACCAATTATTATTTTCTTTTCACCAATGCCACCATTCGATCTAAAAAGAATTGACAGACCATCGAAGCCGCTGCCTGAGACAAGTATTTCATCGTTCCCATTTAAGTTAATGTCTCCTGTGGAGATATTGTCCGGATAAGAATCGAATTCAATTTTACTTTTTCCCGCTTCGAGTGAATCAATAGAAATATACATTAAGGAAACTCTTCTGAGTTTGCGTTCTACCGCTGCAAATAAATAGTTACTTCCATTTTTATCTTTTAGCTGTCTGAGTTGAGAAATTTCTGAATTTAATTGAAACTCTTTTAATTCGGTTTGTTCGCCAGGTATTCCGGCATACATCCCAAGACGCTTTGCAGAAGGAGAATAAAAAATAATCTCATCATTACCATCAAAATTTAAATCAGCAGAGATTATTCCCTGGTAATCCTTAGGCAGTGAATAACTTTTTTGGAAGCAAAACCCATTGATGGGGATCTGGCTATAGGATAATGAAGAAAAAAACAGAACAAATAAAATGAAACTATTTTTCAATTGAACGATTTTTGAGTCGATTTTCTCTCCTGATGAGCGCTTCATTAAATCTTCTTTTCTGTTCATTTGTTTCTGGTACAGCTTCAATCGCTTTAACTGGTTTACCCTGCGAATCAACGCAAACAAATGTAAGGTAAGCCGAATTAGTATGCGTTTCTGTGCCCTCTTTGAAGGATTGTGCAATAACTTTAACACCTACTTCCAGTGAAGTATTAAACACCCTGTTAACGGAGGATAGAAGAGTAACTGCATCTCCAAGTTTTACCGGGTGATGAAAATCTATTCTATCTACTGAAGCAGTAACGCAGACTCTCCCCGTAAGTTTTTCAGCACTTAGAGAAGCACAAATATCAATCCAATACATCAATTGTCCACCGAACAGCGTCCCAAGCTGGTTAGTATGGTTTGGAAATACAAGCTCGGTCATTGTTATTTGTGATTCGCTTACTTTACGGGCAGTCATTAGTTAGAGGAAAAACCCCCCTTTAATTTTGCTTCGAGCGAATTTTTCAAGTCGTCAACTTCTTTAAAATCTTTATCTTCAGGATACATACGAACGAACTTTCTCATCTCTTTCAGAGCTTCATCTTCCCGTTCTCTATCCATCAACAATTTTATTTTGCGGTATAAAGCCATCGGTGCATATTGAGTATCGTGATAAATTTCAACAACTGCGTCATAATACTTTAAAGATGCAGTGTAATAGTCCATCTTCTCATAAATAACTGCAATCGAATATTCTTTTCGTGCGAGCTTATCATTCAATTCCGAAATTTTTCTTTCTGCCTCGGCAACCCTTTGATTCAATGGAAAGAAATCAACGAATGCCTGGTATTCTTCAATTCCTTTCTTACTATATTTCTGATCTAAAGTATAATCGGGTGAAAGTTCATAATAACTTTCAGCAAGCATAAACTGGGCATCGGCAACAAATTCGCTCGCCGGCATATTTTTGATCAGTTTGCTAAATTCAAATGCGGCCAGAATATACTCTTCACGCTGAAATTTGCACATCCCAAGATAATATTGTGCATCATCGACTATGCTGCTGCCGGGATACTGAAGTAATAAAGCTTCAAACTCTGTTCGCAGCATCCTCAAAATCCTCATCTTCATAAAGTTTTATTGCGCTGGCTAACCTTTCATCGGCGCTCAGATCACTCAAATCACGCGTTGAACTACAGCCCCAAATCAGAAGCAGAAACGCACTTGATATTAAAAAGTATTTTCTCATAAATGCTTTAATTTCATAAAATTAACAGGTAATATTAGTCAAAAATGCAGTTGCTTCAAAGGTAAAATCAATCACTCGCTTCTTACAGTGAAGAAAATCACAATCACTGCTGCTGCGGTTCCAATTGCAATCAGAGGTTCAGCAAATCCCGAAAGAAATGGCTCGGATGGAGTTGTTCCTTTAGTGAATGGGAATGATTCATTTTCAAGAAATTTTATGTCATCAACTTTTACTGTGTCCATGCCGCGTAATTTCAAATTCCTTCTTGCCGCTTTCAGAAAAAGTCTGAAGATAGTTACCAAAAATTGTTGAGTAACGCTGAATGTAATGAGTTCCAAACCATCCATCTCTGAACATCTCACCGTATTCGACTCCCGCACCTTCCATTACAATATCAACGTGAGGAATATTAAGTTCATCAGGCGGCTGCTCAAGAATTTCTTTTCCGCTCTGTCTGAATCTTTCTTTTATGCTATTTGAAAAAAGAGAATAGCTTTGACCAAGATTAAGTGTTAGAAGGATTTTCTTTTCACTTGAAGGTATTTCATAATTTATTTGATCAACGAGTGAATCTGTCAGGGAATAGAAAACATCAAGATTGGTTTTTATCTGACATTAATCTCCAAAGATAAGAGAAGAATAATTACAAAAGATAAAAGAGAAATCTTCCAGGAATAGAATAAATATTTAATTACAAATTTCATTAGCATTGCACTGCTAATATCAGAAGAATGGCTTAGAGTTTCAAGACGTTCTGGATACTGGTTACTGATTCTGGATACTTTAAGCTGGATTCGTTGTTACAGCTGAAATTAATAAAAAGCTGTCAAGTTTCTAACTTTGACTGAATACTGACAGCTTTTAATTTTTACAATTACTTTAATCTTTAATCTTTTATCTTGACCTTACCTCGCCATCGCCTGCAATCTTTTAATTCTTTCCTCTGTTGACGGATGTGTTGAGAATAATTTTGAAATTCCCCCGCCAGCTAAAGGATTGATTATAAACATATGTGCCGTTGCCGGATCAGAATGATAAACTGGTTTCATCTGATTACCTCTGGAAATTTTCTGCAAGAGCAGAAGCCAGTCCTAATGGATTTCCTGAAATCTCTGCACCACCTTTATCAGCAGCAAACTCACGCGAGCGTGAGATTGCCATTTGAATAAGCATAGCAAGTATTGGTGAAAGAATTAACAAAACTAATCCTCCAATACCTCCGCCTTCTCTGTCATCACTCCTGCCAAACATAAAAGCCCATCCAGCCATATGAGCAATGTATGAAATAGAACCAACTAAAGTTGCTGCAATCGTACTGATCAAAGTATCTCTGTTCTTAACGTGTGCAAGCTCGTGTGCCATTACTCCTGCAAGCTCATCATTGCTTAATCCCTGCAAATATTCCTGTTGTTGCCGCGACTGCAGCTTTCTTCGGACTTCTTCCTGTAGCAAATGCATTTGGTGTCGGATCGTTTATAATATAAACTTTAGGCATAGGCAGGTTTGCCTGTCTGGCTAATCTTTCAACCATATCATAAAACTTTGGTGCTGATTCCCGGTTTACTTCTTTTGCTCTGTACATTGCCAGAACGATTTTATCAGAAAACCAGAAAGAGCCAAAGTTCATAATTAATGAAAATACAAGTGCGATAGTCATTCCTGTGTTGCCGCCAAGAAGGTAGCCAATTAACAGGAAAAGAGCCATCATTAAAGTCATTAAGAATACTGTTTTAACCGCGTTCAATTTTTTCTCCTTTTTAGTATGGAAACAAATCTAAATTGTAAAAAGTTTCGTTTCAAGTTATAGTGGGATGACTATGGTTAATATGGGTTTCATAATTTTTAATTATTCATTGTTAATTCTTAATTTTGAAAAGTCCACTCTTCTTCCCCTTGCCTTTATTTACTATAATCCTTAAATAGTCACAGCAATTTTCAAGGAGTTTAAATGAGAACCGTACTTTCATCTTTATTCATAGTTTTTATTTTTACCACATCGATCGCATTCGGGCAAAACACTTATGATTTCCTAAAGGTTGATATGAGTGCACGAGCAGCTTCACTTGGCGGAAGCTTTGTCTACAAATAATGATGACGTTGATGTTCTTTTCTACAATCCGGCCGGAATGAGCTTCCTTGAAAAAGATCCTGTTTCGTTTTCTTTTGTAAAACACCTGATGGATATAAATCTGTTCAGTTTAGCTTACTCAACAGAATTTGAAAACATAGGAAGATTTGGTTCTGCAATTAAATACATCAATTACGGCACATTCGATGAAGCTGATGAATTTGGAAACAGAACCGGAGAGTTCAGTGCAGGTGAGCTTGCATTTATTCTTGGATATACAAATGAATTCAGTGAAAATTTTTATTACGGCGCTAATGCTAAAGTCATTTACTCAAGCATTGCTGATAAATCTTCTAGTGCAGTCGGACTCGATCTTGGAATCAATTATGAAATTCCAAAACAAAAATTGAATCTTGCCGCTGCTGTATTAAACCTTGGCACACAGCTTTCTTCATACATGGACACAAAAGAAGACCTTCCACTTGATGTTACAATTGGTATTTCAAAGAGACTTGAAAACCTTCCCGTCCGTCTATCACTTGACTTTCATCAGCTGAATAAAGACCGGGATGAATTGTATCAGCACTTAAAAGGATTTAGTCTCGGCGCTGAATTTTACCTTAGCGAGGTTTTTACTTTAAGATTTGGATATGATAATGAAGCACGATCAGATTTAAAAGTTGGTTCGTCTTCAGGAATTGCCGGGTTTAACGGTGGACTTGGTGTTAAGATATCAGAGTATGTATTTAATTATGGATATTCTTCGCTCGGTACAATCGGCGCCATGCACAGGATTGGTTTAGCAACTGCACTATAAAATTTTATTTGCTTCCCTGCTTTTCTAACTTATTAACTCTTGCTAAATAGGTCTCGGCGAGAGTATGTGAGTTATTAAAATCCCGCATATCAAGGACTGCGTTGTAGTATTTTTTTGCTTCGCCATACTTGCCCCTTTCTTCCATTATAGTGCCCGAGTAAAGTGTAGCATTAATTCTGAAACCTGACTCTTTATCACCATCAATCTTTTTTGAATCTTCTATGCATTTTTTGTAAAACGAAAAAGCTCCCGTAAAATCACCACTGTTTTTAAGATTAGTGCCTACATAGTAGTTTGCTTCTCGTCTCACCATAGGGGTGTTGTAGCCTTCAACATTTTTTTCGGCTTTCTTCAGAACTTTTTTAAAGATTGAATCGGCAATTGCCCACTCAGCTTTCCTTGCAGCAATTCTTCCACGCCACCTTTCAAACACAGGATTATCGGGGAATGAATCCACCAATTGTCTTGAATACAGTTCTGCGGAGTTCATATCATTTTCAAAGTAATAGAAAAAGGTGACGAGAATATATCTCGCTTCATACTTCGAATACTTGCCAACACTTGCTGCTTCCTTTAATTGCTCCAGACCCAACGCCTTGTTGCCAGAAGGGAAAAACATCATCACTGGTTTTACGATTGGATACTTATCTGGAATTACAGCCGCCAGGTAATTGTAAATTCCGAATCCTAACTTTACGTCAACGTTATTCGGATCGAGCTTATGAGCAAGTTCAACTAATGGTAAAGCTTCTCTTCCGTCATCAGCAGCCTCGAACCAGCTTTCCCGCATCACTCGTAATCTTCCTCTGAAACCAATTGCACCCGCCTTTGAAGAAAAGTGCATCTACGTTATTCGGATCTTTATCCAGAATAGCATCGCAGAAGTCAACTGTCTCTTCAATCTTTTCGTAGAATAGCTTCGTCCTGTTCTTCATCTTCTTCTGAAAGAATGATTTTCCACCAGTCAATCATAGCAAAAAAGAATTTGCCTGCGGGATGTTTCGGATATTCCTTCTGCAAGATCTTAAAAGTCTTTTCTGCTTCTGTAAATTTTATGCTGTAGATTTGATTGATGCCTGAAATAACGAGTGAATCGTATTTGGGCTTTTGAGAATAAGTATTCCCCTGGCAGATTATCAGAAATAAAAAAATTATGATAGTAAATGATTTCATATTTCAAGCCGTATGCAATTTATTCAACAAGTAAACAGATAGCTTTTCAATCGCAACTCTTTCCTGAATCATTGTATCTCTATCACGAACTGTAACTGTTTGATCTTCAAGAGTTTGTGTATCAACAGTAATACAGAAAGGAGTTCCTGCTTCATCCTGCCTACGGTATCTTCTTCCAACTGCACCTTTATCATCATAAAAAACTCTGAAAGATTTTCTTAAGTCGGTTTCAATCTTACGTGCAATTTCAGGCATACCATCTTTATTAACAAGAGGAAAGATCGCAGCTTTTATGGGTGCAAGTCTTGGATGGAATTTGAGTACTGATCTCAGCTCACCGTTTACTTCTTCTTCATAATAAGCATCAACTAAAAAAGCCATAAAGGAACGGCTCGCGCCAGCAGAAGTTTCAATTATAAATGGAATAAATTTTTCTTTTGATTGCTCATCAAAATATTTTAATGATTTGCCTGAGAACTCTTCGTGCCTGCTTAAATCAAAATCAGTTCTGTTGTGTATTCCTTCGATCTCTCCCCAACCAAAAGGGAATTCATACTCAATATCAACAGCTTCTTTTGCATAATGAGCAAGCTTATCCTCAGGATGATCGTGGTAACGTAATTTAGTCGGAGTCATTCCCATTCTTTTGAACCAATCGAGCCGTTCAGCTTTCCAGTAATCATACCACTGTTTATCATCTTTTGGAGTCACAAAGAATTGCATCTCCATCTGCTCAAACTCACGTGTGCGGAATAAAAAGTTTTTGGTATTTATTTCATTACGAAATGCTTTGCCAATTTGTGCAATTCCGAATGGCAGCTTTTGTCTTGATGAACCCTGCACATTCAAAAAGTTAACAAAGATTCCCTGAGCTGTTTCTGGTCGCAAGTAAACGACAGCAGTACTGTCCTCCATTGGACCAATAAATGTTTTGAACATTAAATTAAATTTTCTTGCATCAGTGAATGTTCCTTTGTTACCGCATTGAGGACAATTCAATTGTGCAAGAAGCAATTTCGAAATATCAGCATCCTCAAGTAAAAGTGTGAAAGGATTTTCTTTACCGGAGTTATTAATCTTTTCATCAAGTCTTTTTAAAAGTCTTTCATCGTCTTTTAAATTCTCTTTCAATTCCTGAATAGCTTTATCTTTCTTTTTATCAGCATACGAATCGCCCAGCACATCAAGTCTAAAGCGAGCTTTACATTGTTTGCAGTCAATCATCGGATCGGTGAAATTCTCAACGTGACCGGAAGCTTCCCAGACTCTCGGATGCATTAAATATCGAAGCATCAATTCCTTCAACATCTTCGCGGTAAGTCATTGTCTTCCACCACTCGCTTTTTATGTTATTCAGAAGTTCAACTCCAAGCGGTCCATAATCCCAGCAGCCGTTCAGACCGCCGTAAATTTCACTTGATTGAAATACAAATCCCCTTCTTTTTGCAAGTGATACGATCTTTTCTAAAAGATTATCCTGATTGGTGTTTTTATTAGAAATGGTAAAATCCTTTAATAAATTGAAAATTTCGGGGTAGAATATAGCAAAGAATTCTGAGAGAATTAGTAAATAATTCACTATAATTCGGTAAAAATTATTAGCAATTGATGTACGAAAGAAAATATTTTAGACGTAACAAAAAAATGGATTTATTATGTTCCAAGCATTTTTACCTAAAGAAGCAAAATACTTTGACGACTTCAGGGAGATGATCTCCCACATTCAGCAAATGGCAAAATATACAGAACAGCTATTTGCCGATGAGCTGATCGATAAAAACCATTACCTGAATATTAAACCATTGGAGCTAAGATGTGATGAGATTACTTCACGAGTTGTTAAACGATTAAATAAAACTTTTATTACTCCATTTGACAGAGAAGATATTTTTGCTTTAGTAAAAAGATTGGATGATATAAGTGATATGCTTTTAGGTGCTGCTGCACGAATAGAAACATTTAACATCACAAAAAAAATTCCTCACGCTGATAAGCTTGCTTCAATTATTCACAAACAGGTACAGGAACTTGGAATTGCTATTCAGGATTTAAAGGCAAAGAAGAATTAACGAAACTAAAGCAGTCAAAGATCTTGAATCGGAAGCTGACCAGGTTTACCGTAATGCAATACAAGATCTTTTTGCTAATGAAAAAGATGCTATTGAGCTTAATAAAGAAAAAGGAAATACTTGATTTGCTGGAAAGAATTTCCGATCGCTGCCAATCTGTTGCTAATGTTATTCTTTCAATCTTTATTAAGAACTCATAGTATCTCATGGAATTTGTAATCTTTATTATCTTCCTGGCACTTGTCTTTGATTTCTACAACGGAATGAACGATGCCGCAAACTCAATTGCTACAGTGGTTGCAACGCGTGTACTCACCCCGTTCCAGGCAGTGGCGTGGGCAGCATTTTTTAACTTCATTGCCGCATTTGCATTTGGTGTTAGTGTTGCTACAACAATTGGTAAAGGAATTGTTGATGTATCAATCGTTGATAATTATGTTATTCTATCCGGATTGATTGGAGCAATAATTCTAACTGCGACCGCAACACATCTTGGGTCTTCCAATCAGCGTTTCTCACTCGATCATTGGCGGTTATGGAGGAGCTGCAATTGTTAAATCGGGTGTCGATGCCTTGATATTTTCAGGTTACTTAAAGGTGGCCATATTTATTTTTGCAGCTCCTTTGATAGGAATGGTGATGGCATATATATTTTCTGTTATCACTTTGTGGATAGTAAGAAACCAGCAGCCAAGAAAAGTCGATAAATATTTCCGAAAATTACAGCTTGTGTCCGCAGCAATTTACAGCCTCAGCCATGGTTCGAATGATGCACAAAAAACAATAGGTATTATAACCGTTGTCCTTTTCACAAATGGATTACTCGGCTCGACTTTCTATGTACCATTTTATGCAATCATTTTAAGTCACGCCGTAATTGCATTAGGCACATTGGTTGGAGGGTGGAAAGTAATCAGAACATTAGGCATGAGAGTAACTAAATTAATCCATTTGGCGGCTTCAGTGCCGAGACTTCTGCTGGTATTACAATAATTGGTGCTACAATTTTCGGTATCCCTGTGAGTACAACTCACACAATTACCGGCTCTATTATTGGAGTTGGATCAGTTAAAGGTGTGTCAGCAATAAGATGGGGAGTTGCAAAAAATATTCTTATGGGCGTGGGTACTGACGATTCCTGTGTCAGCAATTTTTGCAATGATCACTTACAAAGTAGTTATCTACTTCTCTATATTTTTAATCGCAACTATTTCAAGCAAGTTACTCATTCAAATACTTTCTTAATCTTTAGATGATCCTTACTCAACTTCCCATACTTTGCTTTTACAACTTCCAGCAGTGAAAGTGACTGAATGATATAATTCTGCTCGTAAAAGTTTGAACCGGTCACTTTTGGACTCACTTATTTTAGCATCCAAAGCTTCAATATGTTTTCTTATTGTATAAATATCACCCCGGTCAATTGGTCCGGAAAGCGCTCTTGCTGGTGATAATTTGAAAACATTATCAAGTGCTGATTGAGATGTCTTCCTGAGAATAGCCTTTGGATATTTACTTTTTGTCGATATCAGACTAAATGCGTTAAACATATTTCCAACCAGGAAATTTGAGCTATGAACCGCTGCAATGTGATGAAAAACTTTTTCGTCAGATGAAATGAAATGAGGTTTCAATTTTAATTTCCTGCACAATCTGAAGTAAAAAAGCTTTTGCTTGCTTATTTTCAGTTTCAATTGAAGCAGGTGAATTTCTAATATCAACTATATTCTTTGATGGGAATGGTCTGATGATATGCAGTGAACCTGTTGCACATCCTTTTTTCTTCAATGAATTTAGTGCATTAATATTTTCCACCCCTGAAAAATGAATGCAAACACACTTTCTAAAATCCTTTTTAATTTTGATAAATTATTTGCAACTCTTTTAATCTCTCCATCAGGAACGGTTAAAAAGAAAACATCAACATCATCTGGAATTTTATTTAATGAATTGGAATGATGAGGAATTGAGAATTTCTGTGCAAGAAGTTTTGAAGAACTCAGTTTCTTGCTGATTACACATATGAACATCATAACCTGATTTTTTAAGAGCGGGATAAGCGAATATGCAAGTTTACCGGCACCGATAATAGCAATTTTATGTTTAGTCAAATCTGTTCAATCCCCATAAAAAACTGCAGACAAATAACCTACAACTTCTTTATTATCTCCTGTAACATCACCTGAATCAGTTCTGCTAAGTACCATTGAGTGTCTGATATTTTTAAGATTTGCCGCTTTCATTAAAGCTAAAATTGGTCCACCGCCACAGGCTTCACAAGTATGATTATCCAGATCATACTGAAGTGAATCAAAATCAAATTCTCTAACTCTTTTTTCCACTACTGAATCCAGCTTATCAGCCTGAGATTTGGAATAAAAGTGAGATAAGTCTGAACTGGCGACAATCAAAGTTTCATCATCAGAAACTTCAGCAAGTTTTTTTGCCAGAGTATCAACATTTCTTTTCGACTGATCTCCCATCACAACAGGAACAATCTTAAAATCTTTTAACACCGACTGTAAAAAAGGAAGCTGAACTTCAAGTGCATGTTCTCTTCTGTGTCCTTCATATCCTTTGAATATTATCCCATCATCAGTTTCAAGCTTCTCACGAAATTCTTTATCAACTTTCAGAATACCTAGAGGAGTTTCGTAAGCGTCGCCTTCAAATACACTAACACCCGAAAAATATTCTGAATGACTTGGTGAAATAATAACCACTCTTTTAAATTTTTTACCCACTAGAAGATTGTAAGCGTGAGCTGCCGTTTTACCAGAATAAACATATCCTGCGTGAGGCGCTACAATTCCGAAAACTTTTTCAAATTTTTCTTTTGGTTTCGTAACATCGAGCAAAAGACTGATGTCTTTTCTTAACTTATCAGGGTTTGCCGGATAAAAATGTCCTGCCACCTGTGCCGGTCTTACGTAATTCATATTCAACCTCCTTTTTCTTCTTCAGAAAAAACCAGAGCGGTGAAAACTTTTATGTTCAACATTCTTTCTTTCCAGTAATCTCCATACAGCCCTGCCTTATGACAAAGTGCTGTAAGAAATTGCGCACGGTTATAATTTTGTTCCGTAGCAACCTGCGGAAGAAGAACTGCTCTGCCTCCTTCTTCCAGTAATAGTCCGTGTTTGCCAACTTCAATTTCGTCATAGCTTTTGATTGGTTCAAATTGTGAGAGAACAGAAATCTCAATTTCAACTTCATCAAGTTCATCCCTGCTCAACTCAGGAAAGCGCGGATCGCCAAAAGCTGAATGTTTAGCTGCCTCAACTATAATTTCAAATAATGCTTTCTGAGCGATAATGTAACCTATGCAGCCACGCAGCTGGTCAGCAATTTTCAATGTAACGAAAGCACCAAGTTCCATTTTAAGTTTTGGGTAAGCTTTGTAATCGACCTTCGTCACATCACATTCGCTGAATTCCTCAAGAATTGATTCTCTTGCTGCCTTCAGTAAAATTTTTTTTTCTTCACTTGATAATTCCATCTCAACACCATTCAATTAATAATCTTATATACTTCTAGTCTCGTTTTTCCAAATAACAAAAAAAGCAAATCATCTTTCACAAAAAATGAATCTGTTAAAAACAGACTTGTTTCTTTATTGATTACTTCTTCTAAAATATACTTTCCTGTGGATAAATCAACAGCCCTGAAAACATTATTTAAACTTCCTTTTGGATTTACAGTATGAAAGCTCATCATCAGGATCTTGTTTTTCAGTAAATATTCGATTTTTCCTGAAATAGTAAAATTATTATTCAGCGATTTTATGACATCGTTTGCCCGGCTATCAGCTAGAGAATCATCTTCAAACACTTCAGGAAATAAATACCCATTGTCGCTTTCTTCTAACGTGGATTTACTCCTAAGTTTGTTAATCTTCTCGTAATCTTCACCGATTTCTTCAAGTATCTCCCCTTTAGCAGAATTGATGGAATAATAACTTCTCCCTTCAAACTTTTCTTTGTAAGCGTATAGTTTACTCATCAAGCAGAAAAAGAAATATCAATTCGGAATTTTGCCAGATGAATTCTTTCTTCATTATATCAAAGGCAAAGATTCCTCTGTGCTTGGGCATATCAGGTTTGGCAAACTTGTGAAAGTAAATAACATCATCCCGAACAGCCTCAATGCCAACCCAAAACTTATCATCGAGCTGAAAGTTGTTTAATATTTTCTTGCCTGAATCGAGAGCAAGGCAGTGAAAGTACGCTTGTTTCTTTTCAGGTTCACGTTCTTCAATAATCAGCTTGCCATTATCTGTCGGGATGATTCTCCAGATTTGCCGTTTGTTATCAATACGGTAATTCTTTTTAAGTTTCATTTCATTTTAAAGGTTGAAACTTTGCTGTAAAATGTCGAAGCATTGGTGCTTCATAAACAATTTTATATCCTTTGAGTTTATTCCTGTTTTTGAAAACTTCAAGGATTATTTCAATCAGATAATCAATATGACTTTGTGTATAAACTCTTCTCGGAATTGCAAGTCGAACAAGTTCCATCATCGCAGGAATAAGTTTTCCATTCTTATCATATTTACCAAACATCACACTTCCAATTTCAACTCCACGAACTCCGCCTTCCAAATAAAGTTCACATACAATTGATTGTCCTGGATATTGATCAGGAGGTATGATCTGGTAAAAATCTTTTTGCATCAATGTAGATTGCATGTCCTCCGGGTGGTTCAATTATCGGAACACCAGCAGCTACAAGTTTCTCACCAAGATATTCAACACTCCGGATTCTGTATTCAAGATAATGTTCATCAACAACTTCTTCCAAGCCCTGGGCAACTGCTTCCAGATCTCTTCCGGCAAGCCCACCATAAGTTGGAAAACCTTCTGTAACGATGAGCAAGTTTCTGCATTTCATAGCAAGTTCTTCATCATTTAGAGCAAGAAATCCACCGATGTTAACCAGCCCATCTTTTTTAGCGCTCATTGTTGCACCATCAGCATAAGAGAACATTTCCTGGGCAATTTCTAAAACAGATTTATCCTGCATAACCTTTTTCTCTTTTCTTTATGAAGTAAGCATTCTCAGCAAACCGGCAAGCATCGAGGAACAATGGAATGTTATATTTTTTACAGATAGCTTTAACATCCCGAATATTCTGCATCGAAACAGGCTGCCCTCCGCCGGAATTATTTGTAACCGTCATCATACAAAGCGGAATATTTTCGGCACCTTTTTCTTTAATGAATGCTTCGAGTTTTTCGACATCCATATTTCCTTTAAAATCTGCTCTCTGCTCGGGATGTTTTCCTATTTCTGTTAGAAAATCTTCTGCTACTGCACCACTAAATTCAATATTGGCTCTTGTGGTATCGAAGTGAGTGTTATTGGGAAAATATTTACCCGGTCCGCCAACAATTGAGAATAATATTTTCTCCGCTGCTCTTCCCTGGTGAGTTGGGATGATAAACTTCATATGAGTTATTTTTTTAACGGCATCTTCAAAGCGGTAAAAACTTTTTGAACCTGCATAAGCTTCATCACCTTCCATAATTCCCGCCCACTGTTTTGCACTCATTGCTGATG
Source organism: uncultured Ignavibacteriaceae bacterium (assembly GCA_963698155.1). Taxonomy (GTDB): domain Bacteria; phylum Bacteroidota; class Ignavibacteria; order Ignavibacteriales; family Ignavibacteriaceae; genus IGN2. The sequence continues at coordinate 46,065 of CAVOPS010000016.1, read as the reverse complement.
TTCCGCTGTCAGTTAACAGATCAATCAGCACATCATCAGCATGAATCATAAACGGATTATAGCCGGCATCAATTAAAATCTTTTCTCTTTCTTCACGTGTGGTAAAACGGATTGGTTCAACTGATTTTATTTTGAAGGGTTCGATGATTGTTTTTGGTTTCATTATTGTTCTCAAAAAAAGGTTGGTAATTAATTACATCTCAAATTTACAAAATGAATATTGACTTTGCTCAATTTTCGACACGGCACTAAAAAACCTGATTTCTTACTGAAATTAGTTTTTTTATCACCTCTGGCCATTCCTAATAACCGATAAGCAAAAAAATATTGCCTTTGGTAATAACTAGAGATAATTTTCGGTGAGTAATTTTTAAACAAAATTGTGAGGCTAAAAATGGATCCCAACGAAACAATCACTCCAACCGAAGAAACAACAAACGAAGTCGGCGAACTAAGTCATTCCGATAAAATGATAGGGGTATTTACTGAACCGGCTAAAACTTTTTATCACTACATCAAAATTTCCACCAAGAAATAAAGATTGGGTTATTCCGGTTTTAATCTTTTTGATCGTTGTTGCATTGATCAGAATTATAGCGATGACGAATAAAGAAGTTTACTTCGAAGCAAAAAAGCAAGGTATTGAACGCATTGAACAAATGGTTGAAAGTGGAACGATGACACGAGAACAAGGAGATGAGGCTATTAATGCAATTGATCAGCAAATGGAATTTATGCAAGGACCAATTGGATGGGTAATTACAATTGCTACTACATTAATTTTTGGCTTCATAATCTTTTTTATAATCGTGGGTCTTTATTATTTACTTATAAAATTCTTACTCAAAGGTGAAGGTACATTTGCTTCTGCACTGGTTGCAAATGGATTAACATCTTACATAAGTATTTTGCAGGTTATCATTGCCGGAATACTGACGATGCTTTTAGGGAAGATGGTAATGGACACAAGCGTCGCTTCATTGATGGGAAGTGATAAAAATACATTAGTGGGCTGGGCATTGGCTAAAATCGATCCTATAAGTATCTGGAGTTACATTATTCTTGCTATTGGATTTGCAAAAATGTTTAAATCAGAATCAACCGGAAAATATTATGCAGTCGTGTTCGGTCTTTGGTTAATCGGTATGTTCATTCTGTTCCAGTTAGCTCAGGCAGTTCCATTCCTTCAGAACTTTATGCAATAAATTTTTAAGTTAAGTGCATTTAAGTGAGACTCACCTTTGAGGTGAGTCTCATCTGTATATTGTCAAATCACACTCTGCGGATCAACATCATAAATCAAACGCACATCTTTATATCTCGATTTCCTGTTGAACTCAGCAAATGAATCGAGTATTGCTTTTCTGATAATCTTTCCACCCGGATCGGTTTCTTTGGAAGATTTAATTAATATCTGATATCGATACTGTCCTTTAAGTCTTGAAATTATTGCAGGAGTTGGAGATGATATCTTCAACCACTTGCTATATTTTTTCAATTCATTATAGAATCCTGTAGCTGCACCTTTAGCTTTCTCATTTGATTGGTCTTTGGCTTCAATCAATGCAATTCTTGTAAACGGAGGGAAACCCATTTTTTCTCTGTCAATAATTTCCTTTTCGTAAAAGCCTTTGTAGTTATTGTTGAAAACCATCTGCAAAGCAAAGTGTTTTTCATTCAAAGTCTGGATAATAACTTCTCCGGGATTTTTACTTCTGCCTGCTCTTCCTGAAACCTGTGTAACAGTTGAAACGTTCTTTCATCAGCACGGAAATCAGGAAGCCACAATGTTGTTTCGGCAGAAATAACTCCAACAAGTGTAACACGGGAAAAATCTAATCCTTTAGAAACCATTTGTGTCCCAACCAAAACATCAATCTCTCCGGAGCCAAATGATAATAGTAATCTACTCAATGCGGATTTTTTTGTTATTGAATCAGAATCAATTCTGCTCATCTTCACATTTGGAAAATAAAACTCAAGTTCATCTTCAACTCTTTCTGTACCTGTTCCAAAATATTTTATTTGAATCGAACCGCAATGTGTGCAGGCTCCAGGTACATCTTTCACTAATCCGCAATAATGACATTCGATAATATTTTTATTTATGTGATAGACCATCGGGACTGAACAGTTATCGCATATTTCTACTTCACCGCAATCTGTACAGTAAATTTGTGTGGAAAATCCCCTTCTGTTTTGAAGAATAATAACACCTTCACCTCGCTTTATTCTTGCTTCAATTTTATCAAGAAGCGTCCTGGTAAAAATATTTTCCATCTGTTTCTTTTTTCTTTCCCTGTTCACATCAACAAGAGTAATGAGAGGAAGTTGTGCATTGTCAATTCTCTCCGGAAGTTCAAGCAAAGTGTACTTTCCCGTTTTAGCATTGTACATACTTTCAATGGAAGGTGTTGCTGAACCTAATAAAACCGGACAATTAACAATACTCCCAAGCATTATCGCAGAATCACGAGCGTTATATTTCGGTACCATATCAGCCTGCTTGTAGCTCGCATCGTGCTCTTCATCAATTACAATTAGTCCTATATTTTTCAGTGGTGCAAAAAGTGCTGACCTCGCACCGATCACAACACTCGATTTACCCTTGAAAATTCTTCGCCAGGAATCATATCGTTCACCGGGAGACATCCGGCTGTGAATCACGGTAACTTCATCACCGAATACATTAAAGAATCGTGAAGTGATTTGCGGAGTAAGTGAAATTTCAGGAACAAGTATCAGGACAGTTTTTTTTTGATCAATTACTTTTTTAGCAAGCTCAATATAAACCTGAGTTTTTCCGCTTCCGGTAACTCCGTGTAATAAAAAGGTTTTGAAACTTTCATCCCCAATGGTTTTTGATACTTCATTAATTACTTCTGATTGCTTCGCTGAAAGTGAAAATTTTGTTTGTTCTTCTTTGTACTGCTCAACATACCTTCTGTCAATTTCCTGCTCATAAAGTTTAACAATTCCCTTAGCAGCTAAAGAATCGAGTGAAGATTTTGAAGATGATGTTTTATGAAGAAGTTCGGCAACAGGCAAACCTTTTCCTTTTGCATTAACTAATTCAAGAAGTAATTTGATTTGCTTTGGTGATCGTCTTTCTATTTCAGGAAATAACGAATAAACCTCACCGACTGTTTTATTCAGCTTAACATAATTAACAGTCTTTGCTTTAACCTTTGCCGGCTGAAGCATATCGAGCAAAGTAACTACTCCATGTTCCTGCAATGTTCTGAGAATTGAATAAATATTTTTCTTCTTAACCAGCTTTTGAAGCTGCTGAAGACTAATTTCTTCACGTTCAGAAAGAACTTTTAAAATTTTGCCCCTGGTTGAAGATTTATTTTTTTCTTTTGATAGAAGATGCGCAGATGCTTTCTGATCTGAAACGATTTTTCTTTTAGATTCAACTTCAGAACCATACGGAACAGCAAGCTTTAAAGCCTCACCAAATGAACAGAGATAATAATCAGCCAGCCACTGATAGAATTTAAAGCCATCTTTATCAACAATCGGCTTCTCATCAATAATATCCGTGATAGGTTTTATCTCACCTTTAAGAGAAGCTGTTTTAAGTTTGTTGATAATAATTCCGGTGAGTGTTCTTTTGCCGAATGGAGCTACAGCTCTCACTCCGACCATTGCCTGTTTTTCAAGTTCCCTGGGGACAAGGTATGTAAAAGCTTTTCGAAAGGGTAATGGAAAGACTATTTCGACATGCATCTCTTGTTATTCTTCTTCGAGATATTTTGTTAGTTCAACGAAACTCCCACTCTCAACATCTGCACTGAACATTTGAAACTTCAGAGTTTTTAAGGAATTGTCCCACATAATTCTCTTGTGTCCTTCAGAAACAATAACCTCGCCGTTGGTCGATATTATGCTATCTTCCAGACCAATTGTGAGAAAATAAAACGGCTCCTGGTACATTATACCTTCAACCTTTGAAATATCTTCAAAAGAATATTTGACTGTACCATTCAGTTTATCATTAGATACATAAAGTTGTCTGTCCAAAATATTTTTTCCTTCATCCCGCATCTGATTGACGTAATCATCACCCTTCAGCATATCCTGGAATAATTGTTTTTTATCACGATCAAGCTCAGAAGTATTCATAGCATCCGACCTAATATCTATGACCTGCATTGTGACTGTGCCGGATTTTTCGTTATCAAGATTTATCTCATATGAAACCGTATGAAACACAAGGCAGCCTTGCATTAAAATTACCAGAGGAATTAGTGCTAATAATTTTCTTAACAGCATTTCTTTTTGATCCTTATTAAATGATTTAAGATGTACTGTAAAGCTATATCAGTAATTGTTAAAAATAAAGTTGAATATAATTTCTTGTAGCTTAAAAGAAGGCTGATAGCAAAATATCTAAGTCTGGCAGATGAGTAAAAAAACTTTTATTATAAAACTCCGGGCTCAAGCAGTTTTAACTGTTTTGTGTCGGAATTCAATTCTGCATTCACTCCGAATGGAAGTGTAAATTTATCAGCAATATGTCCGAAAGATAAACCATAAACAACAGGTATCCCAAGGTTTCCAAGCCTGTCTTTTAAAACCTCGATTAAAGAAAATGAGTCGCTGAATGAAGGATTAGTTTTATTTGGCTCACACATTTTGAAAACTCCAAGCGCAATACCTGCAGCATTCGCAAATTTCCCTGCCTGAATCATTTGTGTTAGCATTCTGTCTATCCGATAAGGTTCTTCAAGAAATTCTTCGAGGAAAATGATTTTGCCGGAGAGCTCAATATCATAATCAGTTCCAATCATAGAAACCACAATTGATAAATTTCCTCCAATTAATTCTCCTTCTACCTTCCCCTCTGTGATAACTGTAATACCGTAAGGATTAAAATTATTGTCTGTTTTCGAATTTTCAAGTTTCAGTTCTTCTGAAGGATTGAGCAAAACATTTTGAAAATTCTTTATACTAAAACTGCTAAAGGTTGAAATCGAAACTGGTCCGTGGAATGTTATTAGATTGTTTCTTTTATAAAGTGCGTACTGAAGTGCAGTTACATCACTAAACCCGATTAATATTTTCGGATTATTTTCAATCAGCTCATAGTTAAGAAATGGAAGAATTCTTGCACAACCGTAACCGCCGCGGGCGCACATAATTGCCTGCACATCTTTTCGTTCAAACATTTCGTTAAAGTCAGCAGCACGTTCTTCATCAGTTGCAGAAAAGTAACCATTCTTCTGCATCAGTCTGTCAGAGTAAGTAACATTAAATCCGAGTCCACGCAAGTTATTTATTGATTCTTCTTTTTCCTGCTCGGTTATATAACTGCCGGGAGTTACGAGAGCAATTGTATCCCCGTTTTTAAGTCTGGGGGGTTTTATGAGTTTGTTGTCTGAAGAACTTTTAGTTTCAGGAAATGAAGGTTTAGTTACTGCTGCGGCAACAGAAGCAGCGGAGATTGTTTTAATAAAGTTTCGGCGTTTCACTAATATTTATCTTGTTTAACACTTAATTCTTATATCTACAGCAAAGATATTATTATCCTCGGTTACAACAAGTGGATTTAAATCACATTCTGCTATTTCTTTATGATTGAGCATCATTTGCGCGACTGATTTGATTGCGTTTTTAATTTTATCGAGCTCAGCAGGCTTTTCTCCACGAACGCCCTGAATAATTTTTCCGATCTTTGTATTGCTAATCATCCCATCAATATCAAAATCAGTAAGATATGCTGAACGAATAATCGTATCTTCAATGAACTCGACATATTTTCCACCGGCACCAAACATCACCATAGGTCCAAAGCTGGGATCGCAGAAACCGCCAACGAGCAATTCAAATTTTGTATGGATGTATGGTTGAATGAGGAACAAATCGAGCTTCAAGTTTTTCTGCTTAAAATTATTGATCATTTCATCTGCATTTTTAATCAGCTCAACTTTATTCTGAATATTTAACACAACTCCACTCAATTCAGTTTTGTGAATAATTTTCTCACCAACCGCTTTTAGCACAACAGGATATTTCAAGTCGGCATTTTTTAACTCATCATACTCAAATAACTGTGTTTTAACGTTTGGAAGATTATAGCGGTCAGAAATCTTGATCACTTCATCCTGCGAAAGGAACTTGTCTTTCTGAAATTGTATATCTAAAGCTTTTTCTGGTTTTGGTGAAAGACGGTTTTCATTTGTTGGTCTATTCTTAAACTTCAGCATATTACCAATTACAACAGCAGGATCTTCAGGTCTTCTGAAGAATGATCTTTTTGTTACGGATTCTTTTCTGTACTTATCCCAGAATTCAGGCAGAGGCATTACAACCTGGAAGATTGGTTTGTTACTCTGTGATCTCATTTATTCCTTCTATCACAGGCATTGCAGGAACCATAATCGGTTCAACAAAAACTGAAATCACTGCATCAACATTTTTATCATCAACCAATATTTCATTTACCTGCTTGAACTGTTCAGCAGTTCCACCGGGAAGAAGATCAACTGGATTATTTACACTTCCCTGCGGATGAACTATTTCTCTCAGCTTTGACTTTGTTTCGACTGTCAATTCAGCTAAGGTTAAATTATTTCTTTCAAGTGTATCAACAGTTAGAATTGCAGGACCACCAGCATTGGTAACAACTGCAACTCTGTTTCCTTTCGGCATTGGAAAATCTTCAAAACCTTTAGCAGTGTTGAACATATCATTCAAATCATCTGCACGAATAATTCCAAATTGTTTAATAACTAGCGTCTACAACTTTATCGCTGCTTCCCAGAGCACCCGTATGAGATGAAGCTGCTTTAATTCCACTCGATGTTCTGCCACCTTTTAAAATTATTACAGGTTTTGAAATCTTGCCATCAATAAAATATTTAATGAATTTTTCTCCGTCTTCAAAACTTTCGAGATAATAAGTTATCACGCTAACATTTTTATCCTTCTCCCAGAATTCAAGAAGATCATTTTCGGTAACATCAGCTTTGTTACCAACACTGATGAATTGCGAAAACCTGATATCAGTTTCCCTTAATGAATTTAATACTGCAGCACCTATTGCACCACTCTGCGAGCAGAATGCCATTTTTCCGTTACGTGGTTCTTCCGCAACGAATGTTGCATTCATTTTTATTTCGGGAAGAGTGTTTATTATTCCCATACAATTTGGGTCCGACTAATCTTGCATTTGAATTTCTAACAAGCTCAAGAATTCTTTTCTCTTCCTGTTCCCCTTCTTTTCCTGTTTCTTTTAAATCCTGCAGTGATAAGAATAAGTGCTCTCGTTCCTCTTATCAGTAAGCTGTTTGATTGATTCTTCAACAAACTGTTTTGGCACCATAATTATTGCCAGATCAATTTTTTCTGTGATTGCCTCAATTGTGGGATAGCATTTGTAACCCAGCACTTCATCAGATTTTGGATTGATTAGAAAAAGTTTTCCAGTGTAGCCGTATTGCTTTATTGATTTCGTTAGTTCATAACCGAGTGATTTTGGCTTTGAAGAAGCTCCCACAACACAAATTGATTTCGGGTAGAAGTAATTGTTGAAGACTGATTCCATAATGTGCCCTTAAATTTTAGAAGTTGCATCTCAAACTTAATTCATAATCAGGAAAGATTCTTTGCTTTCTGTAAATGAAATCAATAAAAAGCACCGAAATTTTGCGAACTGAATTTTTGGTGTGAAAGTATATACTTCAGAATTTATGTTTGATTCGGAGACAAAAATATTGCTGACCTTTTAGTAAAGCTCCGCTGCTAATAAGGAAGTTAGTATTTATCCACCCGTGATACTTTCTTTCTCTTGTCCGCCTCAGGCGGAGCAGCCGGGGCTTTTTATTTTGCTTTGATTTATTTTCTAACTTTCTGATTATAATTGAAAATTGATAATCCAGTTGAATTCTGGTCTATCATTATTTATCATTTAGTTTGAACAAATTAAATGCTTCAATTTTTCTCCCTTTATTTTACCCTCCTTTTCTATAATTTTAGTCCTAATTAAAACTTCATTTCTTAAGGTGTAATATGAAAATGTCCGGCGGACCCGCTTCGGTCAATATTAAAGTTATCCTGCTGATAATTGCTGTGCTGATTGCAATCGGCACACTTTACTATACACAGACTCTCGTTCAAAAGCTTCAGGAAAAAGAAAGACAGATTGTTGAGCTTTATGCTAAAGGAATTGAATATCTGGCAAACACAACTAATCCCGATGTTGATATAACTTTCCTCTTCGACAATATTATTAAACCAATTGACTTCCCTTTAATTCAATCAGATGCTGAGAATAATGTTTATAATAAAACTGACATAAGAAATGTTGAGATAGATTCTAACATGACGAGTGAACGGTTCAAAGCTTTTGCAGCAGAATTAATTTCTGAAATGGATGAAACGCATCCACCCATTGAAGTTAAGTATGAAGGAATAATCATCAATAAAATTCACTATGGTGATTCTGAGCATATCAAACAGCTGCGATACTATCCGTACATTCAACTTATAATAGCAGCATTGTTTATCGTAATAGGTTATATCGGTTTCAGCAGCATTAAAAGAAGCGAACAAAGCAATATCTGGGTTGGGATGGCGAAGGAAACAGCTCATCAATTCGGTACTCCGATATCAAGTCTTATGGGCTGGCTCGAAATGCTGAAAATGAATTATAAGGAACCTGATAAAGTTTTAGATATTACTGAGGAGATCGGCAACGACGTTGAAAAATTGAATAAGATAACCTACCGGTTTTCGAAAATTGGTGCTAAACCCGAATTGACTAAAAAAAATGTTATTGAAGAAATGAAACAGGTAATTGCTTATTTTGAAAGACGACTGCCGCAAACAGGAAAATCAGTAGAGCTAAAAATTTCGGGAGATGAAAATGCCTGTGCAGAAATAAACTCTGAGTTATTTGAATGGGTAATTGAGAACCTTATTAAAAATGCTCTCGATGCGATAGAGGGAACAACCGGCAAGATTGAAATTTCGGTTAAAGAATTTAAGAAACGTACTGAAATTGAAGTTACCGACAGCGGAAAAGGTATTGAAATGAAAAGAAGAAAAGATGTTTTCAGACCGGGTTATAGTACAAAGAAAAGAGGCTGGGGATTAGGACTAAGTCTATCTAAAAGAATCATCGAAGGTTATCACGGCGGAAAGATTTTTGTGAAAAGCTCAATGCCGGGTGAAGGAACAACATTCAAAATAATACTGAAAAGCTGTTAACTCATCTCAAGCATTCGGTTGATAGGTATCAACGCTCGGGCTGCAATAATGGGATCCAGAATAATTTCCGGAAATTTATTTTCCATACATAAATACAGCTTTTCCATTGTATTAAGTTTCATATACGGACATTCATTACAGGAACAACTCTCGTCTTCAGGAGGTGCCGGGATAAAATTCTTTTTCGGTTCTGCTTTTTTCATCTGGTGAATAATTCCAACCTCAGTCGCTACTATGTAAGACTGCGAATCATCTTCTGAAATAAACTTTAACAACCTGCTCGTAGAACCGATATAATTTGCCCACATTAAAACAGTATCAGTGCACTCTGGATGTGCAATTAATTTTGCTCCCGGATTCTCAGTCAATAATTTTATTATTCTTTCTTCACTGAAATGTTCATGCACCACACAAGAGCCTTCCCACAAAAGCATATCTCTTCCGGTTTTTTTTATGAGATACTTACCAAGATTTTTGTCCGGCGAGAAGAGGATTGGTTTATCTTTTGGAATCTGGTTAATAATTTTTTCAGCACTGCTAGAAGTGCAGATTATATCACTCAAAGCTTTTACTTCAGCAGTACAGTTTATGTAAGTTATTGCCAGATGATCGGGATGCTTTTTACGAAATTCCTCAAAAGCATCCGCAGGACATCCTTCCGCAAGTGAACATCCGGCTTCGAGGTCGGGCAGTAAAACTAATTTATTCGGATTTAATATTTTCGCAGTCTCTGCCATAAAATGAACGCCTGCGAAAACTATCACTTCTGCATCTGTTTCTTTGGCTTTTCTTGCAAGTTCGAGGCTATCTCCAACAAAATCAGCTATATCCTGAATCTCAGATTCCTGATAATAATGAGCCAAAATTACAGCATTTAGCTCACGCTTTTTCTGCAGAATCTTTTCAGCCAAGTCTGTCGTTAACTCTATTTCATTCATAATAATTCACTTTAGCTAGGAGTTATTGGTAATCTCAAAAACTATTTTACAGGTAATTATTACCCCGTTTAATTTTCAGTCAATAAATAGCTCAATACTGCCATAAAATCAATCCTAAAACCAGTGGCACCGATATTGAGAAATGTAAAACGAAATAGTTTAAGCATAGCATCCCTCCAAATATGACACACAAAGCTGCCGGGTTTCGCCCTCACAATCCGGCAGTTGCCCTTTTAAACCAAAATCTTCTTTGTTCTCTGCAGCGCCTTATAAATTGATTTTTTGTCAGCATCAATATCAATTAAAATTTCACCAAAATCCTTTATCAATACGAACTTGATTTTACCTTCTCTGTTTTTCTTATCATAATTCATCAAGCTGAGTATATATTTCTCATCAATATTTTTCAGATGGATGTTTGATTTGAATTTCAGCGGCAACTCAAGCATATAATTAAGCTGCTTTTGATTTATAAGTCCCATTTCATACGAAAGGAAAAGCGCGCTTATAATTCCTGCAATAACAGCTTTACCGTGAGAAAGTTTGTAAGCTGAATTACTTTCGAATGCGTGGGCGAATGTGTGTCCAAAGTTCAGAATTTTCCTCAATCCGGATTTTTCAAACTCATCCTCAGATACCACAGCCGCTTTAATTTTAACACTCTCATAAACAATCTTATTAAAAAAGCTTAGTTCTTTCTTCATTAACGAATCATTATCTGAGATTAGTCTTGAATATAATTTACCATCTGTCAGGTATGAATATTTTATCACTTCACCAAAACCTGAAATGAGTTCTTCTTCAGGAAGTGATTTAAGAAAGTTTGTATCTATTAGAACAAAAGAGGGTTGATAAAAAGTGCCAACCAGATTTTTTGCTTCATTAAAATTAATTCCTGTCTTTCCACCGATTGAGCTGTCAACTGCAGAAAGTAAAGTGGTTGGTATGTGAATGAGTGTTAATCCCCTCATATAAGTCGATGCGGTAAAACCAGCAACATCTCCGACAGTTCCTCCACCAATTGAAATTAGAACCGTATCCCTGCCAAATTTTTCTTCATACAATCTGGCGAAAATCTGATTGACAGTTTTAAAAGATTTTATTCTCTCCGAAGCCGGCAAGACTAACAAAATATTTCCTGACCGCAAAACCATTTATGATCTTTCTGATAGATGAACCGTAAATCTGTTCTACATTCCTATCAATAATTACAAAAACTCTATTTGGAAGATTATACTTCCTGATGAATTCAGGTAAAACTTTAATAATATTAATCCCGATATAAACCGGATAACTATTTAAGGCAGTATTAATTTTTACTTTTTTCAAAATGCGCAGTCAGTTTTTTAACGAATCGTTTATAATATATTTTGCGATGATGTCAACTGTTTTCCCAACTGTTTGATTATCAGTATCAACAACAAAATCAGCTTGCTCATAATATTTTTTTCTTGAATCCAGAAGTTTATTAATTCTTTCAAGAAATACTTCTTTAGAGGGAACTTCTTCACCTTCAAATACAAATGCGGGACGATCTCTTTTAAATCTTAATCGCTTGTAAGCCATTTCAGGCGATGATTTCAGATAAAGAATTTTACCTGATGATTTGATAATCCTAAAGTTTACATTCGAAGCAATGGCGCCACCACCAAGAGAAATAATTGACTCATCATTCTGAGATAGTTTTTTCAGCAAGGCTGTTTCAGTTTTTCGGAAATACTCTTCTCCTTTTTGCTCAAACAATTCAACTATCTTTATACCTTCCTGCCTTTCAACTTCTTTATCAAGATCGAAAAAATGCCAACCGAGTGTATTCGCCAGAATAGGACCGATTGTACTTTTTCCGGCTGCCATAAATCCTGTGAGATAATAGATTTTTTTCTTCATAAGCGTGCATGTCAAAAATATGTTTTATTAATTGAATATTAAAGGAAGCGGAAATAAGATGGGTTCTTTTCAGATATTTATAACCAGCCCGAGAATAAACGTCAGTCCATCAATATCTACTTTAGTATCAAAAGCATTTTCGGGAAGTTGTAGAACGTTTTCCTGATATGTCACCTCAGTTTTAGAGTATTTGCTGGTTACGGTATACTGCGGGTTTCTGAACTTCATCTCAAACCGTGCTGAAAGATTTTCGATAATAATGTAGTCCATTGAAGCAGAGACATGAAATCCAAGGGCAAATTTTCTTTGTGTTATTTCGAGATCAACACCTTGAAACTTTCTTACAAATTCGCCAATGTAATAACCCAATCCCCCCCCCATTATAAATTTGAAATCCTCTGTTGAAAATGGAAAATAATAGTGCGCCGTAAGTTCTATTGGAATGGCACTTAACCCATCCTCAACTTCAAATACAAACACCTGATTTCCGATGAAAGCTGTAAGATTAGGTGCGTAGGCAGTTTTTTTTATATACTCAATATTCAAACCGAGTATGAATTCATTAGTAAACCTGTATCTGAAATCTATTCCTGGATTCCAAATATTCTCCAAAGTAAATGATTTATTTCTGACTTCTGAGTTTGAGGAATTGGGGTTTAGAAATATTTCCGCGGAGGTTGTATAAACAGCATTGACCGCTATACCAATCTTTCCGGCACCGAATTGAGCAAACGATGATGTGCTTAATAATACAATTGTAATTAAAAATAATTTTAACATTATTACTGATGCTAAATTTTACCAATGAACTTGAACAATTTTCTTTAAAAAGAAAACCCCCGATTCATACCTTAATAATTATGAAAAGGGGGTCAAAAAATAATTGAAGATTTAATAGCCGTAGAACAAGTGCCTATTATCGACAATATCTGCTTTATCTTTGATCTCACTCAACCAGGCATTTAATGAAGCTGTTTTCTTTTCCTGAATTAAACTATTCCTGAGAACCCCAGCCTGGTTCTGGTAAGCAGTTGAATCAAACGGAGTTTTATCTGTAAGATGAATTATAAAATAACCTCTTAACCCTCTAACCGGTCCGGATGTTTCGCCAACCTTCATATCAAGTGAAGTATATATGAAAGCATTATCTTTACCAATCAGAGGAATGGATGTAATTGAGTTAAACCTTCCAGTTGTAGCAACCTGAATTCTTGAATCAATCTGGCTAACTTTATTCAAATCGTTGCCAGCTTTTTTCATTACCTCTGTCGCAAGTTCACGGGCTTTTTCATACTGTTTTTCAATAACCAGCAATTGACGAATTTTTGGTTGACTATCCTCAAATTTTTCCAGGCCATCTGATATAACTTCCGATATTTTTGCAACAACATAACCATTAGGTAATTTATGAACTTCACTCACTGAATTTAGACTATTCTCAAAAGCAAAAGCAATTAATCTTTTGTTAGATCCAAGTCCGGGAATTGATACACTCTTCTGAGCAAAATTTGCGCTCTGCTGAATTTGATAACTCATCAACTCAGCTTCTTTCTCAAATCCATTTTTTTTGGCGAGAAAGGAAAAATCATTAGCCGCAGTGAATTTTGCATCACGGGTTGTGGCTGATTCCTTGATAGCATTGTTAATTCTTTCAACAACATATTTATTATTCGATTGATCAGTAACAAGAATAATATGGTAGCCAAATGAGGTTTTAATGGGTTTTTGAATTTCACCTACTTTAGCAGAAAAACATGCATCTTCAAATTCCTTAACCATCATACCTTTACCGAACCAACCAAGCTCGCCACCATTATTTACAGAACCAGGATCTTTGGAATATTTTTTAGCCGTTTGAGTAAAGTTAGCTCCATTTTTTAATTCCTGATAAATACGATTAGCCTCCGCAAGGTTTGCAGCGTCATCACCCATTTGCGAAACTAAAATATGTGAGGCTTTAATAGATTTTTCAGAAGTTGGAATAACGTTTAAAAGATGATATAATTCATATCCTCCTCTTGGTGAAGGAACAGGGCCGACGATTGATCCTTTCACAGCGCTCTTTAAAGCTTGGATTGCTTGATTGGAAAGTCCTGAAACTGTGAATGTATCAATTGAATAAGGTGTTTCGGAATAAATATCTGCAAAGTATTTAAAGTCAGAAGTATCATTTTCTGCCATCCGTTTTACATTTTCCAGATTCTTAATAACCAACATACTGTCTGCATTTGATGGTTCATTCCTGAAAAGCACAAAGCTTAGTTTTCTTTGCGCATTTATCTTAAACTTATCAGGATTAGCATCATAAAAATTTCTCAAGTCCTTTTCAGTAATATTTAAAACCGAATCAGGAAAGAGTGCGTTTGCAAAGAGAGCATATTGTGCATCCATAAAGACATTTTGCTCAATAAATTTTCTTTTAATCTCGGCTTCACTAATAGTAATCCCTGCTTCTAATAAGCTCTGCAGCTTTTCTCTGTACCTGGTTTGCTTTACAACCTCTTCGGCCTGCAGCAGAATCTTTTCGTTCTGAGGATTGAATATTGCCTCCTCGTACATTTCACGATTAAATCTGCCAAGGGAATCAATGAAGTTTTGCTTTAGGAATGCCGGAGGATCATCTCCAAGTATTATATCTTTTATCTCCTGATTGCTAACTGTAATGCCAAGTCTTTGAACTTCTTGCTCAATTAGCTTTTCAGTCACAAGAGTTTCCCATACCTGCTCTCTAAATTGATCAAATTGTTCTTCGGGAATGTCATTTCCTGTCTGTTGTTTTTGAGTTTCCCGCTGTCTTTCTATAGCCAGCTGATATTCCTGGTAGGATATATCAATACCATTCACTGAACCAACATCGTTCGTCCTGCCACCTATAGCTTCAAGTACGTTTGAATCCGAAATTACCATAAAGAGTAACAAATAGAGCGCCGACTGTAATAATAAAGACGGGAGCTAAGTTTCTCATTTTAGCCATCATTCCCATATCAAAAAAATCTCCGTTTTAATTCAAAAAATAAGGATACAAACATAGAGACGGGCTGGTTAAAAATCAATTAAAAATGAAGTAATTATTAGACATAAAAATCAACAAATGAGTAATTAGTTTAGAATACTATATACCATCACTTATTTGATTTTCAAATCAATGAAACCTATTTTAGCCTGTCATCAATTAAAGAAAAATTAGTAAAAAGCTTGGAAAAAGTTGAATTTTTAAAGAGTGTCCCGATTTTTTCGGAACTTAAAGATGACACTCTCACACAGCTATCCAGATCTGGATCTGTCCAGAGTTTCTCAAAAGAATCTATAATCTTATCTGAAAAAGAAGCAGGCTCTGCCTTATTTATAATCATTTCAGGTAAGGTTAAAATTTCTAGGATAAGTTCCGAAGATGATGACAGAGAAGTAATTCTATCAATTCTTAATCCTTCTGATTTTTTTGGGGAGATGTCTTTGCTCGATGGGCTTGAAAGGTCAGCAACATGCACAGCAATGGAAGACTCGAAAATTTTAATTATTCAAAGAAATGATTTCCTTAAGCTTTTAGAGGATCATCCTGAAGTATCTATTGCGTTATTGCAGGAACTGACACAAAGGCTAAGAGCAGCTGGAATGAAAATAAAAGCCTTATCGCTTAAAGATGCCGAAGGGAAAGTTGCAACAGTTCTTCTTCAGTTGGCTGATGATATTGGAAAGATAAAACACGGAGTCGTTGAAATCGAAAAATTACCTTTTCAGCACGAGCTGGCAAATATGGCGGGAACTTCCAGGGAAACAATTTCACGCACATTACATGCATTTGCAAAAAAAGGTTTGATTGAGCTTGAGGGTTCCAGGTTGAGAATAGTTGAGTATGAAAAATTCAAAGAATTATACGGCTTATAAAAACGCACTCCTATGATTACAGAAAAAACCGATTTACACATGCACTCTTACTTCTCCGACGGTTATCACGCTCCGGAAATATTAATTGATAAAGCAAAAAATCAGGGTATAAAAATCCTAAGCATCACAGATCACGATAGCCTTAACGGCATCGAAGAAGCAACTGAATACGCAAAAAAATTTGGTATAGAAGTCATCCCGGGAGTTGAGATTAGTACAGACATACGGGATACGGAGGTTCATATATTAGGCTATTTCGTAGATCCTAAGAATAAAGACCTTGAACATTACCTTCATTTCTTCAGAGAAGAAAGATATAAACGTGCAATCAGAATGGTTAAGAAGCTGAACATTCTTGGTTTGGATATTACATTGGATGATGTTCTTGTATTCGCTAAAGACTCAGCCATTGGCAGACCGCATATTGCACAGGCACTGCTTGCTAAAGGACAGGTAAAATCTTTCTTCGAAGCATTCTATAAATATATCGGGAACCATGCCCCCGCTTACGAGCGCAAGGTTCATCTGTCACCCCAAAGCGCATTCAAAATTATAAATGATGCCGGCGGATTGGCGTTTATCGCTCATCCCGGGAATATGCCTGAAATCCTTATTAAGGAGTTAATTGATGCAGGAGTTGATGGGATAGAAGTTATACATCCTTCCCATTCCCCCGAACAGGTTAAGTTCTACAGAGGAATTGTAATCGAATACTTCCTGCTTGAATCGGGAGGCTCCGATTTTCATGGCGGCAAAAGAGAAGATGATGAAAATCTTGGAAAATTCTACACCTCACCTAAGGTAGTTGATACAATGCGGACAAGACTTGTCAAAAATATTGAATGAATCCGGAGCTATTTTTTTAGACTTTCAAACCTGATTATTTTTTATAACTTTCGTCAAGAGCTAAAGCAAAATTTTAGAGAGGTACGATCAGCAAATTTCTACACTTAACTTACTATTGGGAGATAGAAAATGAGAATTTTATTTTTTTTGTTAATCGTACCAGCATTACTTTCCACAACACCTGCACAGCAATTCATCAATTGGAAAAACTACACTGCACTAAAAAATGTTCAGGATGTAACTATTAGCTCCGATGGATTTTGGAGTGCAGCTACCGGAGGTGCTTTTCAATACTCAACAGTAACTAATCAATTTACTACACTTCATAAGTCTGATGGACTACAAGGTAATTCGCTGACATCAGTTATTATTGATAATTCAGGAAGAACATGGTTCGGCAGTGTTGAGGGAATAATTGATATTTATAATGCCAGCAATAACAACCTTGAAGCAATACTCGACATCTACAACTCAAATCAAATAAATAAAAGAATAAATGATTTTGCTTCGGCCGGTGATACAATAATTGTTTCTACCGACTTTGGTGTTTCATTGATCAACTCGAACAGCTTTCTCTTTCTGGATACTTATTTTAAATTTGGTACGTTTCCCTCAAATACCAGTGTTAACAGCGCGATAAAGTCTGGCCTGTTTTATGTTTGCACTGATCAGGGAGTTGCAATTCAAAAACCCGGAGCTTTTAATCTTTCAGCTCCTGAATCCTGGGACGTTTATTCCATTGCTCAGGGACTTCCGTCAAATAAAACTTTGAAAGCCGGATTGTTCTTGGGAAATTTAATTGTAAGCACAGATAAAGGCTTTTCACGCTTCGCAAATAATACCTGGAGTAATTTTATCCCGGGACTAATCAATACAAATATCGCTGACTTTCAAATCAGCGGAGATTCTATTCTGATCATCGCACAAAACAATATTTATCTATATTACAACGACGTCCTGAATGTACTATATAATTCACCAGTTACAATTTCCAGGATTGATTACAATGAGAGTTTTGGAATAGTGTGTGCGAGTACCAATGGTACACTTTATCTCAATCCTCAGCTTACTGCTGAATTCCTTTCACCAAATGCACCACCTGTAAATCAATTTCCAAGTATAAGTATTGATGCAAATAGTAAGTTCTGGTCAGCAAGCGGAAAAGATGTTACAGGTGTTGGATATTATACACTTGAAAACGATACCTGGAATCATTTCAATACTTCAAATACACCTGAATTGCCAACCAATGCGGTTTATCATGCGAATGCATTGGGTAATACTGTTTATTTAGGTGGCTGGGGTTATGGATTTCTTGAAGTGAATGGAAATGATAAAATACTTTTCAATACCGCAAACACAGGAATGCAGGGTGTTGATGAAAATCCAAATTTTCTAGTAATTACAGGTTTCGGAATGGATTCACGGGGTAATTTATGGGTGCTTAATCTTGGGGCTGTTGATAGAAAAAATCTTAGCATTAAGACACCGAATGGTGATTGGAAGCATTTTACTATACCAGCAGAAAATAATATCTACCTGGAATCGCACTACAACCTTGCAGTTGATCCGTATGATACTAAATGGTACAACTGCACTCAACCAGCAAGACAAGGGCTATTCTATTTTAATGAAAATAAAACTTATGAAGATCCTTCAGATGACAGATCGGATTATTTATCTACTACTGACGGATTAAACACCAACGACATTCGTGATGTTGTGGTTGACAGAAGAGGCGATGTTTGGGTTGCCACGAGTCTTGGAGTAAATGTAATTACAAATACTAGTGCTATACCAACTTCAGGAAGTTCTGCTCTAGATATCAACAGCATCTTTGTGTTACGTCAGCAATCAGTTAACGCAATTGCAGTAGACCCGTTGAATCAAAAATGGATTGGAACAAATGAAGGTCTTCTGTTGGTAAATTCAGATGGCTCAAGACTGATTACTACCTTCACATCACAGAACAGTGCTTTGCTTTCTAATATTATTCGAAGTATTGCGATTGATGAGAATAAAGGAATTGTTTACGTCGGAACCGACGAAGGATTAACATCATTTGAAACACCATACATAAAACCTCTTGAAAGTTTTGAAGAGCTTTTTGTTTATCCAAATCCATATAAAATAAAAAGTGGGAACAATCTTTTAACTATTGATGGATTGATTCGTGATACAGACATAAAAATTCTAACTATTGATGGAACACTCGTCACTGAATTTTCATCACCTGGTGGAAGAACCGCTTACTGGGATGGAAAGGATGATGATGGAGAATTAGTCAGCACAGGCGTTTACATTATTGTAGCTTTTGATACCGAGGGTAACAGCGTTGTAACAGGTAAAGTTGCTGTGCTGCGTGAATAATTTAACTCCTTTTTATGATTGATTTTTCCAACATTTCTCTTCAATTCACCGGGGAATATCTCTTCCAGAATGTTAATCTGAAAATTAGTTCCGGCGATAAAATTTGTCTCGTCGGTTCAAACGGAACGGGCAAATCATCTCTTGCTTAAAATGCTAGTCGGGCGGACTTGAACCTGAAAGCGGATCAATCAACAAGCAAAAAAATATTACCATAGGTTATCTTCCACAGGATCAGGTTGTTCATAAGGGAAAGACTTTAATTGATGAAGTCTTCACTGCCCTTTCGGATATCAAATATCTTCATCAAAAAGAAAAAGAAATTCTCGCTCAGCTTGAATTGTCTTCTTTAAGTGATGAAGAAAAAGAAGATCTTGTTAACCAGCTTGGTGAAGTTCATCTGCGTTTGGAAGAGCTTGAATCGTACAGTGCTGAATATAAAATTGAAAAGATTCTCACAGGGCTTGGCTTTGCAGAAAAAGATTTCAGAAGACTTACAGATGAATTTTCCGGGGGCTGGCAAATGCGAATTGCAATGGCAAAGCTTCTGATTGCTCAAAATGATTTGCTGTTATTTGACGAGCCTACAAACCATCTCGATCTTGATTCACTGCAGTGGCTGATTGGTTATATTCAAGGTTTCAAAGGTGCAATGATAATTGTTTCGCACGACAAAAATTTTGTAAATCTTACAACTAACCGGACGTGGGAAATCTTTCTTCGTAAAATCAATCCATACAACGGCAAGCTCAATGATTATCTGAAATACAAAGAAGAGACGCGACCAGCATGCTAATAAATCAAAAAGAAAACCAGCAGAAAAAAATAAAAGATACTCAAAGATTTATTGAAAGATTCCGTTACAAATCTACAAAAGCACGACAGGTTCAAAGCAGAATAAAACAGCTTGAAAAAGTCGAGTTGATTGAAATTCCTGATGACGAAGGACACGTAAACATAAGATTTCCAAAACCACCTCCAAGCGGAGTTTTTAATGTTGAGCTGAATGGAATCCACAAATCTTTTGGTGAGATGAAGCTGTTTGATGGAATTGATTTCAGGGTGAATCGTGGTGATAAGATTGCATTTGTCGGTCCGAATGGTGCAGGCAAAACTACTCTCGCTAAAATTATCGCTGGCAAAATTGATATTAACAAAGGTGAAAGACTAAACGGACACAACAACATCATTTCCTATTATTCACAGGATGTTGCTGATTCCCTAAATCCCGAATTCGATTTAATTGAAACACTTGATTCAATTGGTACTGACAAATCAATTGGTCAGTTGCGAACTCTGCTCGGTGCTTTTCTTTTTACAGGCGATGATGTTTTCAAGAAAGTCGGAGTTCTTTCCGGCGGAGAAAAAAGCCGGCTGGCACTTGCAAAGATTTTACTCTCCCCTTCCAATTTTATAATTCTCGATGAGCCGACAAACCATCTCGATTACTCATCCAAAAAAGTTTTACAGCAGGCATTGGTTAATTTTTCCGGCTCACTGATACTTGTCTCTCACGATGTGGAATTTCTTAAACCGATTGCAAACAGAGTCGTTGATATCCGTGCTGGTAAAGTAAAAATTTACGAAGGCGATATTGAATACTACCTCTACAAACGAAATACAGAAACACAGCAGGTTTCATCAAAAACGATTGAACAGCCAATCGAGCAATCTTCCCGCAAAGAGCAAAAGCGAATTGAAGCTGAGAAACGCCAGCAGAGATACAAAGCAACAAAAGATTTGAAGGAAAGACGTGCAAAGCTTGAAAAAGAAATCCACAAGCTTGAACAGGAGCTTGAAAAAATAAATGCAGTTCTTATCAACCCGGACTCATACAACAACCAAAGTCAGATACGTGAGCTGAATGAAAAGCACAAAGAGCTAAAATTATCTCTTGATAAAAAAGTGAAAGATTGGGAAGAAGTGAGTTTGAGTTTGGAGGAGATTGAGAGGGAGTTTAATTAAAAATCTAGCAAACTATGATTTTTTTGCTTTGACTGATATAGTAAAAGTTCAACCATTTAAGATTGCACTAACAATAGATTCTTCGAGTCTTGTTTTCTTGTAAACAATCTGTATTCTTGAATCAGCTTTACATTTATGAACTTTATAAAAATATCGAGTGATCATTTCAAATGCATCATTTTTATCGGAACCTATAAAAAATTGATATCGATCAGCTAGTATACCTCCCGGTATTAAATCAGTATTCTTAGTTATTCCTTTGTCTATGACTATCTGATTAAAAATTTTCTCATTTTTAATAGGTTCATGAACACTCAAACCACCAATTTTTACGATCCTGCTTTTTGTATATTCTAATTGCTTGAAATGAATCTATAAATTTCATTCGAAGAAAAGCATTAGGATTTGTATGTTCTAATATTTGTAGTGATCTGATTAATTCTTTGACTGGTAAAATGAACGAACCTATAAGATATCTGCCATTTCTTATTGTACTATATATCATTGTTATTTGAAAAATTACAAACAATGTTAGCAATATTTCGGCAATGATTACCATCTTTAATTGCTTTTGAGTTTGGGTAAAATTGTTAAACTCCTTTTCTCAAACACAAAATTGAATTTGATATCTGAATGTATATTAAAAATATTTGTCATGATCTCTTTTATAAATGAATATACTCTTAATAAATCACTTCCTAGGTCAAACACTTTTGCATTATTTACATTATAAACTTCATTTATTCTATAATTGTTTAATAAGGTACATAAAAAGATTTTCTTTCTCTGAATAAAAATCTGCATCTAGCATTACTTTAATTCCCCACAAACTATTTTCTTGATATTTTAGAACTCTTATTTCATTCTCATAATTAATGGTATTGATAAGTAGAATTTGATTGTTCATTTCCATCGCTAATTATTCCAGGGTGTTTGCTAAATCACCAAGCTCATATTTTTGAATATTTTAATTGACCGCCGTTGGTGATCAATAATCCAATAAATTAGAGCCAGTGGAATAATACAAATCAGTAACACTATTGAATAACTCAATGTTTATTCCTTCTAAAAAATAAAAGTTTATTATCACAATTATAAAAATAACTTAGAATTCTAAACCCTCACACCCAAAAACTCTTCAGCAAGTGCAATACCACCGCTCGTCTCGGTGAGACGGAGTCTCAACGGATAAACTGCAGCATCATCGGCAAGTTTGCTGGCAACAATCTTCAAACCTTTGACAATTATAAACATTTATTTTCTATATCGTCCCTAAAGGGACTTATTAATTTTTCTGTGTAATTTATTTTTAGAAATATTTAATCCCTAACGGGATTATAGCTCATTTTTCGAGGAATCTTTTTTATTTGTCCCCGTAGGGACAAAATATTTATAGAAACGATAAAACCCCAAACAAACCAGAGTCCCGTAGGGACGACATATAATTCATTCAACATCCTTCAAAATATATTTCTCATCAAATTGAATGTTGAATTTCTTCAACAATAAAATATATTCTTCCGGAACGTTAGCTTTTTATGATGCTTCTCCTGGTTATTTATATATTTCACTACCTGATCAATTTGTGAATGTGAATATGAAAATGCACCATAACCTTCCTGCCAACTGAATTTTCCTTTTACAAACTTCTTTTCATTTATCCACTTTGACGATGAGCCTTTTACATCCTGCATTAATTCCGGGATTAATTGATGCGGTTTATATCCGGTAAAAATATGAACATGATTTGATGTCCCATTTATTGCTATTAACTTGTGACCGTTCTTCTGAACGATCCCGGTGATGTATTTGTAAAGCTCGTCCTTCCATTCCGGTTGAATTAAAGATGCTCTGTTTTGAACAGCAAAAACAAAATGGATATAAATTTGTGTAAATGTGTTAGCCATTATTCATTTTCTATATCGTCCCTAGACGGGACTTATATTTTTTTTTGTCGTTAATATTCAATTCTATAAATATGTAATCCCTAACGGGATTAATCTTTTCTTTCAATTTCACAGCGCTTTTCCATTTGTCCCATAGGGACAAAATATTTATAGTTGTCAACGAAAGGAAATATCCAGAGTCCCGTATGGGACGACATAGGATCAATTCAAAACCATCAAAAATAATTTTCCTAGTTCCGAACGATAAAAATCAAACCCTCACACTCAAAAACTCTTCAGCAAGTGCAATACCACCGTAAACTGCAGCATCATCGGCAAGCTTGCTTGCAACAATCTTCAAACCTTTGGCAGAATCATTCAGCACGTGTTCAGAAAAAGATTTTTTAATTAAAGGAAGCATATAAAAATCCAGCGCTTCAATCATCCCTCCGCCGAGAACAATCATATCAAGGTTTAAAAGATTTGCAATGCTTGCAAGTGTTTCTCCAATAACTTCACATCCTTCTTTTATTCTTCTTCGGACAACTTTATCTCCAGACTTAACAGCAGAAGAAAGCGATTTGCTTCTTATCCTCTCACCTGATTTAACTAGCTTTGAAAGCTTGCTTCGCTTGCCGGATTTAATATCCTTTATAATTTTATTTACGATAGCCGTTCTGCTTGCAATTGCTTCAAAGCATCCTTTTCTTCCGCAGCCGCATTTTGGTCCGTTCTTCTCAACAAGCATATGCCCAATTTCTCCCGCAACATAATTGGAGCCGCGATACAGCTTGCCGTCAATTATCAATCCTCCGCCGATTCCTGTTCCAACAAACACTGCCAGCATATTCTTTGCTTTCTTCCCAACTCCAAAAGTTTTTATTCCAAGTGCACCGAGGTTAACATCATTTTCAATTAAAACAGGGAAAGGAATTTCAGCTTCAAGAGATTTTTTTATGTTAAAATTTTTCAATCCGAGATTTGGAGCCAATCCGATTACTCCTGTATGCGGATTAACCAAACCGGGAACACCAAGACACACAGCTTTAATTTTTTTCTTGTTGACGTGGACTTCTTCAATTAGCTCAAAAACAATTTCTGCAAGCTGATGGACATATTTTTTTCTGGAGACGGTCGGATCGGTTGGCTTTTTTACGCTGGCAATTATTCCCTCTTTTGAATTTACAACACAGCCGAGAACTTTCGTCCCGCCCATATCTATGCTGATTACTGAATCTCTGTGCATTTGGGAATAATCCTATTTTGTTTTGTGAAAAACTAAAGAAACTTTTAATCTGTTATCAAAAGGATGAGGGAATTTCATTGATATTTTTAAGCCTCTCTAAGAGAGAGATTAGAATTCGTTAATTTGAAAGCTTTGAAAAACTAAGTGTTTTATCAATTCTGTCTTTTGTTCTCAGTGTTAATTCACTGAAAGAACACTAGATAACTGTTCTTTATTTTTGTTTAATGAAAATTCATAACAAACCTAAAAAACGTTTCGGGCAAAACTTCCTGCAGGATGAAAATATCCTCAACAAAATTGCGAAGGAAATATAATCCTCAGTCCTGATGATCTGATAATTGAAATCGGCCCCGGCTATGGTGCTCTAACACAGAAATTACTTTCATCGACTGATAATCTCATCGCAGTAGAAATTGATAATGAACTTGCCGAGAGTTTGAAAGAAAGGTTTCCTCAACTTCATCTGATCAATGAAGATTTTTTGGAAACTGATTTATCTAAACTTACTAATCATGGTAAGAAACTTCGAGTCGTTGGCAACATTCCTTACAACATTACTTCTCCAATTCTCTTCAAGCTGATTGAGAATAACAAGCTGATCAAGGATGCAGTGTTTATGGTTCAGTTTGAGGTTGCTAAACGGATGACAGCAAACAGAGGCACAAAAGACTATGGAATACTTGCAGTTGTGCTTAAATATTTTTCAGAAACAAAACTGTGTTTTAAAATTTCGCCCAATGTGTTTCATCCAAAACCCAAGGTATTTTCAGCTTTAGTTCACATTCACTTCAAAGAAATTATTTATCCCGACGAAGAGCAAAAATTATTCATCCAAATTGTGAAAGCATCTTTCGGAAACAGAAGAAAGATCCTTAAAAATTCCCTGAGTAATAGTATATTTCACGAAATTGATTTTTCAAATTCGGGTATTGACCTGTCGCTTCGTGCAGAAAATCTGAGTGTAGATGATTTTATCATACTGACGAGACACGCAATGAAATTTTCTACAGGTTTCACCCGTAAATAATTCTTAAAAAACTTCTGAATGGATAAGTTCAAGCAGTTTGTAAAACATCTCAAAGCTTTTGATGTAATTGTAATTGTATTCTACATCATCCTCTCGGTTATTCACATCATATACCGCGATCGCATTGAAACCTGGCTGATCTGGATTGCAGTTAATCTCTTTATAATTATTATCGGCTTCATTCTTGCCTACCTGGAATCAAAATATGATAATGAATTCTGGAACGCCGCTCATTACTGGTACATTGTTCCGGTTGTTCTTATCACTTTCAAAGAGCTTTATTTTATGATAAAGCCAATCAGAATTTACGATCACGACGAAATGTTTATAGCAATTGACCGCTGGATGTTCGGTACCGATCCAACACATTTGCTCCGGCACATTTCAACTCCGGTGCTTGACTGAAATTCTGCAAATCGTTTACGGAATGTTTTATCTTCTGCCGATACTTCTCGGGCTTTTTCTTCTTCGCAAAAAAAGATACGTTGCGATGGATTTTTCAGTTTTCATTGTCATCTATGGATTTTATTTGTCATATCTTGGATATTTTATCTGGCCGGGAATCGGTCCGCGATTTACTCTTCATAACTTCGAAACAATAAACCAGGATTTACCCGGATTATTTCTTACAAACTTCCTTCGTGAAATAGTGAATTCAGGTGAATCAATTCCTGCAGGCACGTCGAATCCTGCAGAGGTTGTTCAGCGGGATATTTTTCCAAGCGGTCACACTATGATTACATTGATTGTAATGTATCTCTCTTTTCGGCTTAAAGAGCAGATCGAGATATTTTTTCATTCCGATTGGAACTCTTCTCATCTTTTCAACTGTTTATCTCTGGTATCATTATGTGATTGATCTGATTGGAGGATTGGTGTTTATGATTTTCACTTTGTGGTCTGGCAAGTACATTTTCAACTGGTGGCGAAGAAAAATCGGCAAGCCGGAATTCGAGTACGGAAAATATTAAAGTAAAGTATGAATGTTTGGTTGTATGGATGAGAAGAAAGTACAAAGTAAAAAATATTTTCGATTCGATTGCAGGAAGGTATGACTTCCTTAATCATCTTTTAAGCTTTGGAGTTGATCATTACTGGAGAAGAAAAGCTCTACAGCTAACTAAAGTCGGTAGCTGATAGTTTTTTACTCGATGTTGCCTGCGGTACCGGTGACGTTGCAATCGAAGCGCATAAACAAGGTGTAAGAAATGTTATAGGCGCAGACTTTTCCCACAACATGCTCGGACTCTTCAAGAAAAAAAGTGAATGGATTGACGGCAAAGTTGTCCAAACAACCGCCGAACAAATGCCTTTCCAGGAATGATACTTTCACAAATATTACTGTTGCCTTTGGTGTGCGGAATTTTTATGATATAAAAGAAGGATTCAAATCATTTCATCGTGTTCTGAAAAAAGAAGGAAAGGCAACTGTGATTGAATTCCAGATGCCGGAGAATAAAGTTTTCAAAGTTCTTTATAAATTTTACTTTAAGAAAATCTTCCATTTGTTGGAGGCATCGTTTCCAAAAATAAAACTGCTTATAAATACTTACCTGATTCAGTTGAAGAATTTGATGAAAAGGTATCTCTGATTGATTTGCTAAAAGAGGCTGGATTTAAATCAGTGAAAAAATACAAACTCACTTTCGGAATTGTTCAGGTAGTGATTGCAGAGAAGTAACTACTTAATCACGTATTCGATAAGTTCCTGAGATAGAATATTTGGAGAAGGTTCAAAAGTAATTCCACCACCTCCAATATTTACAACAAATTGATTTCCTTCATACTTAACTAAACCAATATTTGAACGTACCACATATAAGCCGAATATTTCTGGGTTCAGAACCAATCTCAGTATAAAGTTCTAGATATGTATTTTACTTTTTGAGACGGTAACAATGACATGTACCGGAGTCTATATTTAATTGATATATTCGAATCCCTTCAAAATTTGCGACTATATCTAAAATCTTCACTTCAATTCCGGGCTGAACTTCTGCTGTGATTCGATACAAACTCCAACTACTTCCTGCTTGTTAATGGATAGAAAAGTAGCTGCATTTCTTCTCTCAGACGTCACAAATTGCTTTAATGAATCTGGAATTAATAGCGAAATTTGACTTGTATCTACAGCATAAAAAACACCGTTTCAGTTTTTCGGAAAGATATGTGCTACATGAACTTTGACTGCCAAAATCCAATGAATCTTCCTGAGTTGTATAATCAATTCCATTCAAATTATAAGAACCAGAGAAAAGGATATTTCTTGTTCCACTCTGAAGAAGATTTCCGACTGAGTCTTTCTCAGTTACAGAATATTTGAAAGTTGAACCAATTCCACCGGGATAATAATCCGGATAATCCGGTGCCGGAGGCTCGATTTGGAGTTTCCTCATCACAGCTTGTCAATATCACTAGTGAAAGGAAAGCGATGAAAAATATTTTCACATTTAGAAAAGTTCGGATTGTCATTGTTTAGATATTATTAATTCACTTTGAATGATTCAAGTTCTTCTAATACCATTGTATTAATCGGATAAATTTCAGCTCCTGCGAAGAAGTTGATAATCTCAGAATTACCTTCCCACTTTATAAAACCAATTCCTTTTGCAATCCATGCGTGAGCTTCTAATAAAATTGGTGGTTGAGCACAAGCCGGTTGTTAATCTAGCGAGAATATTTAATATTAAACGCTTCGATATTTCGCAGTTGTGTTTTTATATGGGATTGAGAGTGTGTCTACGGATACAACTTCGGCATCAACTTTTAGAAACTCAAACCCAATATATAACAAGTTAACATGTCAACTTTAAAAACTTGACCAATTTTGATTTACCTCTGGGGGTTCGTAAAGCATTCTATACTCAACGATAAATGAGTATCCTCCTCGCAATGAATCAGGCATAAAATAATAGAATCCATTTTTTTCAATATCAACGGGTACAAAAACTCCGGTCGATTCTTTCTTAAAATAGGAATTGTTTGAAGTTTGAAAACTCGTTAATTGGAATTCATCAGTCCTAATCTGGTAAGGTGCTGAATAAATTCTTGTATCACTTTTATAAAAAGTTTTTTTAGTCCCTGATTCAACAAATATTCCACTAGAATCGTAAACTAAAACATTATAGTTATAATAGTTACCATTTGAGTTTGGGAAGAAGTCGTTAGAATTATTTATCGGTGGCTCGGTGGTGACCTCCTCACAAGCAAATGATAAAAGTAGTAAAATCGGTAAAATCGTTAGTATCTTTTTCATAGATATTCCTTTAATTGATTGAAAGCTCTGAACCTGTGACTTATTTTATTTTTTATTTCCGGCGGAAGTTCAGCCGTTGTTTTATCATAACCATCCGGCAGAAATAAAGGATCGTAACCGAATCCATTTGTTCCGCGAGGTTCTTTAATTATTCTGCCTAGCAATTTCTCCCATTGCAACAATAAAATCAGCACCAAAATAATAGACCGCCGCACAAACGAATTTGCCTTTGTGAGGTTCCGGAAATGATTTTAATCTTTCAATCAGTTTGCATGTTGTTATCTTCATCTGTTGCATTTTCACCAGCATATCGTGCAGAATAAACTCCCGGTTCATTGCCCAATTGCAATGCAACTATTCCTGAATCATCTGCAATAGTTGGCAATTTGAATTTATTGTAAATGATTTCAGCTTTAATCTTTGCGTTGCCTTCAAATGTATCGGCTGATTCGTGAATTTCATCTGTGAATTCCGACATCATTCAAAGAAAGAATTTCAGCATTGACTCCATTTAGAATGTGCCGGACTTCTTTTACTTTTCCTTCATTTTTTGATGCGAAAATTATTTTCTTTGTCATAACCTTTTAAGCAGATTTTTTAACTCTTCTTTACCTTTTGAAATAATTTCCCTTTGATCATATACTAAAGAATCTCTCTCTTTAACCATCCATCGTCCATCAACCATCACACTTCTTACATTCTCTGTTGTTGATGAAAATACTATATCAGAATAAATTGATTCATCTGAATCCGAATATGAATTTGAATATGATTCCAGATCTATCAAAACTAAATCAGCTTTCTTTCCAACTTCAATGCTGCCAACTTCATTCTGCAGATGAAGAGCTTTTGCTCCTTCAATCGTTGCCATTCTGAAAATTGTTTTTGCATCCATTGTTTCTGTACCGTGAATTGGTTTCTGAATTAATGAAGCCAACCTCATTTCATTGAAGATGCTGAGATTGTTATTGCATGGCGCACCATCTGCACCGAGTGTAACTGAAATTCCTTCTTTCAAATATTGAGGAATCGGTGCAATGCCCGAACCAAGTTTCATATTCGCTGATGGACAGTGAGCAATTCTAGTATCTCTGTTCTTTAACATTTTTCTTTCATTATCCGAAGTATGAACACAATGAGCAAGAACTGTATGATCATCAAGCACACCGATGGAATCAAAGTATTCAATATTTTCTTTGTGAAATCTTTTTCTGACTTCATCAATTTCCTGCAAACTTTCTGATGAATGAGTATGATAAATACTTCCCGGAAAATCTTTCATTATTTCTTTTGTTTCTTTCAGAAGCTCTTCGCTGCAGGAAAGAACAAATCTTGGTGAGAAAGAATATTTGACTCTTCCGCTTGCAGAATTATGAAAACTCTTGTGCAAGATTTTTACATTTCTTTTATTTCATCTTTTGGCGATGATTTGAAATCCGGATAAAGATCATTGATATCAATTAAGCATTTTCCTGAAAATCCGCGAATTCCTGAAGTTATCATCTCCTGTAGAACACCTTCACCATATCTCAAAGTTCCCATATCGAGAAATGTTGTTGTCCCACCCATTAGAAGTTCATTGATACTTAGTTTGGCTGTCACCCGAAGTGATTCTTTGTTATGAGCATTTTCAAAGGGGAAGATTTTCAAACGAAGCCAATCGAGCAATGGTAAGGCCTCAGCCAATCCTCTGAAAAGTGTTTGGCTGAGATGAACGTGAGTTTGTATGAAACCCGGAATGAGAGTCAGATTACTTACATCGTAAACTTCATCAAAATTTTCTTTTTGAATTTCATTGAATGTTACAAATGAAGAAATCTTATCATCAACTATTTCAACAGCTTGATTTTTTATAATTGAATTACTCGGATTTGCTGTTATTATTCGTTTCGGGATGATTAATATTTTCCCCTTTTTCTTACTCCTACTCATACTCTTACTCTTAATCTTTTTCTTTCTCCCCGTAAATCTCTTCCATCACCTCAAACGCATACCGAAGATGAGGGATTACTATTGAGCCTCCAACAATTAATGCAATGTTGAACGCCTCGTGAAGTTCTTCTTTTGTTGCACCTTCAGATATCGAGCGATCAATATGATAAAAAATACAATCGTTACATCTCAGCACCATTGAGCCGACAAGACCCATCAGCTCTTTCATCTTTACAGATAATGCGCCTTCAACATAAGCTTTGTTATCGAGTGCAAAAAATTTATTAAAATCCCTGAAACCCGAGTTGAGGATTTTGTCGTTCATCTCAAGTCTGTACTTCCGGGTTTCGGGAATGTTCTTCTTCATTATTATCCTCTTATTTTTTGTAGTAAAGAGATGACATCTTTATTCCTATCAAATTATAACAATTAAATTATAATCATTGTAAAATTATTAGTGTTGATTTTACTGAACAAAAGATGTCATCTCTAATCTTACGTGCAACTCATAAATTAAATTTATTTTTTTCAGGATCGTACGAAACTTCAAGCTTATCGACATCAAAATCATCAGGTTCATCTTCCCAATCATATTTCTTTTTAGGCGGGTCTATCTTTCTGAACAAGTAGGCTGCTGTTAATCCTGTGATTGCACCAAAGAGATGTGATTCCCACGAAATTCCCTTCCAGCCTGGAATCATTCCCCAAACTAATCCGCCGTAAAGAAAAGTAATCACCAATGCGAGTGCTATTGATGTATTATCTCTCCTGAATATTCCACTGAAAAATAGAAAGCTAACAAATCCGTAAACGATACCGCTTGCACCAATATGAAAAACCTGTCTCGCAAAAATCCAGACGAGTAATCCAGTAATGAAATAGATAAACAAAAAAAGTATGTAGGATACTTTTGGATAGAAATAAAAAATTATCCACCCAAGAACAATTAAGGGTATCGTGTTTGAAATCAGATGAGAAAAATCTGCGTGGATAAGTGGTGAAGTGAGTATGCCGAGCAGCCCAATTAAATTTCTTGGCAGCAATCCTAGTTTGCTGAGATCTTCATTTAAAAGCAATGAAAGAAGATGAACAATCCATAAGACCGCAGGAAATAAAAGCGGAGTAAGTAGTTTAGAAATGTTTTTTTTACGCTCGTTTGTGTTATTCGAATCCATTGATCAGAAAATTTTTCATTCAACAGCAAATATAATTATACCCGAAACATATCTTAATGTCTTAAAATAGAGTAGGGACAAGTCACGACTTGTCCCTACAAACCATACTTCTCAGATTCCGGCTTTCGCTGGAATGACATAATTGTAATTCCGTTTCTTTATTTAGCACTCAACTGCGATAAAGTTCCTTTTATTCTTTCCTTCTGATTTTCAGGCGCCATTCCAAGTGCTTTTGTGTAATTTTGAATAGCGAGCTGCTTATCACCTTTGTTCATATAACCTTCGGCGAGACTGTCCCACACATTCCAGCTTTCAGGAAACAGTTCAGTATTTTTCTTGAAGACTTCGATTGCATCATCGATCTTTCCACCGTTAAGTAATTGATATCCAAGAGTATTCACATCATCCTCTGCGCATTGATAAATGCTTCTGCTTTAAATTTTGTAGCTTCATCGTTTTTACCGAGAGCATTTAACAGCAAAGATTTCGTGAATGTATTAGTTACATTTTAGTGATGTCCTATTGAATGATCAGCCCACTCCAATCCTTTTTCAAGTTCAACTCCATTTACATAACAGTAATTTGCAGCCTGGTTCCAACCCTCCCAGAAAAATCCCGGGATGCCTGTTAATTGCACTGCCATTTCATCGAGCATCTGCTTGTGCAAATCAATTTCAATTTTGAAAGGAACTTTTAATTTTTCCCAACTCAAAGAAGCAGTAACTGAATTCGGTGTTACTTCATCAAAAGTGTACATCAGCCATTCCTGGAAATCAGATGTCTGAGGTTTTACTTTGAATCTCATCAAGTCATTTTCTTCTTTGTAGAAGTAGCTGCCCCAGGCTCGATAGTCTTTGTTAAGAATTATTGTCCAATCATTTTCAGTTGGAATCATATGTAAACCATAAGTTCCTGCTGGGACTTTTTTGCCATCAATAATAACTTCCTTTGAAAAAGAAATTGTTGTGTTCTCATTCGCACCTGCTCTCCATACCTGATCGAATGGAACCAGTTTACCCCAGACTTCCCTTCCCTTTACACCGGGACGATGGTAATCAATTTTGATTTCCGCCATTCCTACCTGCTGCATAACCACTGCGTGCTGGCTTGCATCGGGCAGTGTTAAGTTTTGCTGCGCTGAAAGCGTTAGTGTAAAAAGAAAGAAAAGAAAAATACACCCCATTAAGAAATGTGTATGACGTTTCATTAGTACCTCCGGATAATTATTTAATATGATTTGCTGAAAATAAAATATGAATTTCCTTAATAAAAATTTATATGACCGACGGTAGAAACGAATTGTAAATGGTAAATAAAAACCCCCGCCAAATCGCTTTGGCAGGGGCCAGCTCCGGCATCTACTCCGAGAGAGAGGTATTTACCAGAGACTGAAAATTATTTTAAGAGTAACATCTTCTTTGTTTCAACAAAATTGAATATCCCACTTTCTAAAGAGCAAATGCTTTTTCACTTTTTAAATGAATCAATAGCTTCCTGAAGAGCAAAACGAATTGGTGTATATTTTATTCCCAACTCTCTTTCTGCTTTGCTTCCATCAACACTAAAGCCTACTTTCATTACCTTCATCTGATCGATAGACATTCCCCACAAAGGAGGTTTTTTAAAATGTTAGCCAAGCCTGTAAGCAGATATGCATTCAGCATTGTAACAGCATCTGGTAAATAAAACTTTGGTAATGGAACACTTGATATTTCACTAACCATTTTGTTGATCTCATCCCAGCTATATCGATGATTACCTATCAAGTATTTTTCGCCAATATTGTTTTCTTTTTCAAGCGCATTAACAATCGCTTGCGCTACATCCCTTACATAGACAAATGAAAATATACCTTTTTTAAAAATTAGAGCCGGTAATTTTCTATTGATTAAGTCTTTTAGGTATCTACCACTTGCTTTTGTATCTCCTGGACCCAAAACACAGACAGGGTAAATTACAACAAGAGGTAATCCTTTTTTCTCATACAAGTCCCAGACAATCTTGTCCCCCTCAGATTTAGTTCGGAAGTATTCGCTGTATATAACCGGACCGGGAGTGCATTCCTCGGTGAATGGTTCTTTTTTTGGCTTACCATAAACTCCAACAGTGCTAATATGTACTATTTTCTTGATGCCTGACTCTAAAGCACATTCCATAACATTACGGGTGCCAATAATATTTACTTCACTATAGATCTTTTTATCAGCTTCCCATAGAGTATAGTGACCGGCAATATTTATTACTGAATCGCAGCTGTCCATCCCTTTAAGCAGAGAATATCTGTTAGCTAGATCACCTTCAATTAATGTAACATTAAGCTTATTCAAAAAGGAAGAATCGCTGGTTTTTCTGACTAATAATATTAATTGGTGATTTGTTTTACTCAACAATTCTATTGTATGTTTACCAATAAAGCCAGTGCCTCCGGTTACAAAAATTTTCATTTTATCTTGTCTCATATTTATTACTTACTTAAAATCATTTTCTTCGTGCATATAAAATCTCCTGCCCTCAATTGATAGAAATACACTCTGCTAATGCAGAGCAAGTATATCCATCTATAAAGGTTATTTTTTTACCAAGCTGCTCCTACGGATTTATGAAAGTGAATAATCTTCCACTCATTGCCAATCTTCTCAAGAATCCAGCTGCATCTTACTGGTAGCTGCATTACTTGATCTCCCATTTTTGCTTTGAAATCCCAAATGATGTTGCCCAGGCAAACTGCCCTTCATTTGATAAATTGATGGTGATATTGCTCTGGGTTATTTTGGTTTCTGAGATAGCATCATTTTGCGCTTCAATGACCTTTTTCAAAGCATCCCACCCAACAATACGTTCGTTAGCACCTGTACCAAAATTTACCATATCCGGATCGTGAACAAAGATTTTGCCATACAATTCTATGTCTTCATTCTCAATACTTACTATGTAATCAGTAAGGACGGATTTGATTGCCGACTTCTCCGCTTCAATGTCTACAGCTTTTTTGCAGCCCATTAGTATTGTTAGAATAGTTATAGTGATTATAATGGATACATGTTTCATAATGTAGTTCCTTTACTTATTATTGTTGATAATAATACTGTTACTTCATCAACACCATCTTCTTTTTTATAAGATTCTTGGGTTATAGAGGCGGGATATTATCTCGCCCCATTATTTCAAACTATCTTTGAAGAATATGCCTGCTATTTTATCTCGCCACCATGATCACCTACCATTATCCATTTATTATCCTTCTTCATTAAGATATCTGTCCATCTGCCTTTTTCCCATTCTCTTTTACCATCTTTAGCTTCACTCAGCATTGTGTAATAGTAGTGAACATAAGCAAAATTTCCATCCACCCAGATTGTTGCTGGCGTAATAGTATAATAGAGGATTTTAAAGTTCGGGTCTCGATTAGCAATGATTTTTTTTACAGCTTCCTTACCCTCAGGAGCATCAGATCCATATTCCCAACCACGGTATGAATCATCGAAGTAGTTTATAAATCCTTCATCTCTGTTTGCTGATAATTCATTGTAGGTCTCAACTGACTTCCAGACCTCTTTTTGTTCAGCAGACCATTGTTGTGCTTGCACATTAACCAGAAATAAAAACGGCACAATTAAAACGAATAGCACGAGTAACTTTTTCATATAGCACCTCCAAATAAATTAATGTTGATTTATTTAATAGGGACATAGCCCTTTGTGTTTCCACAATTATTTCTTAGCTAACCGAAATCATCTTTTAAATTTCTACAAAGGAACCTCCTTTTATTTTTTCTATACACCTTTATGCACTCTTAACTATAGGCGGTTTAACCAAGAAGTAGCCAAAGCCTATTGTAAAGAACAAATAGACAAAAACAACAAACCAACCCAAAGGATTAAGAACTCCTGCAATTACAGTGATTGTTGTTGCCACAAAGCCTATAAGATCATAAACAAACAGTGCAATTATGATTGCTTTTCTTGCATCAGACTCTCCTGCATTTTTTGCAAACCAGCTAAGACATAAATTGCCAAATAATGCCGCACCATATTCCCTTGCCGTAAACATTCCACCATCACTTAGTGTTGCCCCAAATATTGAAAGTAATTGATATGGTACTGCAAGCATTAGAATACCAAATGTAAGACAAACTAATGCTTTAATAACCATTAGATTTTTGAAGCTCATATCACCCTCCGTTATTATAAATAGTTAAATGATTTTTTATAACCAGTACAACTTTCTTTACACGAATAAGAAAAATTTTTTATTTCTTCACTGGTTTTTCTTCTACAAGAACAAGTTTATAACCTAACTGTTTATATAACGGTAATTGATTATAATAGGCCCATTTTTCTATTATCTTGCCATTCTCTATTTTTGTTATCCTAACACCGTTAAATGACATTTTCTTTCCTGTTGCAGGCATATTTTCAGCTAATGGTCCATCGTTTGTCCCTGTAGCTTTAAATGTAATTACTGTTCTATCTTTGAACTTCATAGGTTCATCAAACGTTACTGCAAAATCCGGATATGCGGTATAGACCCATTTTACAAACTCCTTTAATTTCTTCTAGGTCCTTTTGCATCCATAAAATCCGCATTGTGGTATAAACAATCTTCGGAATAGATGGTATCAACAATCTAATATCACCACCATTCCAAAGCTTAGCTAGATTATCGAAAATCTTCTGTACCTCAGCATCTGTATAAGTTCTTTCCTCCTGCGGCTGACAACCGCAGCAGATGAAAAGTGAGAATAAAAGAAATGACCAAAGAGCAAGTAATTTTTTCATAACACACCTCCTGATAAATTAATATTGATTATTTAATTGGGTATTCAATCGAGAGGATTTTAAATATAATTGAACACTCAAATTGTTTTTTGATCTCACCCTTTGTTCCACTCATTATTCACGTGAATGAAAGCGGGTAAGATTTTAATTTTACGTTGCCATCTCATACTATGGCAAAAATAAATTCTGTCATTATGAACGTGCTACAGCCACCTTGCGAATTAATTATCACTTCTCCATAAAATAACAGTGATCACAACAATCAGCTCCCTCCATCAAAGTTTTATTTTGATATTTCATTTGATGTCCTTTAGTTATTTTACTTATTAGCTCTTACATCATTTCACAACAATCCATTCGCCCGTTTTTAAATCATTATATTCCTTTGAATAAACTTCTTTAAATGCCTCTATTGTTTTGCCAGAACTATCAT
Source organism: uncultured Ignavibacteriaceae bacterium (assembly GCA_963698155.1). Classification (GTDB taxonomy): domain Bacteria; phylum Bacteroidota; class Ignavibacteria; order Ignavibacteriales; family Ignavibacteriaceae; genus IGN2. The sequence continues at coordinate 9,228 of CAVOPS010000016.1, read as the reverse complement.
GTGTCGAAATACCAATTAATTTTAAATCTCGTGTTTTAATTAATTCGATTCTTTTATTTACATCATTTAACGTGAACCTTTCCCACGGCAAAAAACCAGTAATAACATAACCCATAAATCTTTCTGAATCGCCATATATAGGGAAATGCAGTCCACCAATTAAACCATACAACGGAATTTCATTAATTCTATCACAACGTTGAAGTAATTTCTCAATAGTTTGATGTCCACAACCTGTAACAATTATTATTCCTTTGTCTTTTATATTAAACAACAAGCCTTGCTCTTGAGTTGAATAAAAGAACAGTGGTGCTTTTATAATTCCTGTCGTATAAACTCCCTCGCATATTTTAATCGGATCGTGCGAAAATGTTGAGCTAATTTTAAGATTCAGTGTATCATTCGGTACATATACTTTAATATGAGAAAGTATGTTCTCTTTCTCAACGTTTATAAAAGTATTGTCATTTATCCATTTCCAATTATTCTGATGGTCTCCGTGGTTGTGGGATATAACAATAACATCTATCTCGTTAATATCTATTCCAAGTATGTCAAGATTGTAGCGAAATGCACTCATTGTTGAATCATCATCCCAGCCGGTATCAAAAAGAATTGTTGATTGATCAGTTCGAATAAGATAAGATACACCCTCTCCTTCTTTAAACTTTGGATTTCCTTGAAGACTTTCAATGAGGGGAATTAACTCAAATTTTTCTGTATAACCAAATTTTTCTATTCTCTGTAACCTCTGTTGATCACTTTCCCAGATAGAATCAGAATCTATTACATTAACTTTATATTGTTTATAAAGTTTTATAGCATTAGGCTTGTCCTTGACAAATTCTGCAAAAACAGTATCATCTTCAATTGCTGTATATAAAGCTAATTCTTCTTCACTCGTTAACTGAACAAGGTCAGTTCTTACTTGCGGGAAAATATTTTTACTCATCAGTAGAAGCAGCTGAATGATCATAGAAAATATTATTGTTTTCATAACAGCCTCCTAATGAAATAATTAATAATAAGTTATTTATCAGCAGTCTGCTTCGGGAGAGAAGGTCCGCAGTCAGTAGAGAAGTGTGTTCAGTGAGCAATCAATATTCTTACCCTCTCAAAGTAGAGAAGAATTAACACTTGAATAGTGCAATTAATTTTTCTGAAAGTCAAACAGATTCAGTTTGTAATTGGCAAATGAAAACCCCTGTCAGCTAATATTGACAGGGGTTTGATTGGTAAGGAAATTATTTTTTCAGTATGGATAAGTCAGTAACTTTTAGCTGAATAACCTCTCCCTAAGTCCCTCTCCTTAGTAAGGAGAGGGAAACAGGGTGAGGTAATTTTTTATTTCAGCAGCAGCATCTTCTTCGTTTCAATAAAACCTTGTCCTGAATTTATTTCAGGACCTCCGGCTTTTAACTGATAAAAATAAATTCCGCTTGACAATTTCTCTGCGTTAAAGTTAAACTCAACTTCATATTTTCCTGCTGGTTTGTATTCATCAACAAGTGTTACAATTTCATTTCCGAGAATATCATATATCTTTAATGATTGCCATGATTGCCTACTGGCAACTGCCAACTAATCTTCGTGCTTGGATTAAATGGGTTTGGGATAATTTTGCTCAAGAGAAAAAGTAGTTGGTATAGTTTCTTCATCTGAAACTGAAACTATATTGGCAGTTGCTAAACCAATACCTGTAGGAGATACTCCGTAATCATAATAAACGAAATATTTGTTGTCAAATAATACAACAGCTGGCATCTCAAATAAACCATATGCAAGCGGATCCTGCGAAGGAACAAAGATTGGATTATTCACATCTTTTACCCAGTTTATACCATCAACACTTATTGCGTAGCAGATTGAACTAACCACGTCATTATAACCGGCATAAAACATCTCCCATCCGGTCAGCGTTTTAAGAACAGTGCAGCCCAAAATACTGAAATTATCATATGGCTTATTTGGTTTTAACACAGGATCGCTTTCGGCATAAGGGGGCAATGTAGTTGTTGGATCATCATATTTTTGCCAGATAGTACCACCATTAGTTGAAGTAGCCATACCAATTTGAGCGGGACCCGGCCAGTAACTGCCAGCCCAATAATACATTATAAGTTCAGATCCATTTTCAACTATGCAAGATGGTGCAATAAATTCTGAATCCCACTCACCTATACTACCAACGGTAAGAAGTGTATCATCAGACCTTGTCCAAGGACCGTGTGGACCGATATTAGATGTGGCTCTTCCTATAACATTTGCAGGTTGGCTTGGACCAACTGAAAGCCCGGAATAATATAAATACCACAAAGTATTCTTGAAAATCAGTACTCCCCCCTCAGCACTAAACGCATCGAACCCACTGCCGTCACCCGAAAGAATTGGGTTCAATAAGCTTTTAGTAAATGAAAAACCATCAGAAGATACAGCTAAACCTACTGACAAAGGTGCAGTTGGGAAATTATCTGTACCATTATATATTAAATAAAATGTATCGTTAACAACAATAACATTAGCCCACCAAACAGCACTTTGATCCCAGGTTCCTGGAGTTGAAGTAACAACAGGATTATTTGAATATGCAGCAAATGGATCAAAAGGTAACTGAGCAATAGCCCAATTAGATATTAGTCCGATGAGCACTGCTGCAAAGTAAAATGTATTAAATAACTTTTTCATAAATCCTCCTGGTTATAGATTATTAAATTGTTTAATAGAAAATCATTTTATTTTCATTTCTCACATAATATTTGTAGGGTCAGGTCGCGACCTGTCCCTACGATTGCATTTTTCACTTCAACAAAATCATCTTCTTCGTTTCAACAAAAGTTTGTCCTGCACCGTTTGCCGGGATTATCTGAATTCTGCACAGATACATTCCGCTCGCCAATCCACTTCGCATTGAACTCAGCTTCATAAGCTCCGGGCTGCTGAGTTTCCTTTACAAGTGTCTTTATTTCATTACCCAGTACATCGAATACTTGCAGATGTAACATCGGCCTGCTGCGGAAGCGTGTAAGTTATTTTTGTTGACGGATTGAAAGGATTCGGATACTGGCCAAAGTGTTATGCTTTCAGGCTGTTAAGCATCTAACATTTTCTTCCTCATAATTTTCCGCTGACTCCATTTCCTTTCTGAAGTTGAAGAAGTTCCACCAGCCATCTGCGGATGGCCCGCCATAAGCACCCATATCATTCCGCACAGTTCCTCTTGCCGGTAATTTGGCATAACCGGGGAATATGCTGCTTTCAGGATCATTATACATTATATCAGGATTACCTGCATCTATACAGGGAGAGTTATGATTAAGCAGAGAGAATAAAGAAATAAGTTTTGGATTAGCATTGATATTGCCTGTTCCTGTCCAGCCGCCTTTTATATCTGAATAAGTTACATCAATGGTTCCACTCTCAACATAAATCTCCGAACCTTCAGGTGCGTTATTATTCCACAGTATCGAGTTCATTACAGTTGGCGCAGCACTCTTTGTGTAAATAGCACCGCCTTTCATATCGGCGTGATTTTTAATTATAGTATTGTTTATAATTTTAGCAAAGCTGAAAGCATCACCAATCCATCCGCCACCGCCGAAAGTAGCATCATTCTTTTCGAACAAATTATTTTCAATTGTCGGGTTGCCATCCCATATTGCAAATCCACCGCCATAACATGCACCAGCACCGCTGAAAGTATTGTGTGATACGATGTTGTTTCTGAAATAAACTTCATCAGGTGGAAAGTCGAATAAGATACCGGGTGAAAAACTGCTGTTAACTGCGCTTACTTCATTATGCTGAATAATATTGTTTTCAATAATTCCTTTGGTTAAAATTATTGACATTCCACCACCGCATCCGCCAAGCCAGTAAGTTGCACCTTCCTGTTGAAGCGCTTTATTATGAATAAAAATATTTCCTTTAATTAAAACTTCATTTGGAATATCTGGAAAGCTTTGAACCTCCATTCCACCTCCAGATGCTGAACCGTCAATAGAACGAACTATATTCTTTTCAAAAACATTATTAATGATCCTTCCAGAGCTTCCTAAAGAGGCACCACCACCTGAAGCCGCATCGAATCCAGTTGATCGATTATCACGGAATACATTTTCTTCAAGAATTATAAAAGTAGGAATAAATGGAGGTCCACTACTAACTCCTGCTCCAAAACACCAGACTTCATTTTCAACCTTATTATTTACAACTATGTTGTGAATTATTTTAGCTCCGGAAGCAGCAAGGAAGATTCCACCACCTCTTCGAATTGGTGGGAAACCCGGATTAATATTAAGAGTCCCGGTTCCACCTGTAATTGTAAAACCGCAAAGGACAGAATTAGTATCTTCCCCTGACGCAAAAGTAACTACCGAACCATAATCGGGATCAACAGGCTGGCTGCCGTTGATGATTGTTTTACGGATATGCTTCTCTTTCTGGTCTAAATAAAAATGACTGGCAACGGTAATAGCCTTACCCATAAAATTAATATTTTCATAGTAAGTATTTTCTGCTACCAGAACTACATCTCCATTATTTGCTGCATTAATTGCAGCCTGAATTGTTGTGTAATCTGCAGGTACGTGAATTGTTACCTGGGAAAAGACTTGCACTGACAAGAAGAGAAAAAGAGAAACGAGAAAAAGTAAATTTTTCATAGAGCCTCCAATAGTTTAATTATTAATGGTTTGTTACACCTGAAATTATAAAACGAAGGCTAGGCTTATCAATCCCATCATGATGTGATATTTTACCCTGAATTTGCCTGCCTGCCGGCAAGGCAGGTTTCAGGGTCTTTATATAAATGAACTACTGAGGTGATTTCTGAAATAGAATTGTTTGCAACTTGCTGATTCAGAATAGCAATTCATTGAGTTTAATTTTACCAAACTTACTTGTGGAGGATCTTCAAATCTCTCCCTGAAGAGATTTGCGGATCACATCTGCCTTGCAATGCACGTGAAGCTTATTATAGATATGTTTTATATGTGTTCGAACGGTTTCTATAGTAATGTTCTGATTATCTGCTATCATTTTGTAGCTCAATCCATCAACCAGATCTAAGACAATCTCTTTCTCTTTTTCAGTAAGCTGCGATGGAACTTTTTCTTCCTTCACTTTCTGAAAATATTCTATAACTCTTCTTGCAATTTGAGGAGACATCGGGGCACCACCTGAAGATAATTCCTCTATACATTTTTTTATCTCTGTCATTGGTGTAGTCTTAAGCAAATATCCCGTTGCACCAGCACAAAGTGATTGAAAAATTTTATGTGGATCGTTATGAACTGTAAGCATAAGTATATCAATCTCAGGATATATTTCCTTTATTAACTTGATACCGCTTATACCAGACATACCCGGCAATCCAATATCCATTAGAATAACATCAGGCAGGTGCTCGGCGTTTAAAAATCTCATAAATTTTTCCACTGACTCTTCCGCAATCTTACATCGGATATTTGGCTGATCATTCAGGTAAGAGCAGATTGCCTCCCGGATTACCTTATCATCTTCAACTATACCTACGTTAATCATACTTAAATATATTTTCTTTTCAGTCTTCACTCTATCCCATCATGATGTGATATTTGAATTGTCTTTTATTGTCACAGGTGTTAGAACTCGGTAAATATATAAGTTTGCTAAATAAACTCACCCTAAATCCCTCTCTTAAAAAGAGAGGGACTTTTAATTCAACCACATCACCCTTTCTCTTTGTAAGAGAAGGGGACGGGGGGATGAGTTCAATTGATTAATAAATAACCTCTGCAAATAAAAATTTATTACCCGTTATTCAAATATTCTTTGCAAACAATTTCACACTCGTTCCCTTTTCAAGATGGCTGATTGATAGTTCTCCACCTATTCTTTCGGCACGCAGTTTCATATTCTCAATTCCGTGATGCCCTTTGTGTTTTTCTTCTTCATCCATTCCTTTACCGTTATCTGTTATCTCCATCTTGAACTTGCCACTTCCGTTTATTAAGGAAATCTTTATTTCATCTGCACCCGAATGTTTGGCTGCATTGTTTACTGCTTCCTTAAAAATCAGATAAATATTTTGCCTTAGTGTCTGTTCAAGTTTCTGATCGAAATGCAATCCCTTTGTCTGAAAATCTATATGGATACTTCCTGCGGGAAATACTGTTTCAAGAAAATCACGCATCCGGTCTATCAAATCACCAACCGTATCATTGCGTGAATCTATTGACCAAACTACATCGCTTAATGTTGTTATTATCTCCCTGCTCATCGTTCCGATTTGTTTTGATGATCTTAAGACTTTGCTTTTTTCGCTTGTTGTTCCGATTATTTCTGAATGAACGGCAATTCTTGTAAGTGCCGAACCTATATCATCGTGAAGATCACTTGCTATCTGAATCCGAAGCCGTTCCACTTCACGAACTTTATTTATACGGTAGCGATAAATGCTGTACCCAATTCCAATTATTGTGAGCACTAAAATTGTTCTGAACCACCACGTTGCCCACCAGGGTGGTGTTATTATAATTAATAATGAAGCTCCTTCTTCATTCCAGATACCATCGTTGTTTGAACCTTTGACTCTAAAGATATATTCACCAGGAGGAAGTTTTGTGTAAGTTGCAAATCGTTTGCTTGCATCAGTATAAACCCAATCCGGGTCAATGCCTTCCATTTTGTAAGCATATCGGTTAAGCTGAGGCAATGTATAATCTAATGCAGCAAACTCGAAAGTAAACACATCCTGATTATAGCTGAGAACAATTTTATCTGATTCCGAAATAGCTTTTTTAAGTGGAGAGTTTTTTCCCGGCTTCAAAGATTTATTAAAAAGTTGAAAGTCTGTAATAAAGACTGGCGGAGGTTTAAGATTTTCTTTAATACTATCCTGGTGAAACATTATAAAACCATTTGCACCACCGAAGGCAATGTAACCGTTTTTCCTTTTTACACAGCAAAGTATCGAGTAATTGATATCCGGCACACCATCGTATTTACCATATTTTCTAATCGACCTTTTTACTGGATTAAACTTAAAAAGTTCTGTATCTGAGCTGATCCAAAGGTTTCCATAATCATCTTCAATAATTCCCTGATACCCCTTCACATAGTTTAAATCTTTAAAATTGTAATGATTAATATTCTTCTTAACAAAATCATATTTAATAATCCCAAACTCAGTTGCTATCCAAAATATTCCTTTACTGTCCTGGTATATATAGTTTATTGCATTCTTTTTAATCTTAAATGAAGAATCCTTTAGAAGATCATTTAAACCAAACATAATTTTACTTTTTCCGTTTTCATCTCTCTTAACAAAAATATTATCTTCTGTAGTAAACCACATATATCCTGAACGATCTTTAAAGAAACCTTTTACGCCATCTACCAAAGTATCATTGATAACTAATTTAAAAGGTATAAATTGTTTTTTCTTTCGGTCAAAATAATATATAGGTTCAGTTGATTGCATAAGATAACACCATATGTTGCCGCTATTATCTTCCTCAACAGCCCCCAAATCAATCCAATGAAGGTTAACGAAATTTTCTGTTTCAATTTCTTCCCTGAAAGTCCTAGCAACTGCTGATGAGATTGGAAAAATAGATATGCCCCACCATTCAGTCTTTAAGGGTGCTTCACCAATTACTTTATTGTATGCATGTGTTTCATTTGATTTGTAATGAATCTGATATTTACCTCTGGGCAGGTTAATTATTGAAAGCTGAACCCGATTATTAAAATTACCTCCTGCATATCTCGCTTTATCAGCCTTCATTTCCCAGATTATTTCTTTCTTTTCTGATGTAATCCAACCGTAATCAAATAACTCAGATGTATCGCCCTCACCAACGCACAATATAAAAACATCAGTATCCTTATCTATTATAAATTCCTTTGCAATATTACTGTTGTTCGGTACACCTGTAATTGCAGTAATATGAGAAGAAGCTTTAAATAAACTATCACATAAGAAATATAAGGGCAATGAATAAGCCAGATGCTTGCCAAAGTAGTTAGTGAATTTTTCTGTTTCAGGATCCAATTCAGTCAAAGCCCTGCCTCGGGCAATTAAGAGTTTTCCTGAACTCGATTGTCTGATTCGAAAGATGTTATCATAAAACCAATCATCGAATTGAAAATGTTTGAATTTGTCATCCTTAAATCTGAATAAACCTCCTCCCGTTCCTACCCATAATACTGCATTCTTATCCTCAAAAAGGGAGGGGTTAAATTCCATTTTGTAACTCTTAGATCCGTGAGTTAGTTTATCGAAGTAATGAAAGGGTTTTCCGCCCGGAACAATTTTATTAACCCCACTGCAGGTTGATCCAACCCATATATTACCGGAATGATCTGGGACTGCAGAAAAAATGATAGATGAGTTCAATGTATTTTCAATATCAGGATTGTACTTAAAATATCTTATCTCTTTCCTATCTTTTGAAACGCCTAACTACACCACAATCCTGAGCCGCTATCCACAAAGTTTGTTTATCATCTTCCATAATTGAAGTAACGAAACGATAATTTAAAATTTCAGCTTCGGAGTTCCCGAATGAATTGCGAATAAATAAATCCTTTTCTCTATCATATTTAAATAAGCCACTACCGCTTCCAATCCAAAGTACTTTATTATGATCTTCAATAAAGTGACCATATTTCAAAAGATGTCAAAGTGCGACTGTCTCTAGGATCATATTTGTACTTGTGAATTTTTGGTTTTAGGATCGAACTTATTTAATCCACCACCCCAGGTACCTATCCATAAAAATCCCTGATAGTCTTCACAAATTGCATGCACTCTATCAGAAGACAGAGTGTTTGGATCATTGGGATTATTTCGATAGTGTAAAAACTTCCCCTTGATGCGATCAAATTTATTCAGTCCACCGCCATTAGTACCTATCCAGAAATCACCATTCTTACATTTATAAATACATCTAACACTATTCGCACTAATGCTATTTGAATCATCAGGATTGTGTTTAAATTGAAGAAATGTTTCACTATCTCTATCAAATTTGAAAAGTCCGCCATCTCTTGAACCAATCCATAGCGTTTTTCCATTATCCTCTGGATCTTCGAAAATAGTTTGAATGAATTTTTCGCCGCAATCATAAAGCCTGATATTATATCCATCGTACCTGTTCAATCCGCCTTCGGTAGCGAACCACATGAATCCCTTGCTGTCCTGTATTATATCCTGGACGCAACCGTGCGCAAGTCCATCCTGCG
>CAVOPS010000015.1:0-70510 GCA_963698155.1 uncultured Ignavibacteriaceae bacterium | reverse complement strand
GCCTACCGCAGGCAGGTTCAGCATTAATATTTTTAAGAGGTCAAAAATGTCTTACAAAATATCCGACTTTATAGAGGACTGGAAATACGAATCCGAAGCAACCATAAAAATCCTCAGCAATCTTACCGATGAATAACGCACCCGTAAAAATCAACAATGAAATCCGGACCGCTAGCCAAATTGCATCGCATCTGGCAAGATCAATTGCTGAAATAGTCATCAGATGGATTAACCTTAGAAAAAGTAATCAAGATTCACCATTCCCATCAACTGCAAAAGAAATTGTGGATGAATACAAACTCGCATCAGATGATCTGATAAAAGGGATGTCTGAAGAATGGAACGATGAGAGTTTTCATTGAAGATGATAGGTATGGTGATAAGTGGTCGAGAGGAAAAACTTTAGGAATGTTAGTTACTCATCAGATTCATCATCATGGTCAGCTAACCGTTGTGATGAGGTTAGCTGGATTAAAAGTTCCCGGAGTTCATGGTCCTGCGAAAGAAGAATGGGGTAAATTTGACGGAATGCACAACGAGTAATGAGGACTTCCCTGTGACTCTGTTTCAGTAAGGTTTTTTTTACCACAGATGCAGAATGACAGCAAAGTTGGAAAGATCGATCAATCCCGGCCACGCATTTTGTAAAATGAACGCCAGGCAAAATAAAGTCCAATCAAAAGAAAAACTACTCCAACATACGGTGCAGTATTTCGGAATGCTTCCGAGATTGAAATTTCCATAGCCAGTAATCCAAACAAAGTTGTGAACTTAATTATTGGATTTAAAGAAACTGACGAAGTATCCTTATAAGGATCACCTACGGTATCACCAACAACTGTTGCGGCATGAAGTTGCGTTCCTTTTTCTTTTAGCGTAACTTCAACAACTTTTTTTGCATTATCCCATGCACCGCCGGCATTAGCCATAAAAATTGCCTGGAAAAGTCCAAAGACTGCAATTGAAATCAAAAAGCTTATAAAAAAGGATACCGGCTGCACAGAACTTGCCGGTGCTGAAAGCAGTGCAAATGCCAGTGCAAAAGAAAATATAGCAACAAAAATGTTTAACATTCCTTTCTGGGCATATTGAGTGCAAATCTTAACTACTTCTTTGGATTTTTCTATTGATGCGCTCTTGCTTGCAGATTCATCCAATTGGATATTCTTTTTAATGTATTCAACAGCTTTGTAAGCACCTGTAGTAACTGCCTGAATTGATGCACCAGTAAACCAGAATACAATTGCCCCGCCGGCAATAAATCCTAAGCTTGTATATGGATTCAGTAAACTGAGAATTGTAGCAGGATCAATTCCTAAAGTCTGTTTCAGCAAAAGAATTAAAGAGAAAATCATTGCAGTTGCACCCACAACTGCAGTACCTATAAGAACCGGTTTTGCAGTTGCTTTAAAAGTATTTCCGGCTCCATCGTTTGCTTCAAGGTAATGTTTAGCTTTTTCAAAATCAGGTTTGAATCCAAAATCTTTTTCAATCTGCTTATCAACATCTTTTATTTCTTCAATCAATGAAAGTTCATAAATAGATTGAGCATTGTCAGTCACAGGACCATAACTATCTACTGCAATTGTAACAGGTCCCATTCCTAAAAATCCAAATGCAACAAGACCGAATGCAAATATTGAAGGATATACCATTATACTGCTGAGAGCACTTGCACTGGTTACTTCAGCAATGAACATCAATAAAACAAAAAGAAGTCCCATCCAGAAAGCGCTGAAGTTTCCTGCAACCAATCCTGAAAGAATATTAAGTGATGCGCCTCCAGCTCTTGATGATGATACAATTTCATCAACGTGTTTTGATTTTGTGCTTGTAAATATTTTTGTGAATTCGGGAATCAATGCTGCACCCAAAGTTCCGCAGCTTATTACTATTGATAATATGAGCCACAGATTGTTTGGCAGATGTCCGATTAGTAAGGCGCTTACAGCAAAAGTAACAATGATTGAAATTATTGATGTAATCCAGACCAAAGATGTTAAAGGATGTTCAAAATCGATTTCATCTTTGTGTGAATAAAGCATTTGAGAAATAGCTCTGTTGATTCCAAAAGAAACGATAGAAGTTATTATCATCATAATACGCATCGTAAAAATCCATGTAAGCAGCTCGGTTTGATAAGTTACATCAGAAACTGCAAGAACAATCAAACTGATTAAAGCAACTCCGGTTACACCATAAGTTTCAAATCCATCTGCTGTTGGACCAACGCTGTCACCAGCATTATCACCGGTACAGTCAGCAATAACACCGGGATTACGCGGATCGTCTTCTTTAATCTTGAAAACAATTTTCATCAAATCAGAACCTATATCTGCAATCTTTGTAAATATTCCACCTGCCATCCTTAATGCACTTGCACCAAGTGATTCTCCAATTGCAAACCCGATGAAACAAGCTCCTGCATATTCTCTTGGAATATATAACAAAATGATTAGCATCATTATTAGTTCAACACAAATTAGCATTACACCGATGCTCATTCCTGCATCGAGGGGAATATTTAATAGTTTAATTGGTTTTCTTTCTAATGAAGCGAATGCCATTCGGCTGTTTGCCAGAGTATTCATTCGTATTCCAAACCATGCAACTCCGTAAGAACCAAGGATACCGATTACAGTCCAGGATAAAATCAGCAGCACACCGCTGAATTCGGTTTCCATCAGAAAGCCAAAGTAGAAAGAAACACACACAGCAATAAAAATGAAAAGAACTATTAATAATTTTCCTTGCTGAAAGAGATAAGTCTTGCAAGTCTCAAATATTACCTGAGCTATATCGAGCATCGATTGGTGAGCTTTTAATTTTTTCACTCTAAAGTATTGGTAGACCCCAAATATTAATCCTAAAACGCATATAAATATTCCAGCAACTAAAATAGATTGCTGGTCATCGTTGAGTGTGGGGATTTTCAGGTTTGCTTCACTGGCAAAAACAGATGTTCTGCTGAAAAGCACAAGGAACAAAAAGAGTGTTTTCTTAAGCATAAAATATTCCTGTAGTTAGTTTTTTAAAATGCAATTTTAAAATAATATTTCGTTTTTAGCGTTATTAGATGATTAAATATTCCTGGGAAGAATTGCCTCACCTTCTGTATCCGCTTAAGTTTAGCTTCTTAAAACGGATGCCAAATTTAGCAAAATATTTATAATTTTTATGGCTGGGCAAGCCCGAAATGAACAAATTTTTTACTTAATTCTCATCGCGTTATTAATGCGATTTAAAGATGATTTATAATCTATAATGCGAAGACTCAAATCAGCTTCTTTAGAAAAATTACCAATATTTCAAATGTACGGACTTTAGTCCTGGATTAAATTGATGACTATGTCAATAGTATATTATTCAATTCTGCTCTTTAAACTTCTTTAACAAATTCTCTACAGCATCTTTATGAACCATAAAATACATAATCTTCAGCTTAACGTAATCTTCATGATAAAAATAAAATCCTTCATCGCCCGTATTTCTTGATCCGGCACCGGAATCTTTAATCAAATACCAGTCGACACCATTCTTCTCCGTATAACCAACCATATGAATGCCGTGATCATCGGTGGTAGTATTGTTACTAAAACGAAATTGCCTTGCATTCTCATCAATATATTCTGATGGGATATCAAAGGTTGGAATGACTCCGACTTTATTCCACGAATCGTAACCAGCTTCAGAAACATCTCCTCCGATTACCACTGTGTAACCATTCCGGATTGCATTCTTCAGAGCATCCATATAAACATTTAAAGGAACATTGTAATAATCTTTACTATGCCACCAGTTGTCAGGCACTTCATACTCAACCTGCTGGTAGTATGGCTGCTGCATATAAGAAAGTATATCAACATAGTCATCAAGTTTAAGCTTAAGATAGTTGTTTAAGAATTCCTTTGGTGTAAATTTATTACCATCATAATTGAATTCTGTTGGCGGCTCACCCATATAGTGATTCATTATTGATTTAATTACTTTAATAGCTTCATCTTCATCCCAAGCAAAAGTCGTTTTAATATTATTCAGATATGATTGCATCTCTTTGATCATTTCTTTATGATCGTGAAATTTTTGTCCTGGTAGAAGACCGGTATAAACTTCTTCAGGAACGACTCCGTACATTTTCCAGGTTCTGGGAACGGCGTTTGCTTCCGAGCCTTCTTCAAACGCCGAGTTGCCTCTTTCTTTTATATACCGTTTTGCCTTTTCAACATACTCCCAGTAAACTGTATACATTTCTGAAAGCTTAACTTTCTTTTGGTGCAGCCTGTAGACTTCAGATTCAAAATAGGAGGTAGTTGAAAAACACCAGCAAGTACCGGTTCTTCCCTGCGAAACCGGATCGTTAAACCAGTAGCTTGTAAATTCATCTTTGGATTTTGGAAGATCCATTCCGGTAAAATCAAGTTTGAATGATTTCTTTTTTTCTTTTACCGGTGTATTAAATTCATCTAAGTTTTTTAGAATTTCATTTTTATAGAAACCATCTTTTTCTTCAATCGAAGACTCCTTTATTTTTTTCATCCTGTGCAAAGAGTGATGTAAGAAATGAAATAGTAATAAAAAAGGTGAGTAGTGAAATAGTTGTTTTCATATACAATTCCCGCAGATTTCAGTAAAGAAAATTATTTGCACTTGAAAATTATAAATAATCAAAATCAAAGCTAAATTATGTTAATGAAGAATTATATCCCGTATCTTACAGCATTGACTTTAATGGTTCCAATCTACCAAAATGAATATGTTTTTATAAGTTGAAAGCAGGACAATTATTCTGAAACGAAGAAGATGATTCTTTTGAAATAAGGCTGTTTGATACATTTCTATTAGCTTCAGTTGATTTTCTGAGAAAATCTTCTAAGTTTAAATACAGTGAAAATAAATAAAGGGGTATATATGAATCGGATAAATTTTTTATTCGTTCTGTTTTTTCTCCTTCAAAACACTTTTGATCTGAAGGCTCAGGAAATTCACAACCTGTCAGAAGCCATATTACCTAATCAAGAAAAAATTCTTCCACAATCCGATGAGTTATCAAATCCAGAAACCTGTTTTTATTATGATAAAGTAATTAGTAATCTTTCATCTCAATTAGATGGTGATTATTTACTAGAAAATTTAACAAGGCAAATCTGGGATCAAAATTTATCGAGTTGGGTGAATGATTCGCTCTATGAACATTCTTATAATGGTAACAATCTTGTTGATACAATAATTGCACATAAGTGGAGGAATGGATCTGTTTGGGGTAATGATCTAAGAACAACTTGCAACTATAATACGGGGGGTAAACTAATTATTAAAAGTTATTGCAGAAATGTTTTATGGAAATTGGCAGGACTATGCTAGACTTCAATACACTTATACTGGCTCTAATCAAAACCTATCACGCATTGATGTTTATTCTTTTTCGAGTAATACATGGGCTCTTACCGGTTATCATGTGTATTCTTGGAATACAAGTAATTATCTAATAAATGTTACTTCTTATACTCTTTCTACAATCTTTCCTTGGACTTACTATGCATATTGGAAGGATGATTATTACTATGACTTAACTAATATACTGATTATAAAAACAGGATTACACAGTTATTCCGGTTCTTATTGGACTAATGAAATCAACGATTTGTATTTCTATGATCAAAATAGAAACAATAATGAAAACATCAGACAAGATTGGAATGAAACAGACAGTAGTTGGGTAAATGATTATCGATATTTATATGAATATGATATAAATAATCTTTTATTATCGATAGTATATCAGGATTGGCAACCAGATTCTTCAAATTGGGTAAATGTTTGGAGAGAAACCTACACTTACACACCTCAAAATAAAATTGCAACAATGTTTAAAGAAACTTGGTCACCAGGGACTGGTTGGAATAATTATGTACAGAGAACATATTTTTATGATCTTAACGATAATTGGGTAGAAAGAATAACTTATTTGTGGAACGAGACAAGTTGGAAAAATTATTACAGACATTTTGCAACCTGGTTAGTACCGGTAAGTGTTTGGGAAACACCTCCTTATTTAGAATCCTATTATTTATCCAACAACTATCCCAATCCATTTAATCCATCAACAAAAATAAAATTTGAAATTCCGGATCAAGGATTTGTTTCATTAAAAGTTTATGATGTGCTCGGAAATGAAATCACAACTCTCGTTGATGAAGAAAAACCTGCCGGAGAATATGAAGTTGAATTTGATGGGAAAGGATTATCAAGCGGAATGTATTTCTATACTTTAAAAGCAGGGAATTATATTGAAACAAAGAAGATGATTTTAATAAAATAAAAGAACGAATAAGATTAAGAGATTAAAACTTCATTTTCTATTTATACATATAATCTTTTTTAGTTCCCGCATTTATTACCTCCTTAATTGCCTTTTTATCTCCACGGGATAATTCATCATAAGATTGCTTTGCAGAATGGCCGGGTATCATATAGGGAAACATAATATCTTCCTCGTTTTGGCTGTGTGCAAGACCGAACGCATGCCCAAGCTCATGAATTATTGTTGCTTTAACTTCTCCGTCCGGAACTGCTACATCGTCAAACCTTAACAGGGTTATCTGAATTTTTGGTGAGATTATTTCTTTATTACTGTTTGTATGATACTCAGTTAATCCCATATAGTTTTTTTTATAAATTTTAGCGAGGTTCTCAACGAAAGATATTTCAACATCGGCATCTCTGCTGTTGTTAGTAAAAGTAAATTTTACCCTGCTATCTGCTTTTTGCCAGACTCTGAATGCATAGCTTATATAATCTTTAAAGAGAGATTTGTAATATTTTGATGTGGAGCTTTTTACATAAACCTGAACAGGGAATCCAGAAACATCCCAATGTGTCCCATCCCAGGAATTGCTGCCGGATGGGTCCATCTGGTAGTAAAAATCAGAGACTTTGTTGATAAGGGTATCTCTCTTATCAACAGTTTTATATCTGTCGGAATATGGGTCAGTATACCCTTCTCTTTGTGGATATAGAGAAACAGCTGAAAATATTAAAATTACAGTAACAAGAATGGTCCTGATTTTTGAGTCAATAAAGATTCGTCATACAGCTTAATACTATTAGTAAATTTTTACTTTATTGGTATGATTAACAATATTTGTGCCCCCGGTATTACAGGATTTATCCCTTAAGTTTAATCGAAATTGAATTCCGTTGATCATTATTGCTCATTGGATAGTCAGAAATTACAATGCTTAATGCTTAATTTGAAACGGTTGTTCTCTTAATAAACTATAAGGCGAACGTTCTTACTCTTATTTCAAAACATATTGTTCATCGTCACCTAAATCAATCGCATCTTTGATCGCTTCTTTATCTCCCCGCGAGAGTTCATCGTAAGTCATTTTGTAAGAGTGATCAGAACTAATATAAGGATACATAATATCTGTTTCGCTTTCACTGTGCCCGAGTCCGAACGCATGTCCAAGTTCGTGAACGATAGTTGCTTTTATTTCTCCTGCACTCACGGTTTCACTGCCGAATTTAAGTAAGCTGATTTGTATTTCCGATTTCTCAATTTCATTTTCCCTGTTCACATCATACTCAGTCAATCCAAGATAATTTTCTTCATATTTCTTCCCCAGATTTTCAACGAACACAAATTCAACATCTGCATCCCTGCTGTTATTTGTGAAAGTGAATTGTATCCGGTTGTCGGCTTTCTGCCAAACTTTGAATGCGTAATTGACATAATCTTTATAATCTGATTTGTAATATTTTGACGAAGTTTCCTTCACATAAACTTTCAGAGGATATTCATCCAGGTCCCAGTGCTTTCCATCCCATAATGTTTTACCTGATTTATCAATATGAAAATAATTTTCTGATCTGGTGATTTTGGATTTCTCTCTTCTGACCGAATAATTTTTTTCATTGCGCCGAGTGTTCTTAGTAATGTTTTCTTTTCGGTTAATAGTAAAATCTTTTCTTTTGTGATTAGTAACATTAGCTGGTTTACCGAGAGTAGATTTATGTGATTGATATTGCTTATAGATTTTTTTGTTCCCGGATGATTGGGGACGATTGTATTGAGATTGTTGGGGGAATATTATTACTGATGCAAATACAATTGCTGAAATGAGGAGAAAAATTGTTGATGATTTTAAGTGCATAGTGATAATTACTTTTGATTTTCTTTGTATTTGTCTGAGCAAAATTTGTTCCCTACTAGTTAAGTGCGGAGAAGACTAGATTAAATTAAAAAAAGCCGGTTTTTATCCATAAATAATCTTGAGCGTCCAGGTTTGAAGACTTTGCAGTATATAATTTTGAAACAGTTTTTTATTAATGGACAATGCTGCTTCCGCCAATAAATTCCCTCAAAACTGAATCGTGAGGAACGGGGGAATCATCTGCAACAGGTGTAATATGTTTCAATAATTCTGCTAGTCTTGAAGCTCTTTCATAGGCGTCTGTTTTAAGCGGATCATCTTTGTACTTTTTCTCCCACTCAGCAAAGTCATTTGTAAGTTTGTGAGCGTAAAAACAAAGCTCATAAGACATTGCACTGCTGATGATGAAGTTTGCCGTGTTGCTGTAGGGAATAATATTTCTCATTTCGCTTGAACGCACATAATGCCAGTGTTCAAGAGTTTGTGTTGGATTATAAGCACGGTGAGCAAAATCACGCAGCATTCTTCTTATCAATCTTAAATCTGTCCATCGGATGTACTTATTATCAGGATCTTTCATTTGAAGGAGAGGCTCAAGATATAACTTGAATTTTACTTCTATCGGAATGTCTTTGCTGAAATCAGGGTAGAGTCCGTGTAAGCTGTCAATTAAAAGTATTTCATCTTTCTCGAGCTTCATTGGTGTGACGTTAAGCGCACGGATTCCTGATTTAAAATCATAATTAGGAATTAATACTTCTTCCCCACGGCTGAGTTTTAAAAGATGCTCGTTTATTAATTGAAGGTCGAGTGCCTGCGGTGTTTCGAAATCATAATCACCGAATTCATCTTTAGGATGAAACTCAAGATCGAAAAAGTAATGGTCTACATTCAAAGCTTTGAACTTGTATCCCTTTTTAATCAACTTCTGTTCAAGCTTTACAGTTGTGCTTGTCTTTCCGGAAGAAGAAGGTCCGCTAATCATAACCATTCGTAAATCTTTCAGCCGTTCAATAATCAATCTGGCTGCAAGCTCAACATCATCCTCATAGAGTTCTTCTGATTCGTGAACGATTTGTGCAAACTCACCTTTTGCAACTCTTTCATTCAGCAAATCAACTGTGTTAAGTTTATGCTCAACCGCCCAATCTAAATTTCGCCAGACTTTTGCCCAGGGTATATTTTCATTCAGCTTTGAATTTATTCTTCCTTCTTCATCCCTTCTTCTGGCGGCTTCTTCCCGGTAAAGAATATATTCCTTTGCAACTTTAGCGTGCCCATTTTCAATTAAAACTTTTTCAACAATATCCTGGATGTCCTCAATATGCGGATAGGTTTTTTCATCAAACTTTTCATTTAATATTTGTATAACCTGCTCGGCAAGCTCCTCGGCTTTTTCTTTATCTCTTCCACCGACTGCAACAGCAGCACGGTAAATAGCATTGATAACTCTTTCCTGCTTAAAAGGAACAATTGCACCGCTTCTTTTTATTACGTGAGTTATTTTGCCTTGCATTTTTATACTCCTGAGAATAATCCGCTTATTCTTCTAAATATTCCCTGCCAATTTATGTAATTAAAAAGATTTTGTTAAAAATTTCCTGTTTAGTGTAATTATATGAACCATTTTTAGGCTAATAATGTTAATTTAGCACATTCAAATTCTATTATCTTATCACAGTAAAACAAAGGAGAAAATATGCCGATTAGAAAAGCAAGTGCTCAATGGAAGGGCGATTTAAAAAGCGGAAAAGGTTCGCTCAATACCGAAACAAATTATTAAATAATACAGCATACGATTTTGGTTCCACGGTTTGAAACCGGATCAACAACAAACCCGGAAGAGCTGATTGGAGCTGCTCACGCAGGATGTTTCTCAATGGCTCTGGCAAATTCATTATCGAAAGAAGGATTCAAAGTTAACTCAATTAAAACAGATGCAAATGTACATCTTGAAAAACTTGAAAGCGGGTTTACAATTACAAAGATTGAACTGGACACAGTTGGTGATGTGGAAGGTATTGATGCTGCAACATTTGCAAAGCACGCAGAGCAAACAAAAGGTGGCTGTCCTGTTTCTAAAGCTCTTACAGGTCCGACGATTATACTAAATGCAAAGCTGAAATAAAGATTAATTAGCTACCAGCTCTTTGTACTCTTCATTCTTTGCAATGAATGACTGAACATAAGAACAAGTTGGTACAACCTTTAGATTATTTTCTTTAGCAAATTCCAAAGCGGCTCTGACAACCTGAGCCGCTAAACCTTTTCCCCGTAAAGCCGGGTGAGTGTAAGTGTGATATAAATTCATATCATTGTCTATCATCGAGTATTCAACGTATACTTCGTTACCTTCAGAGTAAATAACAAAGCGTTCATTTTCTTTTTCGTGTACTACTTTTTCTTCCATTTTTACTTCTTATTTTTAATTAATATTAAAGTTAAAATCTCTGTTTGAATATCTACCCGAGTTAGCAAAGTAGGTTTTCTCAACAAACCTTACATTGTTTTGCTTATCCACCGTAACAATTGTTGAAGATCTTGTTCCATACTTTTCCGATTTGATGAAGATAGGGGAGAGTATTCTTTCCAGCTCAAGTCCAACTCCCGTATCCGGAAGCTCTTCATCTTTCGCGAGTGAAGTATCATCCAGAATATTTAACACTTCCCACGGATGAATTTTTTTATATTCAATTAATCTTTGAAGTTGAATTTTGCTCTTTTCAACTTTTGGCCAGGGCGTATCTAATATCGCATTACTGATTCCGTGGATGTCAGGTTCCAGCTTCTGAATACCTTCAGTTTTGTTTGAGAAATAGTAGAGCTGGTCAACATTGCCAAGCAGCAGATTAAATCCGTTAAAGTTATTTAGTGTGGGTTTCAGTTTGTTGTAATATTCTTCGGGTTCAATTTCATTTAGTAAAAAATCGAGAGTTAGATTACCGCGGGAAGGTGCATCGTTTCTGTGGTTTTTTAAATCTCTGAAATTTGTAATCGCTGCAAACCTTCCTTGTTTGGTGATTCCCATCCATGTTCCGCCTGCCTGCAGATCTTTTCCAGCAAGAAGATCAGGATGCTCTTTCCAGAAATCTGCCTGTTCACTGGGACGATTGTAAAACTCATCCCTGTTCGCAGCAAAAATTAGCTTGTAATCTTCTAGAAAATTATTTGCAAAAACTATCAAACACATAAAATATTTTTAATAGATTTAATGAAGTTAATGATGATATCAATTCAGGTCAAAGAATTTTTCTATCTTTAAGATCACTAACGAGTTTATCATATCCTTCAAAAAGAACAGCATCCCAGCCAAGTTTTATTGCTGCATCAACATATTCCTGAATATCATCAATATAAAAATGTTCTTCAGAAGGAAACCGGATGCTTCTTCAACAGCCCGATAAATTTTTTCTTCCGGTTTGACTGAACCGACTTCGTGGGACAGAATAAGCTTATCAAAATATTTTAAGAATTCATACTTCTGCCATCCATACTTCTGATGGATTGAGTCGGTGTTAGAAAGCAAAAAGAGCTTGTATTCCTTTTTCAAGATTGGGAGTAATGAAACGACATCTTCATTTAGATGAAAATATATCAGCATAATATTTCTTAAATGTTTCCAGCGTCAATTTTATGATCAATGATTTCCAGCATCTTGGTTACAAATTCAGATTCGGAAATCTTACCTCTTTCAAAATCACGATGGAAATGGTAATTAGATTTGTAAAATTCAATAAACCGATCACCCAAACCCTTTTCAATCTTGTTTAGTTTGCTGATTGCAGGAGAATAATCAAATGGTATGAGCACCTTTCCCAAATCAAAAACGATAGCGGAATATTTTCGATTGCTCATCTATTCCGGTAATTCAAATACTGAATCATTCAAACCAGTATTAATTTCTATGCTTGTGACGGTTAAATCAATTTCCTGCAATCCAAAATATTGTTTCATGGTGAAAGGGAATTTTAAACCTTTTACTTCCCTGTAATCTGAAAAATAAGTTTCCTGTTCAAACAATCCTTGCTTGGTTTGAATTTCTTTGGTCTCTTTCACTTTCAAATCTGTTTCGACACTATAATACTGAAACCAGCGAATGCCTGATGGCAACGTTAGTTTTATTGTATAGCAATCAACGCTATCAATGCACTCTTCTCCTATGAAATCTGATTTAACTCCAAAACTATCCGGACTGAGTAAGAGCTGCATAGTTGCATCCATCATAAGTCTTTCGAGCTCTCTCTTTTCTATTTCAGTTTTTTCATTGCCAATTAATACCATTCCTTTGCCGCTGTTGTAATAAAGCAATTGCTTAACTTCACCAGCCTGCAGCTCCTGGAAAAGTTTGTCGGGATACTTTTGCATTACAGTTATGTTTATTGGCTGACCCATTGCTGTGCCGGTCATAACCGTTGTTCTATCGATTACACTCTTAAATTTATCTATCCCGCCGATTGCATAGATATACTTATTTATAACGGCCATTGCAGTTATGTTTACGGGGTCGGTTTCAGTTGTGCCTTCTTCTTGCGCAAACAAGATTCCGGAAAAGGAAAATATTAAAGCCAGAAAGATGATTTTTAAATGCTTCATAATAAAGACAAAATATTATTTTTCTTTTGAAAAGATAAATAGATTAACTGTACTATTATAACACCAATTATTTTCTCTTAATACTAATTAAGCTTTTAAGTACTTTTGGACTAACCATAACAATCATTTTCTGTATGAATATCAATCTACTCACTTTTAGCATTATTTCTGATTTCAATTAATATATTTTCACAAACCTTTACCCTTTCGGGCAGGATTACTGATGCCCAGTCAGGAGAAGCACTTCCGTATGGTAATGTGCGTGTCATCAATACAACGCTTGGCACAGCCGCAAACACAAATGGCGACTACGAAATTAAACTTACATCCGGTACTTATTCACTGGTTGCTTCTTACATTGGCTATTATTCTGATACCGTTAGTGTTGAATTGAAAAACAACACCACGGGTATAAACTTCTCTTTAAGAAAAACTGAAATCATTCTTCCTGAAATTGTAATCCGACCTGGAGAAAATCCTGCATTGGAAATAATCCGTAAAGCGATAGCAAAAAAGAAAGAAAGAAATGAAAAGCTGAATACTTATGAGTTTGAGGCATACACAAAAGGACTTATAAGAACCACTGACGAAATCAGTGCAAGAGGACGAACTGTATCTGCAGGTATTGGCACTGGCGAAGATTCAGTGGATTTGAAAATAACAGGTCTGCTTGAAAATCAGAGCAAGGGTTATTTCAAGAAGCCGAATCAATATAAAGACGTCATTATTGCCAGGAAACAGAGCGCAAACTTTCCACCGACCATTAATACCCTGACCGGTGGAAGATTGATCCAAAATTTTTATGAAGATGATATTAGATTTTTTAGCGGCGATCTTCCAGGTCCTATTTCAGATGATGCTCTTGATTATTATTACTATTACATCGATAAAGTTGTCTTTAAAGATGACAGAAAAGTTTTCAAAATCTTTATGGCGACTGAAAACTCAAACGATCCGGGTTTTGTTGGCAGCCTTTTTATCAACGACAGCACTTATGAACTAATCCAGGTTGAACTTGAACTAAACCGTTCGGCAAATATCGGAGGTATCTTCGATACAATAAGCATCTTCCAGCAATTCTCAAGTTATAATGATATTTATATGCCGGTTGATTACAGGTTGTTTGTTAAAGGTAATGTTCTTGGTCTCGTAAAGTTTGGATTTGAACTGAACACAATTCTTTATGATTACAAAATCAATCCGGAATTAAGCGATGATATTTTCACCAAGGCTATTGTCACCGTTCTTCCTGATGCTGATAAAAAAGATTCACTCTACTGGACTTCATCTCAATCAATTCCAAACACAAATGAAGAAGATAATGCTTACAAAAGAATTGACAGCTTGAAGAATGTCCCGGTTACTTTCTGGGATCAGTTTTCCTGGCTTAGTACGCGAACATATTTTTCTGAAAACTTTGCAATAAACGGAACTCTTAACTTCTGGAGATTTAACAGGGTAGAAGGTTTTACTCCAAGGCTTGGATTTTATTTTGAGAATTATCTTGATCAACGATTAAACTCTTCACTCGATCTGGCTTATGGTTTTTCTGATAAGAGATTTAAAACTGATTTTTCACTTGAATACCTGCTTGGTGATTACAGAACAACTTCTTTAACTCTTAATGCTTACAACACAATTAAAATTCTCTTTGGCACTTCTGATGAGTATGCTGATCTGACTGCATCACTCCTTGCATTGTTGAACAAAGAAGAATTCCGGAACTACTACTATTCAGCCGGATTTGATTTTAAAGTTGAAAGTGAAGTTTTTCCAGTGCTGGCTTTAAGTGCAGGCTTTCTGAACAGGAAAGACAAAAGCGCACAGAACAACACAGATTTTTCATTCTTCAAAAAAGATAAAGAGTATCCACTCAATCCTAATATTTATGAAGCTACAATAAATGCACTTACGGCAGGCTTTAAGCTGGATTTCAGAGATTACATCGAAGATGGATATTTTCGTAGAAGAGCATTTACCGGAAGCTCGTATACTACCTTCGAAGGAGAAGTAACTCATTCAAATAAAGACTGGCTAAGCAGTGATCTTAATTTCACAACTTACCGATTATACATAGATAACTTCACACGAACTTTCCGTTCTGCATTTCTTAATGTAAAGCTTTTTGGAATGTATAATAACGGAGCTTTGCCATACCAGGATATGTATGCGTTACCGGGCAACATCAATCTTCTATCAAAATCTTACAGCTTCAGAACTTTGAAGATAAATGAAATATTTGGTGAAAGAGTTGCGACACTAAACCTTGAATACGATTTCCGTGATGAAATTTTTAAGCTGCTTAAAGTCCCGGGATTTAAAGACTGGGAGATTACTCTTAATGTTTTCTTCAACTCAGCAATTACAGAAATTGGAGATGAGTCAGCTGCACTCCTTCCTGTTGAAATAAAAACTTTTAACAAACCATTTTATGAAATTGGATTTGGTTTGGGGCAGGGAATAATTCCATTGCAGCTTGAGTTTGCCTGGAAGCTGAATTACCTCGGAAGCAATAATTTTGTGATCAGTCTGAATACGTTTGCGTTTTGATATTTTTAATAAAACAGTCTAAGGAACCTCTTTTAATTTTGAGAAATAGTTGAACTAACTATCAATCAAAAAGTAATAGAATACTGAATTCTTAGAATTCCTCTTTTCATATTGTCCCTCTACTTTGTAATAAGTAAATCTAATATGGTTTATCATTATATCTTTAAGCTTGCTCACAATCGCCCCCTCAAGAAATTTATTATCTTTTATGCCAATCACTTGCGATACGTCATTAATATAACCATCATCATTAACCCACATTGTAAACTCCACATTAACTCCCCTTATTTCTTCATAATCGTCATCTAATAGAACCTGAAAAACTTCACGAACTGCTTCATCACCTCCTATTGGTGTTGGTTTTTCTGCAGTCACATACTTGAAGTTTGAACTTTTTTCTTTACTTGAACCACAACCACTGAGGTATAAAATTAGAATAAGGATAAGAAATAAAAAAGCTATTTTTTTCATAACAACTCCCTCTTTAAGAAAAGTTTTATTTCAAACTTAGATAATCTAATTTAGGTTAGCAACAAAAACTTAGTAAAATGAATTAATAAATGTTAGAACAAATATATTTAAAAAAAGAAGCGCCCGAAAAGTGAGCGCTTGAACAAACAAAATATGCCAGTATAGATTTTATTCTTTTGGTTTTGCTTCGTTTACAACAATGTTCCTGCCGTTAAGTTCAGAACCATTAAGTGCTTCGATAGCTGCTTTGGCTTCGGAATCGTTTTCCATTTCTACAAATCCGAATCCTTTAGACCGTCCAGACCGGCGATCAACTACAACAGTGGCAGAAACAACTTTACCATATGCGGTGAAAGCTTGTTTTAAACTTTCGTCGTTGACTGCCCATGGGAGACTTCCCACAAAAAGTTTTTTGCTCACAAGAGACCTCAATTAATAATTAAATAACATTATGGCAAAAGCCACACATAAAAATATAAAAACTCCAGCAAAACTCTCAACACTTATTTGGTTAAATCTTTTGGTTAACATTTTCAGCCGAATTCCAAGAAAAGGCGGCTTCTTTAAGCCCGGGACGACCATTTCCGCATAAATCTGGTTTGATGATATTGATTCACAGCCAATAGGTTATCTTCACCATAAAAATATTATCTGGCTGTACATTCATCAGGTTGTTGAATGAATTACTAAACTCGAATTCACCGGTCGGTTCAACATCTTCTCTGCTTTGAGTCCAGACAAGATAGAGTGTTGACCCAGCCATATACTCCCATCTTAGAACGGCATTTCCGCGCAGCGATACATAGTTAAAATTAGGATTGCCAATTGTCTTCGGCTCTGCTGGTCCTTCGCCATCCGGATCAATAGCGTATGAAGTTATTTCACCATTTGAATTTGTAGTTTGTTCAATAGTAGACCCATTCTCTCCGTAAATTGTAAAGTCGTATGAATTTGGCATTTCAAGAAATTTAAAATCATTATAGTTTCCTGAAGCAATGAGCGGCTGGAGATAAACTTGAAAACTTAGCTTGGGACTTATTATCCAATCAGCACGAAAACTTCCGGAAAAGGTCGTCTGATCAAGATGTGAGAAAACATATCTTCTTCCGTAAGTTTCTGTAGCTGCAGGGTCAACAAAATTTCTTATCCATTGAGTTTCGAAAATGTCTTTATAAAATTCCGGTCCGAATGAAACAGTTAAAGTTGGAAGAACTTTAAATTCAAGATTCGTGTATATCCCTCGCGAAGTCCCATCTTCACCTGTCGCAAAATTTCCGCCAACATAAAAAACCCACCAGACCCGGTTATCGGTGTTGAGTTCAAAGTTGATTGAATTTCGTTCCGGATTTACTGTTAACGGACCGCCGCGTGTTCGTCTTGCATTCAATGTAGATGGATTGTAGGTGTAAGAAAGATTAGCCCCGGAATAATCGCGAAGGGCAATATATGTCCCTGCTCTGTATCCTTGTGCAACCCGATTTCCACCGAAATCGTAGCTCACAAATGTTGAGGCATTAATCCCAAAGTACTGGTAAAAATCTGTTGGAACATTCCAGATATAATTTGTATGGAAGTGTGCGTTGATGTAATCGCTGTATGAACCAAATCCAAGATCATTAACTTCAAATTTCGGACTGATAAATCCTACTGCAGTATTGAAAGTCCATCGTCCACGGTTTTTGTTTAGCATAAATCTTCCACTGTAACCAGTCATAGATGTTGCAGAACTGTCAACTGAAACGTGAGTTAGCATCGGGCCGTTGGAAATAATGTGTTGGACTTCGCTGGAGAGATATCATTCGTTCAGTGGTTCCGGTTACGCTTGATAGTGCAGCCCAACCGGTCAGCACGTAAGTATTTTCCGAATCTAAAAATGTCCAGCCATCGCCTGCAACAACAAAAGCATTTTTATTTATTTGATAACTGAGTGCGGGATCATCGAAGAATCTGTTTGCAAAAGTAGAAAGTATTCCAAATCCCTGGCTGCCAGCATTAAAATCTTTCTGCAGACGAAGTACACCATAATAAGTTAATGGTTCTACTTCAGCGCTTGAATTTACACCATCAATACTTATGTCTGCAAATTCACGTTTTGTTAATGATTGAATAGTTCCGAATTTCCAGCCATCGTAAACCTGACCGGAGATTTTTGCTGCACCAAGAATGTGAGTGCCATTAGGAATGTCTGCATAGTCATAAGGAGGAAGACTGCCCTGTGGTGATCTGCCAATTCTTCTGCTGTAAAAAATATTTGTTGTTGGCCAGTTGAAGGAAACACTGTTGTTAGTGCCTCCGCCGCCGAACCTGTAAATGCTTGCACCTTCTGTAAAGAAAGGACGCTTTTCCTGAAATGTGTATTCCACGTCTGTAAGGTTAACGATAGCGGGATCCACTTCCACCTGTCCGAAATCCGGATTGATTGTTCCGTTAAGTGTAAGACTGTTTCCAAGTCCGGCTCTGACATCAAGACCCAATCCCGGAGAATATTCACTTCCAGAGTTGAATGGATCGCCGGGTGCAGTTTGAATGTATTCTGCTTTTCCAACAACATATGGCAAATATTCTATTCGGGCTGGTGGTGTAATTCCCTCGATGCCTACTAGGTCAGGAAATCTTGAAGTAAAACCACTTTCATTTCTTGGCGTATAAACCAGCATATCAGTTTCAAATCTCCTGCTGATGAATCGTTCAACGTTTATTCCCCATACCTGTGAATCACCTTCATTAAACCGAAGCTGTGAATAAGGAATTTTCATTTCAACTGACCATCCATCGTCGTTTAAACTTGCGCTGCCTTCCCAAACAGCATCCCAGGAAATATCATTCGGCTGCTTTACATCGTTCTCAATCAGACCATCTGCAAGAGTTCCTGCTGCAGATACGTAGAAAAAATAGCCGCTTCTATTGTCGTGATATGAATCAAGATATAGTACGCAGCCATCTGAAGGATCACCCCAAATAAAATCGCGACGAACCAGGCGTGCTAAAATTGAATCTGGTTGGTTATCATAAAATTTTGCAGCGAAATAGATGGCTTCATCATCGTAAGAAACCCAAAACTCTGAATGTTGTGAAGGATTTAATCCCTGGTCAGGGTCCTGCTGAATTAGCTCAGCTATTCCTTGCCGCTGCCAGATTTTTTCATCAAGTTGGCCGTCAATTACTATTCGTTCGTTACTTCTGACTGCACCTATTTTTAGGTTGGAATTCCGCTCAACTTTTTCAACTTCGGCGCATAATAAATTGCCGGAAATGATTAGTAGAAGGATACTTATAAAGTAAATAATCTTCATAGTTTCAACTCCCGAAATTTTCTTGGTTAATTATAATTACTGTATGGAAGTAATGGTGAGCAAATTTATTTTTCGGTCATTGTCAGTGATGGAAGGGCTAAATAAGTTTTTAGGAATGAACTGATTTAATGCCAGAATCTCTAACTGGAGTATAATCAGAGTTGTGAAGTTAATCGGTTCCGCCGCGATGAAGATTTAGATGGGAAAAGTTATTCTATGCTAACAATAAATCGATAGCTTGTTTTAAGTTGTCTATAGAATGGGTTTTAATTTTGTTGGAAATCTTTAATCCCTTTTCATTTCCTGTTGGAATAATCACGGATTTAAAGCCGAGCTTCTCTGCTTCCTGAATTCTTTTATCGATATGTCCAACGCTTCTTATCTCTCCGCCAAGTCCAACTTCGCCGATTATAATTGCCTGATTGTCAACGACTTTTTCCGTGAGACTTGAAGCAATAGCAATACAAACCGCAAGATCTGCTGCGGGTTCGGTTATTCGAATTCCCCCGGCGATGTTTACAAAAACATTTGTAGCTGAAACACGAACATTAGCTCTCTTCTCAAGAACTGCAAGTAGAATTGAAAGTCTTCTTTGATCAAACCCGTTAGAAACTCTTTGCGGGTAGCCATAATTAGAAGGAGTAACAAGTGCCTGTACTTCCAGAAGTATCGGACGTGTCCCTTCAATACTCGAAGTAACGACTGAGCCGGGAGTTTGTTTTTCTCTTTCGCTCAGGAATAGTTCACTTGGATTTTTAACTTCGCGCAAACCATCTTCGTGCATCTCGAATACACCAATTTCATTTGTGCTTCCGAATCTGTTCTTCTGTGCACGAAGAATCCGGAATGAATAATTTGACTCACCTTCAAACTGGATGACCGTATCAACCATATGCTCAAGTAGTTTTGGTCCTGCAATCATTCCTTCCTTTGTTACGTGACCAATTATGATAACGCTGTAATGCTTTTTCTTTGCTTCTTCCATCAAGAGTGCTGTGCATTCTCTTATTTGTGTGATCGTTCCGGGAGAATTATCCAGTTCACTTCTGTACATAGTTTGGATCGAATCAATTACAACCACTGCAGGAGAAAGTTGATTGATTGCCCCAAGAATATCTGAAAGATTTGTTTCTGCCTGAACATAAAACTCTGATGAGTTTAGTTTTAATCTGCTGGCTCTCAGCTTAATTTGCTTTTCAGATTCTTCACCGGTTGCATACAAAACTTTTTGGTTGATGTTAGCGACAGCTTGCATTGCAAGTGTTGATTTACCAATGCCTGGATCGCCGCCAAGTAGAATAACTGAACCGGGCATCAAGTCCGCCGCCAAGTACACGATCAAATTCGTTTATTCCCGTTTTTATCCGGTCTTCTTCGTTAGCGGAAATAGTTTCAATTGTGTTCAGTTCGAATTTCGATTTGGTGATTACAGGCTTGCGTTTGGATGTCTCTATTATTTCTTCCGTGAAGGAATTCCAGCTTTCACACTCCGGACATTTGCCCAGCCACCTGAGTGTTTCGTAGCCGCAGTTTGAGCAAATATATTTTACTCTGGATTTTGACATTTATTTACCCCGAACTTGGTTCAGGGTCTTATATGGATATTGATTTAATTTGTATTCAAAGTGTGTTGATGGTAAACCTTACTATAAAAGACTTCCTACAATCTTTTCTACTTTGCTTATTGCAGCAGGAATACCGGACACATCTTTACCGCCAGCAGTTGCAAGATGAGGACGACCGCCACCACCACCACCTACAAGTTTTGCTAATTCACCGACGATATTACCAGCACTTAATTTTTTTTCTTTTATAAGATCGTCACTTACAACAGCAACTATTCCTACCTTATCCTCAACTTGCGAGATGAGAACTCCCACACCACTTCCCATTTTATTTCTGAGTTCATCACCAAAAGATTTTAACTCTTCCATGTTGTCGGCGTGAACTCTTCCTTTAAATATTTTAATTCCTCTTTCTGAGGAATGAAGAGAGAGAATGTGATCAAGCTGTCCAAGCTTCTCCTTCAACTTAAGATCGGATATCTCTTTCTCAAGTTTCTTTTTAGTATCAAGTAGCTCATCAATCCTGTGGCTGAACTGCTTCATATGATCAAGCTGTGATTGGATATATTTTTCAACTCCGGCACCTGTAACGGCTTCAATTCTTCTTACTCCGCTCGCAATAGAAGCTTCACTCGTTATTTTAAACAATCCAATCTCAGAAGAATTTTTAACGTGAGTACCGCCGCAAAATTCCATTGTAAAATCTCCGAACTGTACAACATTAACTTTATCTCCATACTTATCCCCGAAGAACATCAATGCGCCCATCTTCTTTGCTTCTTCGAAAGGGATATCGCGATGATGATACATCGTAAGATTTCTTCTTAGCTGTTCGTTTACCATTGCTTCGATATCACTTAGTTCATCTGGACTTGGTTTGGTGAAGTGTGTAAAATCAAATCTAAGATGATCAGGTCCAACATAAGAACCTGCCTGCTGAACATGTGTCCCAAGTATTTTCCTCAAAGATGCATGCAAAAAATGTGTAACCGAGTGATTTCTCATCACATCCCATCTATAGAAGGAGTTAACTTCTGCAACTAATTCAACATCAGTATGAAGAAATTTCTTTGAATCATTTTCAACAACATGAATAATTTTGTTTTCAACTTTCAATAAATCAACCACACCAAATTTGTTTCCTTCCAAAATAAGAGTGCCAGTATCGTCAACCTGACCACCAGCTTCAACATAAAAAGGAGATTTATTCAAAATTACTAGATCAGTATGACCATCCCGCTTGTATCCGGTAATTTTTGATTTGGTTTGAAGTTCATCATAACCAGTAAACTCAGTTGGTTCAGTACTTGAAAATTGAAATCCTTTGGTGTCATTTAGTAAAACACTAACTGATGAAAACTTTTCTTTCGAGGCATCACGTGAACTCTTCTTCTGCTGGTTCATTAATTCATTAAACCTTACCTCATCAACAGAAAATCCCTTTTCAATTGCCATTATATTCGTAAGGTCAACAGGAAATCCAAACGTATCATAAAGCTTGAAAACATCTTCTCCGGGAATAAGTTTTTCATTTTTCTTATTTAGTTTTTCAATTATTTCCTCAAACAGTTCAATGCCGCGATCAAGAGTTGCATTAAAACTTTCTTCCTCACCCTTGATTACTTTTTTAATGTATTCTTTCTTTTCTAATATTTCAGGAAAAACGTCTCCCATCGTTTGAGCGAGAACATCCACAAGCTGATAAAGAAATGGTTCGCTGAGATTAATTTTCCTTCCGTATCGCGCAGCTCTTCTTAAAATTCTTCTAAGAACATAACCTCTGCCTTCATTTCCCGGAACAGCGCCATCTGCAATTGCAAAAGTTAAAGCTCGGATGTGATCTGCAATTACTCTCGTTGGAATCTTTATTTCTTCTGATTTTTCTTTAGCCTCAGTTGAAAGGTCCTTTTCAATTTGAATTTTACTCAGCTTAACTATTTCATTTATGATAGGATAGAAAATGTCAGTATCATAGTTAGAGGTTTTCTTTTGCAGTACAGCACAAACGCGTTCGAATCCCATTCCAGTGTCAACGTGCTTTGCAGGGAGGTCGTGAAGCTTTCCATTTCCGTCACGGTTATATTGAATGAAAACGAGGTTCCAGATTTCTATACATTCCGGTGTTCCGGCATTAACGTACTCAGGATTTTCGTAATCATTACCAACATTGATGTGAATTTCTGAGCAAGGGCCACAGGGACCGGTTTCTCCCATCTCCCAGAAATTATCCTTCTCACCAAACTTTAAAATATGATTTGGAATGATGTCAGTTTTTGTTTTCCATAATTCGAATGATTCATCATCATCTTTATAAACGGTAGCCCAGAGTCTTTCTTTAGGAAGTTTCCACACTTCAGTTAAAAGTTCCCATGCCCATTCAATTGCTTCAGCTTTGTAATAATCGCCGAAGGACCAGTTGCCAAGCATCTCAAAAAAAGTATGGTGATAAGTATCATGCCCGACTTCCTCTAAGTCATTATGTTTTCCACTTACGCGAATACATTTTTGTGTATCCACTGCACGCTTATAATCTCTTTTACCTGTTCCAAGAAAAACATCTTTGAATTGATTCATCCCAGCATTTGTGAATAGCAAGGTAGGGTCATCAAACGGAACAACCGGAGACGATGCGACTATTTTGTGCTCTTTACCTTTAAAGAAGTTAAGGAACTGATTTCTTATTTCACTGGAGGTCATTTTTTACTTTATCATTTAACATATCAGTAAAAATAATAAAATAGGCTGTAAGCATAAACCGAATAAAATTATGGGAATGAAGTGGTTTTAATATTTACTCCGCGGCCAGCCAATTTGAATTGGATTGATTGGTTGAATTTCAGGTTACTCCTAGGATTGCACTTACATTATCAAAAGTCATTCGCTTTTAAATTATATCGATTTCAAAGACCAGAAACATAATATTTAGGCGGTCATTTTTTCTCTAAACAAGTAAATAAATGATACAAAATATGCCTTATTAGGAGTTTTCACATAAATGGTTAATAAACCCAATGGTACTCAAATTGCTTTATTTTTTTGATTTTTTAAGCATTAACCTAATGGCTTAGAAACTCACTTAAGCCAAAAGAGGTGGTATAACAGGATTAAAAGTTGGATCAGAATTATAAATAACTCCAAGGGACTTAACAATTAATTTATCATTGGGAAAATAGGATATATGGATAAGAGAACAAGCATAGAACTAATCATACTTGAAGTATTAGGATGTCTGGATGAGAAAGACAGAAAAAGCCTTCAGATTATGAAAGAGACTGATGAAAATTTTCCCTGGAAAGATCTGGCAGAGTATCAAAACCTTTCAGCACTTCTGCCTTCAATTCTTAGAGTTGCGGACATTCCCTTCCCTAGAGCTAAAGAAAGAATGGTGAAAAAGGTTAACAGCTTAATTTTTTCCGAGGAAAATATTCACCAACCTATAAAAGTTTTTCCGAAAAAGATAGAATCAGATAAAGAGCAATTAGAAAAAGTTCCTGCTAAAAGTAAAATTGATTGGGGGTCTTTATCGGTTTCAGATTCTTCTCCTAAAAATGTAAAAGATTTTAAAGAGGTAAAGCCTAAAGCTCCTGCAGTGAATAGAGATTCAATTCATTTATCGGAAATCAACAAATTTTCAGATGACGAAAAACTTGTAAGGGTGGATGATGATAAATCTGAAATTACTCCTGAAAAAACATTTAAATCTTCACCAATTCTAAGAAGATATATTTTGATC
This sequence comes from uncultured Ignavibacteriaceae bacterium, assembly GCA_963698155.1. Lineage (GTDB taxonomy): Bacteria > Bacteroidota > Ignavibacteria > Ignavibacteriales > Ignavibacteriaceae > IGN2. Next base: position 46,149 of record CAVOPS010000015.1, on the reverse strand, counting down.
TCTATTGTATTATTTGTGATTTCAGCTTCCTTATTTGGTTATCTGCTTCTAAAGAGTAAGCCAGAAATATCGGAAGTGTTAAAGGTAAATAAATCAACAGATACAACTTTCAACGTTCTTGAAGAACTACAATACAATAATCTTCCCGAACTAGAAAATACTGTTGATGTAAGCAGCAATCAAAAAGTTGAGACTCTGAGTAATGCGAAAAGTGAGCAAAATGTTATGCCAAAAGCTCCGCCTAAATTACCTGATCCAATTGAAGCACCTCTGATTGAAACCAAAGAAGTTTTAGCTGAAAAAGAATCCAAAGTAGAAGAGGAAATTTCAGTTCCTCCGCCAAAAGAAGTAGTTGAAACTACTGAAGAACCAACCTATTTTGTTGCAGTTGAAGAAATGCCACAACCAATCGGTGGACTTCAGGGAATACAGCAAATGATCGAATATCCTGAAATTGCAAAGAGAGCAGGAATAGAGGGAAAAGTTTTTGTCAAAGCGTTTGTAGACGAAACAGGCTCTGTGACAAATGCTGAAATAGTAAAGGGCATTGGCGGCGGTTGTGATGAAGCTGCTATGGATGCAATTCTAAAAACTAAATTCACGCCCGGTAAACAACGAGGCAAACCGATTAAGGTGCAGGTGACGATACCGATTGTATTTAAACGTTAATCGGATATGTGACAAAATAACGTTGGTAGTTATTTTAACACTCTGCCTGTTATTAATTCGTAATTATTAAAATTGTCTGCTTTTTTATCTATCAGAAGTCAATTTAGAATGGTACTTAAATTGCTTCTTTTCTTTAATAATTTTAGTTTTAACTTTAAAAAAAACATTATTAGATGGGAGAGACAGAAGTGGCTGAAAGTAATTCCTTAAAAGATGCAGAAATAATGCTCAAGATCGCAGGTTATGATTCCAAAGCCCTGGAGCAATTGTATGACCGTTATGCACCTTTTCTCTATACTTTAATTAAAAAAATAGTTACTGACAAGGAAACCGCGGAAGAAATTCTTTCTGATGTGTTCGTAATTATTTGGAGACAAATTGATCAATTTGACTTCAAAACAAATAATATCTATACCTGGTTGGTTACCCTGGCACGTAATAAAGCTATTGATGTTTTAAACAGAAGAGGAGGCAAAATGCTGCCAGAGTATTCTGATGAGTATGAGAAGGAGCATATAATTCCAAAATTATCTAAGGAAGTTGAAACTCTGGAACTAGAAGAAGTTCTGAACAGAAAAGAAAAAATGGAAAAAGCCTTAAGCAGTTTAACAGATGCACAAAGATATGTTTTAGAATTAAGCTATTATGGTGGGATGGATCAGGAGGAGATTGCAAACAAGCTGAAGATTCCCACGGTGACGGTCAAATCTAAGCTGCAGGTAGCAATAGGAAATTTAATGCAGAAACTTTCAGAGGCAAAATAGTATTTATGGATAAGAAAAAATGTTTAGAGCTAATTAAGCTTGAGGTCTTAGGTTGCCTGAACGAAACAGATACGGATAGCCTGAAAATAATGAAAGAAAACAATGATGACTTTCCCTGGAAGGAACTTTCTGATTATCAGAATCTGGTTGCTTTGATACCTTCAGCTCTGGAGATGAAATATCCGGCAAGCGAACTAAAAGACAAAACAGCAATGAAGCTCTACAATATCAGAGATGAAATTAAAGCTAAAATTGATGCTAAGAAGGCGCCCGAAATTCCATCACAGCCGGTTGAAGAACAACTTGAATCAGAGGAAAAATTTGTAATTGAAGAAAAAGTTGAAGTGGAGGAAAAAGTATTTGCTGAAGCTGAAGAGGGATTTCATATTAATACCGATGAACCTCTTACACCGGGTCAGGATGAATCATTTCGAATTGTAAGTAATTTCAAAGAAAAAAATGAATCAAAGAATCTGACAAGTGAAACCCACGATAAGACAGAGGCCCCTGTTTCAAAAACTGCACCTGAAAAGGATGTTATTGAAAAAATCACACGTGACTATATTAAGACGCATATGGAAAGTGAAATCGATTTGTTAAATCAAAGCGTCAAAAAAAATAAAATATTAAGTTTTATCTTTTTCCTTATCACTTTAATTTTGATAGGAGCCTTGTACTTTATTAAATAGTTACAAGCAAACTATTATTGTCCGCAAAATATTCTTTAACCATATCCCACTATTAATCAGTTGTGTTATTTGTTTCTCAATAATAAAACGAGAACGATAAGAATTATTAATACCGGCCAAAGAAAATTTAATATCGGTAATACCGATTGTAAAAATGATCCAAAACTCCAATGACTGTATACTATAAACAGAGCTAATCCTACAGATATAAAAATAAATGAAATTATCAAAAAAATAATTCTTGTTGAAGTCGATATGTGAAGCACCAATAGACCTGACCCGGCAAAAATGAGTATTAATGGTATGCTCATACCCTCGCTAATATTCAGATTAAAATTTTCTGTAATTAAAAAATAAACTCCTAAAAGAAAAATTATCGAACCAAGAAAAACTGTTAATCTATTCTGCCTGATGGATTCACCATAAACAAGAGCTATTCCTATGATTAGTAATGCGTAGGATAATATATCAGTGAGGGTGATAGAAATTATCTTAAAGATAGAAAGGAAAAAAGATACAATGATGAACAAAACAATGATTATAGCGAGATCATTTAATTTCATCAGATTATTCTCTGTCCCATGCTGGACGCAATCAATTCAGCAGTGAAAGTTGCACTCTGGTTTTTATGATCAAGTATAGGGTTTACTTCGGCTATTTCAAGTGAAGACATACAACCGCACTCAGCAATAGTTTCCATCAACAGATGTGCTTCCCGGAAGCTCAGACCACCTGATACTGGTGTCCCAACTCCTGGTGCGACTAAGGGATCAACACTGTCTAAATCAAAACTTAAATGAATGTGGTTGACTTTCTCACGGAACTGCTTTAGCACTTTAGCAATTATCCTGTGAATTCCAAGTTTATCAATATCGTTCATTGTATAGATTGGAACTTTGAGTTTCTTAATGTTTACTTTCTCAGCCTTATCAATACTTCTAATTCCAATTAATGCGCAATTTTCAGGATGAAGTTTTGGTGAAAACCCTAAAATATTTACAAGCTCATCACAGCCTAAACCCAATAAAGCTGCAAGCGGCATTCCGTGAATATTTCCTGAAGGACTTGTTTCATCAGTATTCATATCGCTGTGAGCATCTATCCAAATGACTCCAAGTCTCAATTTCCTTTTTTTGCAGTATGAAGCTATCCCTGAGATTGTTCCCAGCGCCATTGAATGATCTCCGCCTATGCATAAAGGAAAATCTCCCTTCTCTAAAACTTTTTCTACTTTCTCTGCCAACAGCTTTGATGTTTTAAGAATTTCATCAATATACTTGAGCTTTGGATTTCTAATCTTCTGTCTTTCCATTATTTCAATTTTGATGTCGCCGTTGTCTTGAACTTTATATCCGAGAGCTTCGAGTTTTGTCTGCAGCCCGGCAATTCTTAGTGCTGACGGGCCCATATCAACTCCTCTGCGATCAGCACCGAGGTCCATCGGAAAACCTATTATTGAAACATTTTCTTTTGGTATACTTTTCATTCTTTTATGATAGATTTAATTCTTATTAAGCATTGTCAAAATAATTATAAAGCTGGTCATACTCAAAAAACTCTCTTCATCAAAGAAAACTATTCAGTATATTTTATCCCGAATAATAAAAAATTTAACTCAAGGTAATCACAGAAATAAATATGTTTTATGGAGAAGAACCATATATCAGGGTTGGAATTCTTACTGATAAGAAGATAAGTTTTGAACTATACGGAGATTTCAGCGTTGTTGGATCTAAAGATTCTTTTAGTGGAGTCTATTCAGCCGAATTAAAAAATGATCGGATTGTCTGCAAAAGCAGCAAACATGAAATCGAAGGAGTTAGTCAGATAGAATTTATACCTTTCGATCCTATCTCCGAATCTTTCCTTCTCAGAGACGTGATTATAGGAAGTAAATTCCATTGGGAAAGAAAAGAGAAACAAAGATTTATTTATTCTCTCCTTTTGCTAAAATCGGGCGATGAAATTATTGCAATTAACCACATACCGCTGGAAAGATATTTAACCAGTGTTATCTCTTCGGAGATGAGTGCTAAAAGCTCTATTGAATTGCTCAAAGCTCAATCTGTAATTGCAAGAAGCTGGGTGCTTGCTCAGATTGCCAGATCAGAAAAATTAAAAGAAAGCAAGGAAACTCACGAAACATCTCTTGAACTTAAAGATGAATTGATAAGATGGTATGACAGGGAAGATCATAACTTGTTTGACGTATGTGCAGATGATCATTGCCAGAGGTTTCAGGGTGTAACCAAAATAATTTCGGATGCATCTTTTAAGGCAGTTGAGCAAACGAAAGGAGTAGTTCTTTTAAGCGGCGGTGATGTGTGTGATGCAAGATACTCAAAATGCTGTGGTGGAATTACAGAATCATTTGAAAATGTATGGGAGCCTGTAAAGCATCCCTATTTAATGTCAGTTGTGGATTATAAATTCGAACCGGAAAATTTTATTCTTGATTTTTCTGATGAAGCAAACTCTGAAAAATGGATCAGGAGCAATCCCGCTTCTTACTGCAATACCTCCGACCGCAAAATACTTTCGCACATACTTGTAGATTACGATCGGGAGACAAAAGATTTTTTCCGATGGAAAGTTGAGTATACCCAAGATGAATTATCATCCCTTATCAAAGAGAAAAGCGGAATTGATTTCGGAAATATTATAGATCTTGTTCCTGTTGAGAGAGGTGAATCGGCGCGTTTGGTTAAACTTAAAATAGTTGGCACCATCAAAACTTTAACGGTAGGTAAGGAATTAGAAATCAGAAGATTGCTTTCTAAGACCCACCTTTACAGCTCGGCATTTATTGTAAAAAAGATGGGCGAAAATATTCCCGAAAGATTTATTCTGTATGGCGCAGGGTGGGGACATGGCGTTGGTCTTTGCCAGATTGGAGCTGCTGTTATGGCTGAGATGGGTTACAATTTCGATGAAATACTTTTACATTATTTTAAAAATTCAGAGTTGAAAAAAATTTACTGATAAGTTTTAATGAAGATACTTTATTCCTGCTTATCAAAAAGCTGGGGTGGATTGGAGATGATTACCCTTACCTCTATACAACAGCTTTTAAAAGAGATATTAAAGTTGAACTTATCTGTTCTGCAGATTCCAGAATTCATATTGAAGCAAATAATATGGGAATAATGCTCCACCCGATTAAAGCCAGCGGTTATTTCCATCCTGTAACTACTATACGACTTTCCCTTCTTATCAGAAACAACAATTACTCTCTTGTTCACGCGCAGGCTTCTAAAGATTTATGGCTGTTGGTTCCTGCATTATTTTTGGCGAATAGTAAAATTCCGCTCTTTCTTACCAAGCATGTAGGATCTTTTATTGTTAAAAAAGATTTATTGCATAAACTATTATATAAACGTCTTACTCGACTTTTTGCTATTAGTACGGCCATTAAAAAAAATTTGATTGAAACTACATCTGTTAAACCTCAAAACATTATTATTCTGCCGAACGGAATTGATACAAATAAATTTGATCCCGAAAAAATTAATGGCAGAAAAGTCAGAGAAGAATTCAATATTACATCTGAAGAAATAGTCATTGGAATGTTGGCACGATTCACACCTGGCAAGGGTCACGAAGAATTTCTTTTGGCTGCAAAGGAATTAAGTAAAGAGTATTTAAATCTGAAGTTTTTAGTTGTTGGAGAACCAAGTAGAGGAGAAAATGAATATGCGGAAAAAATAAAACAGCTAGCCAAAAATTATGAACTAAACAATTTAATTTTTACAGGATACAGGGGAGACATACCGGAAGTTCTTGCTGCAATGGACATTTTTGCATTTCCTTCTCATTCGGAATCTTTCGGAATAGCGCTTGTAGAAGCAATGGTGATGAAAAAACCTTCCGTATGCTCAAATTCTGAGGGTGTACTTGATATTGCAGTTGATGGTGAAACTTCTTATCTCTTTGAAAACAAAAACGCTAACGATTTGAAAGCTAAAATGAAATTGTTAATAGATTCTAAAGACACACGGAATAAGTTTGGTGAAAACGCCAGGAGGAGAGTAATAGAAAATTTTGAAATCGAAAGTGTAACTGACATAGTGTTAAAAATATATCAAGATGAAATTAGTCGAGCCTCCTGAAGAATGGCTACTAATAAAAAAATAACTGCCGTGATCTTTTCTTTTAACAGAAATGTCACTACTAAAATAATTTCAAACCTAAATCAAACTGAATTATTTGATAAGATTATTATTGTATCAAACAGCCAAATCAACGATAATACACTATACTTTATCAGATCAGATCATCCCTTCAGTAGTGAAGCAATCAGAAAAGTAGTTGAAGAAACTTCAACATCTTACTTGTTATTAATAAATACTAACAATTACGTTGAGTTGACCAAAATTGCTGTCAATAATTTTATGTCCGAATCAGATAAATCAAAAGCTGGCTGGATTTATTCGGATTATTATGAAAAACAAAAAGACAAATTATTCCTGCATACGTTAATTGAATATCAAGCTGGGAGCGTTAGAGATGATTTTGATTTTGGCAATTGTTTTATGATAAGGACAGATGTAGCAAAAGAATGTTTGCCAGATTTATACTCAGCAAAAAGCAATTTACGTTATTCGGGATTATATGATCTGAGATTAGCAATCTCCCGTCACTCCTCAATAGTTAGAAATAGTGAACCCCTTTACTCAATTTTGATGAATGATGAATCAACTGCCAGAGAGAAGATGTTTGAATATGTAGATCCTAAAAACCGTGAAGTGCAGATTGAAATGGAAAAAGTTTTCACATATCACCTGAAAGAGATTGGAGCATATGTTGATCCCAAGATTAAAAAGTCAGTTATCTTCGAAGATGAGTTTAACTGCGAAGCTTCAATTGTCATTCCAGTCAAGAATAGAGTGAACACAATCGGGGATGCTATTAAATCAGCTTTGAAGCAAGAAACAAATTTTAACTTTAACATTTTAGTAGTGGATAACCACTCTGATGATGGAACTACCGAAGTAATAAGGAATAAATCGTCTAAAGATAAAAGGGTCCTCCATATAATTCCTGAAAAAACTGATCTGGGAATTGGTGGATGCTGGAATGAAGCTATCTCTCATCCTGAATGCGGCAAATTTTCTGTTCAACTTGATAGCGATGATTTATATTCAGATGAAAACACTTTACAAAAAATCGTTGATAAGTTTTATGAAGAAAAGTGTGCGATGGTTATCGGGAGCTACAAATTAACCGACTTCAAGTTGAATGAAATTCCGCCGGGAATAATTGATCATCGTGAATGGACTGACGAAAATGGTCATAACAATGCACTGAGAATTAATGGACTTGGTGCGCCCAGAGCATTCTATACTCCAATTATAAGAAGAATAAAATTTCCATACGTCAGTTATGGTGAGGATTACGCTGTTGGACTTGCCATATCCCGTCAATACAAAGTTGGAAGAATTTATGAGCCGGTTTATCTTTGCAGAAGATGGGAAGGGAATACAGATGCTTCGCTTTCAATCGAGAAGCAGAATGCAAATAACTTTTTCAAAGATTCTCTTCGTACAAAAGAAATACTCATACGTCAGGAACTAAATCGAAATAAAAAGCTTTGAAATTATCAGCACAAAAATTTTTGAATGATGCTCAAATTGAAAGCTTTATTAGCAGTAATAATTATGTATCAGCAGCAGATTATCTTTTAAATTCTCAACTAAATAGCTGGGAACTGCTTAATAAAAACTATACTGCTCTCAAAAATGTTCAAACTAAATCCTTCTGGTTCGATGGTTTTAAATTGAAAGTTCAATTCAATCCTGAAAGAATAAAATCAACTTCCGCTGAAGTTGATGAGAATTCTGTAAAGAACAGAGAGTGTTTTCTATGTGTTAAAAATCTTCCAGAGGAGCAGAAGGGAATTAAGATTAGCGACGATTTTATTTTGCTGTGTAATCCTTATCCAATTTTCCCACAGCATTTTACAATCAGTTCGTTTAATCATAATCCTCAGAGGATCATTGAATCTTTTGGTGAACTGCTTGAGTTAACCAGGCTGCTGTCTACCGACTACACAGTAGTCTACAACGGACCAGCCTGTGGTGCATCGGCACCGGATCATTTGCATTTCCAGGCAGGGACTAAAAACTTTATGCCAATAGAAAATGATATTCAGCAATTGAAAAATGATTTTGGAAAGATTGTTCAGGAAGATGAATTCATCACAACTATTTTTATTGATGATGGATTAAGAAAATTAATATTGATTGAATCTGCAGAGCAGAAGATGATAGAAAAATCATTCAGGAAAATTTTTAAAGCTTATAAGGAGTTCTCCAAAGAAGAAGTCGAACCGATGTTAAATATACTCTGTACTTATAATGAAGAATTTGGCTGGAGCGTAATTATTTTTTTGAGAAGTAAACATCGTCCTGAATGTTTTTATAAAAATGATCCCGACAGAATACTGATCAGCCCTGCAGCGATTGACTTAGGAGGTGTAGTTATAACTCCACGGGAAGAAGATTTTGTCAGGATTGATAAAGGACTCCTTCAACAAATTTTTAGAGAAGTATCCCTTGATGACAAAACTTTTTCTATTTTAGTTAAAAAAGTTAAAGCTCAGCTTCGCTAATCCAGTAAGCCCGATGGTGTTTGCGGTGTTGATATCAGCTTCGTCAATATTTCCCATCTCCTTGCAAGATTATCCTCTGTGCCGCCATTTCTTTCAACATAGTCACGGATGAGTACTTCACCCATATTATAAGTAACCACATAACTTCTGTAGGTTTTGATAAAGGAGAGATATTTCTCTGCTCTTTCTTTTGTACGAAGCTGAAATTTTTGTAACCAGGCTACTGTTTCCTCATCTGTCCAGTCTCCGTTAATATAATTTCTGGCAGCCAAAACACCCGCACCACTAAGTTTTTCCTGCAAGGAAATAACTTTGTAGTAGAGATCAGCCTTATTTGTATCCAGTTTAGCAAGAGGAAATAGGACGTCTTTCTCAAACTTCATTCTTTCCTCGCCCGGGAAGAGAATCTCTTCTCCAATAACTGCCGTACCTTCAGCGATGAGAGATTGCGGTGAGTAAAGCGGATAAACTGTATACTCAATCCAACCTTTATCTTTAACAAGATTTTGCTCCAACAAAATGTTGTAAACATGATGGCCAGGATAACCTTCGTGAGAGGCAAGTCCGACCGGACTATTAATGTAAACAGGAAAGTCAGTGGCTATTTGGATAACGCTGAAAAGATTTCCTTTATACCAGTTGTATGCACCCCATGGTTTTCCTACAACATATTCAACTTTAAATTTTTCACCAGCTGGAAGATTAATGTACTTGCTCGTTCTTCTTCTGCACTCCTTTATCTGCTGCATCAAAGACAGCTGCAATTTTATCCTTTGGTATTTCAAATTTCTTTTTGAAACTGGTAATTCTCTCCGCAACATCTCCTTTGCCGGGAAGTATTTTATCAAGCTCATCGATTACTTTTTGTAAATCTTCTTCTTTACACTTCGGGAGGGGAAACGTCATACAAAGCTCTTGATTCAAGATCGAAAGGCAGAACAGAACCATTTAAAATTATTATTTTGGTTTTGACAGCGAAAAGCTGTTTGTAAAGATAACGGTACCTAAGAGTTTCAAGCTCGGTTGCTTTATATTCACTTAATAGTTCAAGCTCATTTAAAAGTGAATCTGCCTTAGAAATTAATTTAGCATTTGCAGTCGAATCAATTTGAAGGTTTTCTTCTGCAGGTTTCCATTCCTTTGGACCATAGTATGCATCAACATAATTAGCGTCATATTTTCCGACTTCGAGCACAAGCTTAACATATCCTTCTGCAATGCTGTTCATTTTTAATTCCAAATCACTTTGTTGTTTTTGTTCTTTTTTATCACCGCAGGAAATTGTTAGCAGAACAATAATCACTAATAAAAATATTCTATTCACTTCTTTTCCTTCTTGCGTCAATGAATGATTTAATTGCGAAAACTAAAAATATCAAACAGATCACAGCCATTATTGCCTGAATAATAATAGCAGATGGTCTTTCAAACACTTCTCCACCAATCATCCTGAAGAATTTTATCAGACCACTGACTGTTCCTGCGAATCCCAGCAGCATCAGAACAGCAGCAGCGTGCATAGCATGCTTAAGGTATTTCTCGTTCAGCGCAAGAAAACCTAAAATAAGAACCGGAATTCCAAGAAAAGCAGGAATTAGTGCAGTTATACTTTCGTTGCTGATGCCAAAGTAGCTTACAATTCCTAAGATGATAAGTATTATTCCAAATACAATTGAGAATTTTGCCATTGTATTACCAAATATTTTTTTGTTTGTATATAAAAGTTAACAAAAACCAGTGGAATAATTTTAAGAAGAAATAGTTGGATTGGAATTTTCAAACACAGAATCCAGACAGAGCCTACCGGAAACCTTAAAACTTTTCTATCAGATAATCTTTATTACTTTTATTAATTATAGTTACTACGTCTTTTATACTCAAGTAAAAATTTTTCGCTTGCTGTAATTCACGGAATCTTTTCTTGGAACTTAAACACCGATTCATAGAGTTTATAAACATCCAAAACGATTTTAAATATTTAAGATCAAGCACAATAGCTTTTAGAATAGTTTTAATTAAAAGTTTTATCAAATAAAAAGTGTATTCAAAATTATTAAGATGAATAAAGTGGAGATACATCTTATTCCGGCTTGAAATGATTTTTATTTTTTCACGTGGTTCTTTTTTTATAGTTGCAGAATTCGGATGTCTACAAATCGCACTATGTTCGTAATAGCATTTATAGCCAAGTCTCCAAGCTCTTAGCCCAAGGTCAACGTCTTCTCCATAATATGGATTGAATAGTTCGTTAAAACCTCCTAATTCCATCAATTTTTTTCGATCAATCAATGCATTAGCACCGGTAAGGAAAAAACTGTAAAGTGCCGACCGGCTTTTGCAAATATAATTTGTTGTAGAAGAGATATTACCAAAAAAGTATTTCGGATATTTAGCTCCATCCTGAATTTTATCTGAGTAAAGTCCTATAATTCTGCCCGTTACTCCGAAAGTATCCGGTTTGTCAAAATATTTTAAAAGTTGTAAAAAATAATCGTCTGTCAATTCAACATCTGAGTTTAATATCAAAACTAAATCTTTTTTAGATCGCTTAATTCCGGTGTTTGTGTTACCAGCGAATCCTTTATTTGTTTCATTCTTAACTAAAATAATGTCGGGATAATTTGTTTTGATAAAATTAACAGAACTGTCAGTTGAGGCATCATCAGGAATAATTATTTCAAAATCAGATATTCCTGAAGATTGCAAAGCATTGTATACTGAAGGAAGGTTTGTTTCGAGTAGATCTTTTCCATTATAATTTGGAATGACAACAGAAATACTGAGTTTCATAATCAATTAATTTTTGATAGTTCAACCAGTTTATTAACTGTCTTCCAGTTTCTCGTAGTTGTCTGAACCTTAAGCTTACTTTCGAAAAAGTTGTTGTTCAGTTTTGCTCTTCCATAGCCGTTTGGAAGAAAAACGTAAATAGTTTTGCTGTCTATAAAATATTCTCTCAGGATTGTAATTAACTTCCTTCAGCTTTTTAATGTTGATGCTCGATGGTTCTTCCGAAAGAAATGTGACATAAACGCTGTCGGGATTTGTTTTTTGTTTCTTGAGGAATGGATCATTATTAAGGATATTCTCCAGTTCAGCGCATGTTTTCACAATGACTTTTACATCAAAACCGAACTCTCTCCTTAATCTTCTGTTCGATTTTTCCTCCCAGACTTTTTATGTCATCCGTCTTAGATTCAAATATCACATTTCCGCTTTGAATGTAGGTCTGCACTTTTGTGAAGTTTAAATCTTCAAAAAGAGATTTCAGGTCGGACATCTTAATTTGCTTTTGCCCACTTACATTAATTCCTCTTAATAAAGCAACAAACTTTGTCATTTGTCTAATTTCAATATCCTAAAGCCGATGCTGTTGACGCTGAGTGCGATCACATTTTCATTGATTCTTACTGATTCTCCATTTATAAGATCAGTAGCCGTGTTCAAATTGTAAATTGCCGGAAGAGTGAAATTGATTACCTGTTCTTTATCACTCTTGTTTAGAATGACCAGAATCCTCTCATTCATATCAGATCTTATGTAAGCGTAAATATTTTTATCTGCCTGAAGAGTTAAGAAGTCACCATTTCTCAAAGCAGAATGATCTTTCCTGATGTGAATTAATTTACTTACATCTTTGAATGTTTGCTTTTCAAATTCATTCAGCTCATTGCCGAATCTCATCATCCTTCTGTTATCCGGATCGGAAGCGCCGGTCATTCCGATTTCATCGCCGTAATAAATTACAGGTACACCAGGAATCGTTAAAATATATGCAAGGTGAAGCTTGAGCTTGTCATAGCTGGAAGGATTATCAACTTGTGGTGGATTTGTCCATGCAATCTCACTTGCTCTTCCATCGTTTATTTCAAGGTCACCATCTGCGTAAGCCATATAACGAATCTTATCGTGACTGCTTACAAGATTTCCCATCAAATGGTTTACACCATAAACCTGAAAAGTTTTCTGCATCTGCAAGATCAAGCAGCTCAAAAGAACTTTCTTTATCCAGAAAAACAGGAATCGCAGTATCGTAAAGGTTAAAATTGAACTGTGAACTAAGTTGTCCATTGCTGACATAAGAACTGATGAGATCAAATCCACCGAAAGTTTCACCTATCTGATAAACTTTGGTCTGATCTGGCAGTTCAATTCTTTCTTTAATTTTCTTTGTGAGAAGCCTCCAAAATTCATTGGGAACATGTTTCACTGCATCATGTCTGAATCCATTGGCATTAGTTTCCTTCAACCACCACACTGCATTTTCGGTCATCGTTTCAAGAGCATCTTTTGAACGGACGAAATCGAATGAGGGCATATAAGGCTCAAACCATGTTGTTAAACGATATTCGTCCCACAGCCGAAGATTTTTTCTTCCATCGGGGAGTTCGAGCATACCAAACCAATCTCTATGTTCAGCCCACAATGGATGTCCTTCATGAACATGGTGTGCTACAAAATCAAGAAGCACCTTAATGTCGTTTTTGTGAGCCTTGCTTACCAATTCCTTGGCTAGATTCAATATCACCAAAATGTTCTTCAACACCTTGCAATGAAACAGGCCAGTAGCCGTGATAACCTGTGTAATATCTGTAAGGAGGCGGATATTCCCTGTAAGCTTTGTTTGTGTTATCTACAATTGGAGAAATCCAGAATGTGTTTATTCCCAGCTGATCAAAATATCCTTCGCTAATTTTATTTATGATACCTTGTAAGTCACCGCCATTATAATTTGCCGGTGTGAAAAGAGAATCGTGATTTACAGGATTATCATTTGAAGGGTCTCCATTGTTAAAACGGTCTATCATCAGCGAATAAATTATTGCATCATTCCAGGTTTGAGGTGAATCATTATTAACTGGTTTGCCATCTAATATTCGTGTTGATTGAATATTAGAAAATTTACCTTCTGACCTTACTGCAACTCTTAATAATCTTTCTCCTTCGATAAGATCATCAGGAAAAAGTAATGATATTTTATTTCCCTCAACCTTAATAAGGCTGATGTTGATTTGCTGATTATCCAATAATGCAAGTACGTTAGTCTCTCTTGTTAGTGGTGAATGAAAACCTTCCAAATAATAATTATATTGTTTTGTTTGGTCTTCATCCTGGTAATTCAAAGTGTGAAGATACATTTTATCTTCTTTGTCTGATTCTATTATTATTACCGAATTATAATCTCCCATTCCGTTTGGAACCTTCACTGGATTCTGAGGATCAATAAGTTCTTTGCGGTCAACAAAAAACTTGTATTCATATCTTCCCGGATCTAGAGGTATGCTTATCTCATAAATTCCGTTGCCATCAGAATCACTCATTGGAAGGCTTGATCTATCCCAGCTATTAAACTGACCGAATAAGTTGACCTGCTGCGGTTTTCCTTTTGGCTTATATGTGAAAAGATATTTTTTTCTCGGCTGCAATTTGAATGGAATGTGGTATTCCTGATTCTCAAATGTAAATTCCAGAATATCAAGTCCTGTGAATCCATCCTTCGCTTTTAATTTTAAAACATTATTTACGGTGTCGTGAACGAAAACAAGGTTATCATTTGGTGTAAATGTCAATTTGTAATTTGGAGCATAGAAAAGGTCACTAATCACAATTTCTTTTTCTATTCCTTCTTCGAGGTTTATTGGCTGGATGATGTCGAGAATTTTATTTGAATGATTTTGAGAACAGTTGAATGAAATTAAAAGTAGTAATAGCAGATAAAAAATATTTTTCATTTGTACCAGATTTTAGTTGAATAAATAATCATGATTGGTTGGGCAAAGTTAATGATAAGGAGGGAAAAATTCTGTAATCTTTGTTTTACTCTGGTTAAATGAAAAATTCTATTTAAGCTCCTTTATATCATCGAGTATAAAACAATGGTCGTGCTTCTTCATTCCGATTTTGGGGTAGTAATCAATTGCTGCCGGAGCCGAAAGTAAAATGAGTTTAGCCTGTGGTGCCTGTTTTTTTGTTTCTTCAATTAATCTCTTTCCGATTCCTTTCTTCTGGTAGTTTTTGTCAACAGCTAAATCTGAAAGATAAGTGCAATAAGCAAAGTCAGTAACAGAACGCGCAACGCCAATAAGCTTTCCATCCAATCGTGCAGTTACAATCAGGTTAGCATTCTCGCACATCTTTTTAATTCGGTTGAAATCATCGACAGGTCTTCGTTCACCGAGAGTGCTTCTGTTCAATACATCAATGAATTCAGATGGTTCGAGATCACGTTCAACTTTGTAGATAATACCCGTCATAATTTTGATAATCGTATATCATCTATCCAGACAGTTCCCACACCATTAACAACCACGTTTAGTTTTATCTGGTCAGGCATTTCATTTTTCTTCAAGAGGAAAACAGTTTTGATTGTCTTCCATTCGGTTGTTCCTGCAATAGCTGAATCAAATCCTCTTGAAAAGAATTCACCTTTATCTTTAAAAACACACCACATTTCAAGATAGGCCTGACCGCTGAGACTTTCTGATTTTATTTTAGCTTCATAAATCAATTGAGTGTCATCGACATGAACATCACCAATACTAAAAAGTGGAATGACAACCGGACCTGCTGCTTCAATTTTAATTGAACCTTTGCCGTCACTCGAGATGATCTTATCTAGTTGAATTTCTGATTGAGCAACTATTCCATTTAAATCATCAATTGGAAAGTGTTTAAGTTCGCTTGATTTGGTTTGAATGCTGCAGGAAATAAACGCGAGAAGAATTAACGAAAAGCTTACAATAAAGTAGTTATACATTCTTAGTTCTCCTTAAAAATATTTACGATAAGAAATTCGAATAAAAAAAGCGAAGAACAATTACTCATCCTTCGCTTAAAAATAAAAGTCACTGAATTACTTCAGGATTGCGTCTTTGGCAGATTTGGAAATTCTGAATTTCAAAACTTTTTTTGCAGGAATTAGAATTGATTCTCCAGTGGCGGGGTTTCTTCCCATTCTCTGGTTTCTCTGGGCGACTTTGAGCTTGCCAAGACCTGGAAGTACAAATTCTTTTTTTGCTTCCTTATATGAAAGTTTAACCAACTCCTCCAAAAACTGTGTAGCAACTTTTTTTGTTTGTTTGGTTTTGTTGGCAAGATGCGTAATGATTTGGTTCTTCGTCATTGATTTAGCCATTTGATCCCTCCGATTAAATGTTAATGATACTTACGAGGCGAAAAATACTTAATATTTATTTGAAACAAAATTATTTTTTAAAAATTAATTATGCTTAAACCCTTATAAATAGGGCTCAGAATGAGAATCGGCTTCCGCAAGGTTTCGGTATATTGTATAGAAGATTTTTTGCTCTTTTATAATTCTCTATTTTATCTATGTTAACTATGGAATTTTTCTCAAAGTACAATTAATGTTAAAACTTCTTTCATCATTCGTACTTTTCGCAGCTTTTATCCTTCCTCAGGAGGTTGACTCTCTGTTAAAACAGGATATTCCGACCATTCCAGATACGAATTTTGTTCAAATTGATGACACAACCGCAGTTTCTGACTCAATCCTTACAACCAAAGTAAAGTCCGACACGATTGCACCTATCCAGGGAATGCCGATAACGGATGTAAGCACAATTATCAATAAAAGGACATTTTTGTTTGATCAATACAGATACACCGGTGACCTTCTCAGATCATTCAGCTTAAATTTTGTTAAGGATTATGGCTTTATCGGTTATCCCAACGAAACATTTATCTATGGAGTCGGTAATAGCGGGATAAGCTATTTGCAGGATGGCGTTTTCTGGAATGACCGGTTCACAAATTCTTTGGACCTGAATCTTATCCAGAGTGAAAATATTGATTCGATAGAAATTGTTCCTTCACCGCGTGGGTTTTTATACGGACCGTATAACAATCCTGTTACGGTAAATTTTATAACAAGAGATTTTATTTCTCCTCAGCCGTATGCACGCATAAGATATTATGAAGGACCCGACGGCGAAGCAATGATTGACGGAAAATTTTCTACGATGGTAGCAAAAAGATGGAATTACTCTTTTCAGTTAACCAACAGGTCAAAAGATGAAACTTATGAGAATACCGATCTGAGTCTCTGGCAATTCAATACCAAGCTGAAATATTTATTATCTAATTCTGTTAATCTTCAGGCTTACTATTACTATGTTGACAAGGAACAGGGACTTAACGGCGGTGTTGATTATGACAGTCTTTCAAGAAGTTCTGAAAATCCAAACGCGGATCTTTACGACCCGATTGCTGCACCGGTTGTTTCTCCAAACCAAAAGCTTGATATATTACAGCACAATGTTGGATTAAGAACACTTGCAAAACCTTTTGATAATTCTCATCTGGATTTATCTCTTTATTATAGATACGGGCTTAATGAGTTAAGAGATTTTCAAGATAGTGTTACTATCAATAGAGATGAGAAGAATAAAAAATTCGGGGCTTTTCTAAATTTCTATTACGGTTTTGATTATATCACTTTACAGGTGTTAGGTGATTATCAAAAAATAAACACAGATTTTCATAATAATTATAGCGACTCATAATAATAAGGATGAACATTATAGTATTGCAGGTTTGGTATCGTTACATACTTTGGATAAGTCTCTGCAACTATCACTTTTTTATAAGACTTTTCATTGGGAAATTCCAAATATGGGTAATTATTCAGGAGTTGGGGTAGACTTGAAATACGTATTAAATAATTTATTTTCTTTTTATGCTGGATACTCGATCAGAGAAGAATTCTGGAATGGAGATGCCCCTTCATTTGAAACCGGATTGCGATTTGAAGATTCAGGGTTATTGTTTGATGCGAAGTACTTCAATAACGAGTATTCCGATTACCGGTTCTGGTCAGGAGGCCCAGAAATTATTATTAATTATACACCAGTGATAAAAGGCATTGGATTAAACTTAAATTATAAACTTTGGCTGTTTTTATTGGAGACTAATACTTCATATTATATAAAGTCTAAATACGATGGTATTTTAGAAAACTACATTGATGAAACAGCTAATATTCCAGATTGGCAATTTATCGGTGGACTTTATGTTAATGATTTATTCTTCGATAATAATTTGGATTTAAAAGCAGGCTTTAAATTTTATTACACTGGAGAAATAAATTCAGCTGCCCACTGGTGGTCGGGTAGCACCGTTGTTGAACCATCCAACAAACTCGACTTCAATTTAGCAGGTGAAATTCAGAAAGTAGCTATCTTTTATTTTCAATGGGAGAATTTGTTTGGCAATGAGTACTACATTACTCCGTATTACCCAATGCCGGTAAGAAATATTAAGTTCGGTTTAGCGTGGGAATTGTTTAATTAGAGGCCCTCTCTTTATCTCCCCCTAATCAATCTCGGCGAGGCGTTGAGCCTCGACGGAAGAGGGAGAAATTTAAAATACTTCGAAAATCATAAATTCGCCCGTCTGTAAGACGAGGTCTCGTCTCGATGTTGTCGAGACGGATTAATCGTTAATCCTAAATCATATTTCTTTTTACTTCAGAGTTCGAAATTTTTTGTTCGATATTCGTTACTCAAGGAAATATCGAACAACAAACAAGGAATAATGAATAATTAAGTATTCTTTCAATCCGAAGATTCCGGAACAAGTCCGGAATGTAACTACAAGCTCAGCATATCTTTAAACTTAACAGCCTGCCTTCGGGATACTTCAACTTTGTGACCGTCTTTCAGCTTAACGAGCAAACCGCCGTTTAACCACGGTTCAATTGAATCAACCCATTTTAAGTTGATGATGTGTTTTCTGTTTGCGCGGAAGAACACTTTGCTGTCAAGTCTTTCATCAAGATAGTTTAGTGTGCGAAGAATGAGCGGTTTATTATCTTCAAAGAAAAGCCGAACGTAATTTCCTTCTGATTCAAGAAGTCTTATTTTTTCCAGCTTCACAAACCAGCAGCGGTCGCCGTCCTTTACAAAAACCTGGTCGCTTTCCGTAAGAGTTTCAGTGTCGGTTTCTATTGCGACTCTTTTTCTTCCTTTTTCAATAAGCTTATTTACTGTTTCTTCAAGTCGCTTTGGCTCAATTGGCTTCAAGAGATAATCGAGTGCATTGTACTCAAATGCTTTTAAAGCATACTCATCATAAGCTGTAGTGAACACGACAATCGGAACGCTGTCCAATTCTTCCAGCAGTTCGAATCCGGATTTGCCCGGCATCTGAATATCAAGAAAAATAAGATCTGGTTTAAGCTCGTTTATTTTTTCAAGCGCATCTTCGGCGTTTACAGCTTCACCAACAACCTGTAAATCTTTAAATGGCGTGAGCAGTCTTTTTAATTCTGTGCGTGCTAATCTTTCATCGTCAATTATTAAAGCTTTCATTTTATTTCCCTCTTAATTGTTTTGGTTTGACCCTACTGGAATTTCAATCTCAGCGAGAACGGTATTTCCGTTCTCATTCTTTATGGAGAAATGTGCGTCATCACCAAAGAGCAGATTCAAACGGTGTTTTGTGTTGCTTACACCAAACCCGCTTGAATTTTTTAACTGATCTTCACTGAAATGCCCGCTGTTTCTTATTTCAATTTTTAATTTTGAGCCGTTTGATGTTGACAGTAATTTTGATCTCAGTTCAATCTCTCCTCCTTCAGTTCTTTTAGCTACACCGTGTTTTATTCCATTCTCAACAAGTGTTTGTATCATCATTGGAGGAATTTCAATTTTCTGCGTATTCCTTTCGATATCAAGTTTGTACTTAAGCCTGTCTTCAAATCTTATTCTTTCAAGATCAAGATAGTTTTTAACCGTTTCAATTTCATCTTCAAGCGGAACTCTTTCCATTCTTTCCATCTGCAAAGAATAACGAAGTATGTTGGAGAGTTTTGTTATGGCAACTTTAGCTGATTCAGGATCTTCTTCAATCAATGCACGGATGCTGTTCATCGCGTTGAACATAAAATGAGGATTTAGCTGTGACTTTAAAGTTTTCAGTTCATAATCTTTTACTGCTGCTTCCCAGATTAGCGATTCAATTTCCTTCTTCTTGTAATTTTCCGTATAGTGAATTACAAAATATATCAAGTTCCATAAGAGTACAAGTACGCTGGTATTTGTAATCCCGGCAATTACTCTTGCGATATTGTATTCTTCCTGTTTGAAAGTTCCCGCAACATAGCTTGCTGCAAAAACGAGTACATAAATTATTATTCCTGCAATAATGCTCGAAGCGAGTATTCTGGGGATTGTGTTTTTGAGAGGAAGATTGAGCCAGTTTTTCTTTCGGATTATTCCACGAAGCAGGTGAGTAAAAACTATTCCAAGGAAACCAAGAAATATCCAGACTAAAACTCTCTGCCAGGTAAGTTCTTCGAAAGACGAGATAATGAAAAGATTGATTCCGATAAAAAAGTACCAACCAGTAACCTGGCTGATCCAGTATAGTTGTTTACGGCTTAATTTCATTTCATTTGCAGGTCGCTGCCCTTTAATGGAATCCTGTAAAACCAAAGGTATTTTTTTCTCTCTTCTCATCAAATATAATCTTATTCGGGATTAAGGTAAATTCATCAGGATAATATCCTCATAGGACAAACAAGCCCCGTTATGTGTTCGGGGCTCATTTTACTGTTCAAACTTATTGAGTTAATGGAGGAATGGCGGAATAATTTTTATAACAGGCAATATAAAGTGATGAAAGGGCTTAACCTGTTTTCCATTTTATCAGTTAAACTTTTTTATTTACAACGAAAGTATATCGTTATAAACTATAAAAGCCATTAAAAGTAAAAGCAGAACAAACCCTGTGTTGTTAATTGCAATTTTTATCTTAACCGGTATTTCTCTTCTTGCAATCGTTTCGATAATTATCATCAGCAAGTGTCCGCCGTCAAGAACAGGGAAGGGCATAATGTTAATTATCGCAAGACTGAGACTGAGAACAGCAAGGAAGAAAAGAAAACTTTCAATACCAACATCTGCGGATTTTGCAGCAAGCTGTGCGATACGTACAGGTCCGCCGAATGCTTTTTTAAATTCAACCTGACCGCCGATAACTTTGCCCGCAACACTGAAAGTAACTTTAGTAAGATTTACAAGATCAGCTCCTGCAACATAAAATGATTCAAAGAAGCTGAATGTTTTATACTCTGATCTGCCTTCAAAAATATCGTTGATCGCAATTCCAATTTTTCCATCACTGCCGGGAATGACTGCGATATTTAAAGTATCACTTTCTCTAACTACTCTTGCCTGAAGTTCAACACCAGCACTCTGCGAAACTATTTCTATAAACTCTGACGATCCTCCCAGCACTTGATTGTTTAACGAATAAATAATATCACCGGAAAGAAGTCCTGCAGTTTCAGCAGGAGAATCTTTCATTACTTCAGCAACGTAAGGTTTGAATCCATCAGGAGTAACTAGTTCTCCCTGTTTTTCAATATCTGGTATCCTCTTTCGTGGCACGAATATATATTCTTCAACACCATTCCGTAAAACTTTTACGTTAAGATCTTCACCGATTGTGTTGATGTATATCTCAGTTCGCAGATCATCCCAATTGTCAACTGCCACGCCATTTATTGTTTTAATCACATCGCCTTTCATGAAACCAACAGAATCAGCAGGGCTGTCAGTCTTAACATAACCGACCGTAGTTGTAAATGTAACTGGTTTGCCTTTAAAGAAATTCGCTCCCCAGAAAATTAGAACAGCCAGCAGAAGGTTCATCAATACACCCGCACTAATCACAAAAGTTTTCTGCCAGAAATTTTTTGAACGGAATTCATACGGCTGGGGTTCTTTGTTTGCAAATTCAGTGTCAAAACTTTCATCAACCATTCCTGCAATCTTAACATAACCTCCAAGGGGAAGCATCGAAAGTCTGTAGTCAGTATTTCCTTCACCATCAAAATCTTTTGGAAGATTCCCGAAAGTGAAGCCGGTTTTTTTGTTATAGCCGAAAAGTCTTTTTCCAAATCCGATTGCGAAAACATCCGCACGCATACCGGTCATCTTGGCTGCAAGAAAATGTCCCAGCTCATGAATGAAAACAAGTATTCCAATTGTAATCGCAAAATAAATTATATAATCCATTAAGAAAGTAGCTCCTGTTTCTCAGTTAAAGTTTAATAAAAATGTTTTTGTATTTCATCAATTATAAGATGCTGGATTCTGGTAATCAAATTTATTTGCATTCATCCAGTATCTTGCAACAAGCATCCAGAAATTATGTTAGCGTCATTACATATTCTCTGGTGACCCTGTCAGATTCAAATACCGTCCCCAAATCGGGGGAAAAAACGGACACAACCTTATCTAAAGCCTTGTTTATTAGCAAGGGAATATGTGAGAACTTTATTTCTTTATTTAAAAATTTACTTACTGCAACTTCATTTGCAGCATTTAAAATACAGGGAGCAGTTCCGCCAGTGTTCAGCGCATCGAATGCCAGCTTTAAGCATTCAAATTTATTCAGATCGGGCTCGTAAAAAGTTAATGTTCCAATTGCCGCCAGATTTGTTCGTTCAAAATTATTTTGAACTCGTTCTGGAAAAGTCAGTGCATATTGAATTGGCAGTTTCATATCAGGTAATCCGAGTTGTGCTTTCATTGAACCATCAACAAACTGAACTATCGAGTGAATAATTGATTGAGGATGAATTACCACCTCAATCTTTTCTGCCGGCAATCCGAAAAGCCAGTGTGCTTCGATGACTTCAAGTCCTTTGTTCATCATTGTAGCAGAATCAATTGTGATCTTGCTGCCCATTTTCCAATTCGGATGATTAAGGGCTTCATCAACAGTTGCAGTTTCAAAGAACGATTTATCCTTGTTAAGAAAAGGTCCGCCGGAAGCAGTAAGAATAAGCTTTTCAACTTCCTCTAAATTTTCACCAACAAGACATTGATAAATTGCACTATGTTCGGAATCAACCGGAATTATTTCTGCACTATTTTCAAGAACAAGCTTTGTAACAATTTCTCCTGCTACAACAAGAGTTTCTTTGTTAGCAAGAGCTATTCGTTTTCCGCGCTTTATTGCTTCAAGAGTTGGAGCCAATCCTGCAAACCCAACCATTGCACCCATAAAAATATCGTACTCAGTTTCCAGGGCAGCTTTTATTAATCCTTCTTCACCGATCAACAACTCGCAGCCTTTTGGAATCTTTCCGAAAATTTCCTTTGCCGCGCTTTCATCTCTCACAACAACTACTTTTGGTTTGAATTTCTTAATTTGCTCAAGCAGTAGTTCTGTATTTGAGTTTACTGTCAGGCAAGATACTTCAAAATCGTGTTTCAAATTGTTGATAACATTCAGGCAATTAACACCAATCGATCCGGTAGAACCAAGTAACAAAAACCTTTTTCATTGGGGGTAAAAATACTCAAAAATCAAGTAATGATTGAGGTATGGTTAGACAGTTTATATGCCTAATTTTTGTGTGCCAATTAAAAAAAACTAAAAGGGATAAATATGCGACTAAAATCCACTTTAATTTTACTTACACTTTTATCTACATATCCAACTTTTTCCCAAAACATATTTATCGATTCAAATCAGGTAGCGATATTTCTAAATGGCAGTAGTCTTTGGAGCGCTACAAGTCATACCTTTGGTATTTCTGGAGGATTCTCTATTGGTGGGATTCTTGACTTTGGCTATCAGGGCAGCTTTGTTTCTATTGAAGGTCAAAATTATTATGACGATGATGAGGAATATAATACTCACTCGTTATTAGTTAGTGGTATTCTAACAAAAAAGAAAATGCAGGTTTCGATTGACCTTGCACTTACAGCATCAAATGCTAATACTACAAACCTGGTTTTAGGTTTTGGTTTAGCAAAGAAATATCAATTGGGAAATGCTCTCGAAGGTGTTCTTAGTCTATCAACAGGTATTGGCTTCAGTCTCGATGATTTTCCGGGAGAACAAGAATTTGCTCTTGCTCTGAGTGCTGATCTTTTATTAGGCGAAATTGTTTATTTCGGACCGGGTGTTGGATATTCAAATGAAGAAATATTTTATGGATTGAATGTGGGTATAGTAATTCCATTTAAGCTTAAAAAATATTAATCAACAGAAATCCTTTAGAAATATAATTCACATCGCAAACGCAAAAGCAGATTTTCCTGCAAATTTCCTATCAAATTGCTGTTAATTGACCTTGAAAGCGGCTGATAAATTCTTATTTTGCATCAGTATGAAAAGTAAAATTGCACTAATAATTGTTGTAATGTTGATATCTGCTGTTCAGGCTCAGCAAAGAAATGAGCAGAAGTTTTCCCTTGCACAAAGTTACGAACAGATTGGAGATTACAACTCTGCCGTAAAGCTCTATGAAGAGTTGTACCAATCGGATCCTGCCAACTCACAATATTTAAACGCACTCTACAGAGTTTATACTCAATTAAAAAATTATGCGGCCCTTGTCAACATTCTGGATGAAAGAATTAAGCAAAAGCCCGATGATGTTGAGGCTTATGGAATGCTTGGCTCAACATATTATTTGATGGGGAATGAGGAGAAAGCGGTTGAAGTGTGGAATAAACCATTCCAGTCTGGTAACATTAACCCTGTATTTTACAGAGTTGTTGGGAATTATGTTTTAGAAAGAAGAGCTTTTGAAATTGCAATTGATTTATATGAGAAAGGAAAGAAGGCATCCGATGATAAAGTTTTATATGCTTTTGACCTTGCCCATCTTTATTCACTAACAATGCAGTTTGAAAAAGCTGCGCAGGAATACTGTCTCATACTTACGAATATGCCAACACAGTTGAATATTGTTGAGTCTAAAATTTTTGAAACCGTGAACAGACCCGGTGCGCTGGATGCAATGATAAAAGGTCTAGAAGACTGCGCTGATAAAAATAATCTGAGCTTCTCATTTTTACTCGCAAGATTATATGCAGAAAAGAAATCTTATCAGAAGGCTTACGAAATTTATGTTTACATTGATGAAGTTCAATTAAGCAAGGGTAGAGATTTGTATAATTTTGCCTGGCAGATGTTTTCTGAGAAGGAATACAAACTTGCTGCTGAGGTTTTCAAAAAAATTACAGATAGTTATCCCGATTCACCAATTACTTCACAGGCATTGCTTGGATATGCCCGCTCACTTGAGGCTTCGCTTCTTGAAGAATATGAAAAAACTCTTCCATTGTGGAAACCGTATTTTCCCTTTAACAAAATTTCAATCAGGGACAACTGAAGAAGTGTTGAATGCATTTAATGTAGTTATTAATCTATATAAACATTCAGAGCCTGCTTACGAAAGTATGCTCAGAACTGCGGTAATCCAGTTTTATCTTTTGAATGACTATGAAGATGCACGAAGACTTTTAGAGATGATAGTTAAAGAAGCTCCATTGTCTAAAAATTCTGCAGAGGCATATCTTGAATTGGGGAACATTGCATTCATTGAAGGAAAGCTTGATGAAGCGGAGAAAGATTTTTCAGCAATATTGAAGCTTCTGAGTGCAAGCGAAGAGCAAAAGAACAAAGCAATTTATAAGCTGGGGAAAGTAAACTTTCTATCAGGGTCAATTTTGATGAGGCCAGGATGAATTTATCCAAAGTGCTTGGCAATTTAAGAGATAATTCAGCAAATGATGCCATTGAACTCACTTTATTATTGAACCCACAGATGAATGATTCGTCTAATCTGTTGATTTACGCCCAGGCAGAATTTCTTGCAGAACAGAAAAAGTTTGATGAAGCAGCAGCCAGTTATAAAAAAATAGCTGATAATCAGCAGGCATTTGTACTGCGTTCAATATCAGCGATAAATTATGGTGAGATGTTGATTGCAGTTGATAATTATCCCGAAGCAATATCTGTTCTTGAGAGTCTATCCGCAGAAGGTGAAAAAAATATTTATGCTGACAAAGCAGTATATTTGCTCGGGAAGATTCATCAGTATGGAATAAAAAATTTCAGTAAAGCAGAAGAGTATTATCAGAAACTTTTAGCTGACTATCCGAAATCAATTTATGCTGATGACTCAAGAACGCAGCTTTTATTATTACAGAATAAACCGGGAACTTAAATGAATAAAAAGCAGGGACAGAAAATTGTTAAATGCTCTTTCTGTGGAAGGGAAGGACATGAGGTTGGAGGTATGATAGCCGGACCGGATGTATATATTTGTGATATCTGTGTTTCCAGCAGCATAGATATTCTAAAAAATAATCTGGCTGCTTATCAAAACTCCAACCACAAAGAAAAATATGTTCACACACCGGAGTTAATAAAGAAACAGCTTGACGAATATGTGATCGGTCAGGACAGAGCAAAAAAGGTTTTATCCGTTGCAGTTTACAATCATTATAAAAGAATAAGCCTGCGTTCGACTTTCTTTGAGCTGGAAGATGTTGAAATCGAAAAAAGCAATATTATGCTGATTGGTCCTACGGGTGTTGGAAAAACGCTACTTGCACAAACTCTCGCAAAAATTCTTGACGTTCCTTTTGCAATTGCTGATGCAACAACTCTAACTGAAGCCGGCTACGTCGGAGATGATGTTGAAACGGTTCTTGTTCATTTGCTGCAGGCAGCGGATTATAATCTTGACAGAGCACAGAAAGGAATTGTTTACATTGATGAGATTGATAAGATTGCACGCAAGAGTGAAAGCACATCCATTACACGAGATGTTTCAGGAGAAGGAGTTCAGCAGGCACTTCTTAAGATACTTGAAGGAACAATTGCAGGGGTTCCTCCGAAGGGTGGAAGGAAGCATCCTGAACAAAATCTGATTAACGTGAACACAAAAAATATTCTTTTCATTCTCGGCGGTGCTTTTGACGGCATTGATAAAATTATTGCCACACGGATAAATAAAAATAAAATGGGTTTTGCAAGGGATATAAAAGATAAAGAGCAGGATGAAGAGCTTTTGAAATTTATTCAGCCGGATGATTTGCTTAAGTTTGGATTAATACCCGAGCTTATAGGAAGAATCCCGATTGTTGCCCCGCTTCATCAACTTAGTGAAACAGCGATGAAAAGCATTCTAACTGATCCGAAGAATGCTATTCTAAAGCAGTATAAAAAATTGCTTTTGATGGAAGGCGTTGAGCTTGAGTTCGATAAGTTTTCACTGAATGCCATTGTTGAAAAAGCAATGGTGAAAAAAACAGGTGCACGTGCGTTAAGATCAATAGTTGAAGATTTTATGCTTGATATAATGTATGAACTGCCAAATATGAAAGATGTTGAGAAGTGTGTCATTACAAAAGACGTAGTTGAGAAAGGTAAAGAACCAATTTACATTAAGGCGGAGAAGAAGTCAGCATAATCCTGAAAATTGTTTTATTGCTGCATTGTTAAATTGTTATAAACAAAACAATAAAGCAATTTGACAATTGAGCAATTCCCAACACTAATCATTATGAATAAGATCTTATTAAAAATATTAATCTCTGCCATCCTGATTTCAATAACAATTTTCCCTCAATCCAAAATCCTCATCAATATGGATTTAAATCAGACTGATCACTTGAAAGCTTATGGAATAACTTATCGTGCATTGACAAAAGGATACAAAGCCGATTGGCTTCTTAACTATAAAGGCGGTTCTTTTCTTATTGATTACAGCGATGAACTGGCAGCAGAATGCAGATTGAATAACGTGGCATTTGAAACACTTTCTCTTTCTCAGGCAACGGAGATTTATTCTTTCGTTCAGAGTGAAGAAAATAATATGGATGTGGTAAGATTGGAAAAAGCGCCGAAGGTTGCTGTTTATGTTCCGCCGGGTTTTCAGCCGTGGGATGATGCGGTAACACTTGCTCTTGAATATGCTAAAGTCCCTTATGATAAAATCTGGAATGATGAAATCCTGAAAGGCGATCTTGATAATTACGACTGGCTTCATCTTCATCACGAGGATTTTACCGGACAGTACGGGAAATTTTATGCGAGTTTTGCAAATGCGCAGTGGTACATTGATCAGCAGCTTCTTTATGAACAGGATGCAAAGAAGAACGGATATAAAAAAGTTTCTGAGATGATGAAAGCTGTTTCAATAGATATTAAAAACTATGTTGGAAAAGGAGGTTTTCTTTTTGCAATGTGTTCTGCAACAGATTCGTACGATATTGCTCTCTCTGCAATCAATGTTGATATCTGCGAACAGATGTACGACGGAGATGCAGCTGATCCAGATGCGCAGCAAAAAATTAATTTTGATAACACACTTGCGTTTACAAATTTCAAGCTTGAGATGAATCCTTATGTTTACGAATACAGCGATATTGATATACAGCCGATGGAAGTAGGTAATTTTGAAAACGATTACTTTACATTATTTGAGTTCTCTGCCAAGTACGATCCTGTTCCGACAATGCTAACACAATGTCACGCAAATATTATCCGAGGATTTATGGGACAGACATCGATGTTCCGCAGAAGCACAATAAAAAATTCTGTAATTATTCTTGGTCAAAGAGATGGAACCGACCAGGTAAAATATATTCAGGGAAATTATGGAAGGGGATCATTTGCATTTTACGGTGGGCACGATCCCGAAGATTACCAGCACGCAGTTGGTGATCCTCCGACAGATCTGAGTCTCTACAAAAACTCTCCCGGTTACAGGTTGATACTAAACAACATTCTTTTTCCAGCAGCAACAAAGAAGAAGCAGAAAACCTAGCTGTATAAATATCTATCTTTTTTATCTACGCCAATTTTTATATAAAATTTGATTTTTTAGTATAAAAACCAACTGCCCGAATTAAAATTTTTTACTCTGCTGTGGATTTTCAAAAAATTATAGTTTATTTATGTAGAGGGAAAACCTCATAGTTCTAACTTATCATATAACTATTGATCGGGAGGGCGCTATGTTTCTCAGAATTTTATCACCTACCTTATTATTAATAACAAAGTTAACTACAGCGCAGTGGTTTTAGTAAAATCCATTATCATTCTGAAATGGCCGACATTAAATCTTGCGTACAAGCGGGTATATCTTTGTCGGAACAAGAGAGAGTGTTTTCCTAAAACGAATTTTTTCTGGTTATAAGAAATATATCTCTATAATTATATTTTATAACAATCAAGAGGTGCAACTATGAAAACAACTATTACATTATCTTTTTTCTTATTAATTATAACGCTTGCATTAAAAGCGCAACCAACTAAAGAGTTAATGGGAAACTATTCAGTTGGAAAGGAAAATTACGGAGATTCTATTCTGGTAACACACTCACAGGGAATTGGAGAGGGCAATGTTTACGTGGTGGTAGAAAATCCGGCACAGTTAACCAATGATGCATATGAAGTATTCTTTAAGCAACAAACCTATTACCGGGACGAAAATGGTAACTGGATACCAATTGGAGAAGGTAAAAGCAGAAGTGGACTTGATGATCCCGATACTTTAACTGGTTCAACAATAGATATAGGCGCTGTTTATGGACCCTCTGCTGGAGTTATTGAATTCAGATGTCATTTAAATTTGGTTAGTCCTGATTTTAATTGGGCTGATGGTATATCTATGACTTTTCCCCCAAGCTTAACAATAATCTCAGCTCCTGAATTTGAGGCAGGTAATGGATGGGTTTACCCGGAAATAGTTGGTAATACCGTAAATATGGGCATTGTAAATGGACCTCCGTCAGGTAACGGAGTATTTACAGGTGATGAAGAATGGACAATTTACACCTCATCGTTTACGCCTCCTATAACTATAGACTGGATAATTTTTGATGATGGATATTCTGGAGGAATTGTAAACGCAGAAGGTTCAACAGAAATTGATTCTATCGGATATGCCTTCAAGACTCAGAATGAATGGAATCTCAAAAACCTTAGTACTCAGGATACCGTGTTAAAGCATCAAACAGTCATAATGGGATATGATATTTACACGGGTGAATATGTTGGTGACCCTATTATTGAAGGATTTAAAATCAGTGTTGATGTTACTTATGATCCTCCAATAAATTTCTATGACCTTGAACTTTATTCACCTTCAGGTTTAACTGTGCTTACTTCCAATTTCAACACAACAACTCTTGATATAATGAATTTTACTATATATGGTGTTCCTACAAGTAAAGCTATTGATGGCTTTGGAGTTGGTACTAATGAGTTAGATCAACTTGTGCGGGATTATGAATTAAGATTTACTGGTGTTTATGATTCGACTGAGATAAACGGTCAAACAGTTTACTATGTAAGCAGTGGTGGACAGATGGCTACAGTGTTCACTATGATTAATTTTGATGCGTTAGCAAATCACCCATTGAATCCTAATCCCGGCATTGCAGAACCATTCCTTCTCAGAATTCCTTTTGAAGTTTGGAATGTAGGAGATCCCGAAAATCCATACCAAGTTAATCTCACATTTAGAGATCGTCAACGAGACGGCACTGAAAATCCTTTCTGGGCCTGGAATCCAACTAACAGAATGTATTCAGTTATGGTTAATTCACCTTATGATCCAAACCAGATAATACAGGTTAACAATGGTCCCGATCCATATAATGCCGCTGCAACTTGGGTAACTGTTCATTACGGTACTAATTATCATTTGGACGATATGGTAACAATTGTCTATAGAAGGCAAGTTGAGTTCGGCATTGATAAATTTACATTTAATACGCCGCCTGCAGCTGTGGCTGGCGAAGAATTATTTCCGGAATCTTTTAAGATTTTCCAAAACTATCCTAATCCCTTTAACCCAGTTACAACAATTAAATATTCGATACCTAAAATGAGCAAAGTTCGTTTAACTATCTTTGATATGTTAGGTCAAGAGATTATCAAATTAGTTAATCAAGAACAACCGATCGGAAATTATACTGTAGAATTTGATGCGAGTGGATTCACAAGTGGAGTTTATTTCTATCAATTGAAAGCTGGAAACTTTATTGAAACTAAGAAGATGATACTGTTAAAATAGTTATGTCATTTTAATTCATTTCAATAAATTATTAATGCCATATCTTTGCGATGTGGCATTTTTATTTAATAGGATTTGTTTATGAAATCAGCACGAATCAAAAACTCAAAAGAAGAATTTACAATTGGAAAAATAGTTTGCGTTGGCAGAAACTATGCAGAGCACGCAAAAGAACTCGGTAACGAAGTGCCGGACAAACCGGTATTATTTTTAAAACCAGCTTCTGCATTAATTTATTCCGGCGGAGAAATTATTCATCCGGATTATGGCAACGAGCTTCATCACGAAGTCGAGCTTGTGCTGCTGATCGGAGAGACAGTTAAAAAATGCAAACAAAGCTCAGTCAGAAAAAGCAATTATCGGTTACGGAGTCGGACTTGATATGACCTTGCGTGATGTTCAGAATGAACTGAAGAAAAAAGGAAATCCCTGGACACTTGCAAAATGTTTTGATACTTCAGCAGTTATTTCAGATTTCGTTTTGAAAAAAGATTATCAACTAAAACTTGATGAAAAACTTGAACTGAAAGTAAATGGAGCAAGTAAAGCAAAGCGATAGTTTGAAAAGTATGATTTTTAATCCTGCAGAAATTGTGGAATACATTTCTTCTGTAATGACACTCGAAAAAGGAGATTTAATTTTTACAGGAACACCGGCTGGTGTAAGCAAAGTTAATAGGGGAGATAAGTTAGAAGCTAAACTTGGGGAAATTGCGGAGCTTTTCTGTACAGTTGTTTAAAAAATTGCCACGACCTTTAAGGTTTGCTGCATAATTGTTTTTATTTTATAAATAGCCACACTCTTTAGAGTGTGGTAGGAAAAATGAAAAAAACAAACGGACTTTAGTCCAATTATTACCAATTGTTTGGGCTAAAGCCCGAACCGTTTTGGGATATATATTCTCCGGCATAAATGCCGGAGCTATTAAATTGTGCAACAAACTCTAAAGTTCGGGGCAAGTACTTGAGAATTATCTATTCAATTCTTGTAAGGATCTTTTAATCAATTCTTCCAAGCTGCATTCAGGCAATTCAGATAATATTTTATTGACAACCTTTTCAGATGAAACAAGATTATAACCCAATGTGGTAAGTGCAGCAACAGCTTCTTTCTGCAGGCTTGGTTTCGCTGGAGTAATTCCTTCTTCTTTTATATCTCTTACTTTATTCTTCAGTTCAAGAATTAATCTTTCGGCAGTTTTTCTTCCTATTCCCGGAACAGCGATCATTCTTTCAACATTGCTTGTGATAATTGCCTGCTTAAGATCATCAGTTGAAATTCCGGACAAAAGACTCAATGCAGATTTTGGTCCAACTCCTGAAATTGAAATCAGCAGTTCAAACATTTCCTTTTCAGCTTCTGAGTAAAATCCAAACAGAGTAATTGCATCTTCTTTCACATTCGTATGAATGAAAAGGGAAACAGTTTCCTTTCCGCTGATTCTTTCAAAAGTGTTAATAGAAATTCTTATTTCGTACCCGACTCCATTTACATCTAGTAGAATTAAGGTTGGTTTTGCTGAAATTATTTTTCCTGTTAAATACCCAATCATTTAATTACCCGATCTGGATTAGCGGTTATAAATTCTTTCCAGCTTTTACTCTTTTTAAAAGTAGGTGCTTTAAGTCTGAACGCGTGACAAAGTGCAATTGCAAGAGCATCACTTTCGTCAGGTTTAAATTTAATCTTCTTTGCATTTAAAATCGTCATCACCATATAATTAACCTGCTGCTTTGATGCGGCTCCTTTGCCGACTACTGCTTTCTTTACTTCACGCGGTGAATATTCATTTGTCGGAACTTTATTGTGAATTGCTGCAAGAATAGAAACTCCTCTAGCGTAGCCAATCTTTAAAACTGATTGAACATTCTTGCCATAGAAAGCTGTTTCGATAACAAATTCATCGGGCTTATATAATTTCAGCAGCTTATCAAGTTCGTTGTATATGATTTCTAGTTTTTCTGAAAGAGATTTTGAGGAAGGAAGTTTAATTACCCCGTGGGAGATTCTTCTGAATTTGTTATTGCTGTATTCGATTAATCCGTAGCCGGTTATAATAGTGCCCGGATCAACACCGAGTATAATCATTATTTTTATTCAGTATGAAGTTATAAATCAAGAATGCTGTTTGATGAAATCTTCATCAAAGTCAGCATTGGAATAAACATTTTGCACATCATCGCAGTCTTCAAGTCCTTCAATGAGTTTCATCATCTTCTCAGCATTTTCACCAGAAACGTTTATGGTATTCTTTGCAATCCATTGAAGCGATGCATTATCAATTGAAAGCTTTTTATCAATAAGGGCTTTTCTAACAGGCTCAAATGATTCAACATCAGTTTGAATTTCAAAATATTCATCTTCAGTACGCATATCTTCAGCACCTGAATTCAAGGCTAATTCCATAATATCATCTTCTGATTTTCCTTGTTTGGGTAAAGATATAATTCCCTTTTTCTCAAACATCCATGCAACTGAACCACTTTCACCCATATTTCCACTGTGCCTGCTGAAAATATGTCTTACCTCTGCAACCGTTCTGTTTTTATTATCGGTGGCAACTTCAACTAATAATGCAATACCTCCTGGACCGTAACCTTCATAAGTAAGTTCGCTGATAGTTGTTCCTTCAAGTTCACCGGTACCTTTTTTAATTGCACGCTCGATGTTATCGGCAGGCATATTAGCAGCTTTTGCATTATCAATTGCAAGTCTGAGTCTTGGATTTCCGGCAGGATCTCCACCACCTTCACGAGCGGCAATGGTTAATTCCTTGATTAATTTTGTAAAGAGTTTCCCTCTCTTTGCATCTAATGCTCCTTTTTTCCTTCTGATGGTTGCCCACTTTGAATGCCCCGACATTGAAATATCTCCTTTAAGTTCTTGCTTTGATATCTTTTAGTTTTAGTTGTGGAAAAATTCTGCTGTCACGAATTGTTTTGTCTACTGAAAAAATAATATCGAGCTCAGAATTATTTTGTTTTATCATATCAAAATGGTCGCCCATATTGAACCCGATAGCATCGAACACTTTATCAGTTCCACTTTGCTTAAAGTTAGCCACAAGGTGATTGTTCCCGACTATCCTCGGCACATTAGCTATGTGAACACTTTCACTTAAAAACACGGGTCTCAAATTACCCGGTCCAAATGGAGAAAACTGTTCAAGTATTCTTAAAAATTTTGGTGTTATTTCTGAGAATCTGATTTTAGAATCAATGGAAATTTCTTCTGAAAGATCCTCGCTGGTTATTGATGACTTTAGCACCTCATTAAACCTTATTCTGAACTCATCAATTTTATCTACATTCATTGCAAGTCCTGCTGCTGCCTGATGGCCGCCAAAATGTAGAAGCAGATCATCACATTTTTGAAGAGCTTCATAAATGTTAAATCCGTTTATGCTTCTTGCAGAACCTTTGGCGATACCGTCAATGGTTGTTAAAAGAACAGAGGGGCGGTAATATTTTTCAACAAGTCGTGAAGCTACAATTCCGATTACACCGGGATGCCAATGTTCATTATGCAGAACAATGGCAAGTTCCTCATTCAGATCTATTTGTGAATCAACAAGCTCTTTAGCTGCCTCAAAAGTATCAACATCAATTTTTCTTCTTTCATAATTTTCTGTTTCAAGCACCTCGGCTAACTTAAGCGCATCTTTTTTATTCGTTGCGATTAGCAGATTTACTGCACGCTCTGCATCACCTAAACGTCCAACAGCATTTATTCGAGGTGCAAGTGTGAATACAATTTGTCCGGAAGTTAATTGACCTGTTTGAAGTCTGCCCATTTCAATAAGTGCTTCAATTCCCGGACGAGGATTTAAGTTGACCTGATTTAATCCTTCATTCACCAGAATTCTGTTTTCATCTATAAGGGGAACAATGTCTGCAGCACCTGCAAGGGCAACAAGATCCAGATACTTTAGAGGAAGTCCACGCTTACCAATCCTTTCGCACAACCCTTGTGCAAGTTTAAAAGCAACACCCGCTCCGGAAAGATATTTAAAGGGATAACTGCAGCCAGGTTTTAATGGATCGAGCACAGCGAAGGCTTTTGGAATGTCTTCTTTTGGTTGATGATGATCGCAAATGATAACGTCTATACCAAGTTGATTTGCATAATCCGTTTCTGTGATTGCAGTAATTCCGCAGTCAACTGCAATCATCAACTGAGTTCCTTTTTCTTTTACGATGTCGATTGCAGCAGTTGAAAGTCCGTATCCTTCTTCCAGTCTTCTCGGAATATAAAATTCTACATTTGCCTCGAGCTCTTTCAGAAACATATAAAGAAGAGCAGTTGCACAAGTGCCATCAACATCATAGTCGCCGTAAATACAAATCTTTTGATTTTCAGTGAGTGCAGTAATAACTCTTGTGGTTGCAGATTCCATTTCATCCATAAGGAATGGATCGTGAATAGAATCTAGAGAAGGACGGAAGAATTGTTTAGCCTGGTTAAAGGTTTTAATATCTCTCAGAACCAGCAGCCTTGCCAGTATGGGTGAGATGTTAAGTGAATCCGTAAGTCTTTGAACAGAGAGCTCATCGGAAACATCTTTTATTTTCCAGTGTCTTCTTCCCATAGGATTTTTCAATATTCTGAAAGAACAAATAAAAAGTTCAGACCTGTAAGCCGAGTTCTGTATCCGGCATTGGCCGGACGGCAATCATTTATCTGGTTCTATCATTACTGATAGAATCTAGCGATCTACCCGAAAACCTCCAAAGCGAACAACTCTGATTCTTAAGTGAATAAGAAACGGTTTCCCTATTTGACCTTGCTTCAGGTGTGGTTTACCGTGCCTCCATTGTTACCAATGGAGCGGTGGGCTTTTACCCCGCCTTTTCACCCTTACCCCGATTCATCGGGGCGGTTTTTTTTCTGTGGCACTTTCAGTAGTCATAAAATTTCTTTTACGACCCCCGGGTGTTACCCGGCACCCTGTTCTATGAAGCTCGGACTTTCCTCCCACCATAATTAATTATAGTGAGCGACTGCCCGGACTGAACTATTTTATTTTTCTTCAAAACTTTTTTAGACAATTATAGAATCCGAAATTTTTACCGAATTCTTACTATTAATTAACTGAAGCAAATATACAAAATTGATTACCGGAAATCAGCAGAGAATATCTCTTTCACTCCAATTATTTATCAACGTCTTCCGCAATTTCAGAGGAAACAAGAATTCTTCCACAGTATTCGCAAAAGAAAAGACGGTTATTCCTTCTTATTTCAAGCTGTCTCTGAGACGGAACTATATTATGGCATCCTGAACAAGCCGACCTTTTAATAGTAGCTACAGCTAAGCCCTTCTTAGCTTTTCTTATTCTCATATAAGCTGAGAGATCGTTTTTCTTTACTTCGCCCTCAAACTTCTTTCTTTCCTCGACAAGTTTCGACTCTTCTCTTTCATTTGCCTTTATGATCTCTTTTAAATCTGTTTCTTTATCTTTAAGTTCTTTTTTGAGCTCATCAAGTCTTGGGCTGATCTCTTCAATTTCCTGAGTGAGCACTTTGCTTCTGTCTGCAAGCGAATTATTCTCGGCTTCAAGCTTATTTACGTGTTCTTCAGTGTGATCTATTTCCTTGGTAAGAGCATCGTATTCTTTGTTGTTTCTCACCTGGTAAAGCTGCGCCTTGAATTTTTTCTGATTCTCTTTCAGCTTTTCAATTTCATCTTCGTTCCCGTCCCTTTTTGTTATTGAGTCTTTCTGCTCTTTTTCTTTAGCCTCAATATCTAAGATGAAACTATTTATTTTTTCTTCAAGCTCCCTTACCATATTTGGAAGATCACCGCGAAGCTCTTCAAGTTCATCCAATTGATCATCAATTTTTTGCAGTTGATAAAGAATTTTTAATCTGTTATACAATTTTAATTAGCTCCTGATTTGTTATAAAAAACTATCGGGTTAGTAGAACCCTTAAACTTTAATACTTTGATTTTTCTATTTTCAATTAGCAATTTTTCCAGTCGACTTTTAATTTCATCCAAAACTGGCTGCTTCCGTTTCATAATGACCGGCATCAATTAATAATATTTTTCCTTCTGCGTCCTGAAATGTGTGATACCTTAAATCGGCAGTAACGAATGCATCAGCATTTTGTTTTATGACTTCGTCAACCAAATCACCACAAGATCCACCACAAACTGCAACGGATTTAATTTTTTTCTTATTACTCTTCGCATAACGTAATGTTGAAGTTTTTAATTTAGACGAAACGAAATTCAAAAAAGTCATTTGTATCCATCGTATCCTTGAGTTCACCGATGGCACCAATGCCGTAATTGACATTTTCGTTTTTCAATGGAAAAATATCATACGCAACTTCTTCATACGGATGAGCTTTCTTCATTGCGCTGATAACTTGGTTTAATTTCCATTCATCAACAAGAACTTCAAGCTTTACCTCTTCAACAAATTCGACAACACCTTTGTTTCCAATTGAAGGATTAGTTCCATCTGATCCTTTGAATGTTCCGGTTCCTGATGTTCTAAAGCTGCAATGAGAGTATTCACCGATTACTCCACCACCCGATTGATGAATTGCTTCAGCCACTTTGTTAATGTGAGAAACGGGAACAAACACT
The DNA here is from genome assembly GCA_963698155.1 of uncultured Ignavibacteriaceae bacterium. GTDB lineage: Bacteria > Bacteroidota > Ignavibacteria > Ignavibacteriales > Ignavibacteriaceae > IGN2. The sequence goes on along the minus strand of CAVOPS010000015.1, from coordinate 8,954 downwards.
GCAAGCTTAATCTGGTTATCAGAAAGGTTCTTTAAAAATCTTATGTTCTTCAGTGATAATCTTTTTAGCCAGCTGATAACTAACGCCGTGTTTTGTAAAATCCAGATTTGTATGAGCAGAGTAAAGAGTGATATTATTTTTAATCAGCTTCTCAATCATTCTTGCGATTCTGTTTTTTGAGAAGTCAAGATTTTTTAACGGATAGTATAAGATGGGATGGTGTGTGATAATCAGATTACAATTTTCCTTTATAGCGTTTTCAATTACTTCTACCTTAAGGTCAAGACTTAGCAATATATTTTTAATTTTCATTTCGGGGTCACCAACCTGCAGTCCAACATTATCTTTGTCCCAGGCGATTCCTTTAGGTGCCCATTCCTCCAGATATTTAATGATCTCTTTTCCAGTCATTTCAAAAAAAAATGCACTTCTCTTTTTGAAGTGCATTTTCCTAATTTTTTATCTACCCCGGGATTTTGTTATCCCTTATTTCAACAATATCAAGGTATTTTAAGTTTTGCTTTATTTTTAGTCTCATTTTAAGTATCAAAATATAACTGAAAAAGTTCTAAGTAACAACCTCTCAAAAGTCCTAATAAATGCTATTTTCTGATGGTTCTGACCAATTTCCGTCCTCTCTTGATTAAGTCTATCAGCTCATCAACAGCTTCCGAAGAAGGAACACTTCTTTTAATAATATCTTTTCCTCTATATAAAGTTATCTTATCAACGCCACTGCCTACATATCCATAGTCAGCATCAGCCATTTCACCGGGACCATTCACTATGCATCCCATTATTGCAATCTTAACTCCTTTGAGATGCTCGGTACGTTTTCTGATCATCTCCGTAGTTTCCTGAAGGTCAAAAAGTGTTCTTCCACAAGAAGGGCAGGCAATGTATTCTGTTTTTGAAATTCTTGTTCTAGTTGCCTGCAAAATACCGAACAGTGTTCTGTTGATAAATTTTTCGTTTGACTCTTTTACAAATGTCAGCTTGCTACCTTTATCTGATTCAGATTTTTCAGTTTCAGTGCTAAGCCAAACGCCATCTCCTAAACCATCAATCAATAATCCGCCAAAATCAGTTGACGAGTAAAGTCGAACTTCATCAAGCGAATGGTTGTGATAATCTCTTTTGATGATGACAGGATTTTTAATTCCTTGATTTATTAATTCAAAGAAAAATCTTCTTAGTTCGGCCATGGCGTGTTCGTTGTCTGTTTCAATTACCAGAACAAGCTTTTGGTCAGTTTTTATTTTCGCAGATAATTCATTATCGAAATCAATGAACTTGAGTTGAAGAAACTTAAGCTGTTCAGAATTTGAAGTTTTGATGAGATATTCATTTTTCTTGAGAAGAGGATATCTTAATTTTTGTGAATCAAGCTTATTCCATTCATCGTAATCAATAATCAGTTTCAAATTTTCTGAAATATCAAAATTGATATTTTGCTTTCCCAAATAAATTATATCCGCGGCAACATCAGCAAGATACCACTTGTCTGAAGGCTCATCGTATTTGTAACCAATATCTGTGAGATCTTTTTGTGAGAATATTTTTCTCGAACTGTAATCTGCTACAACCACTGGGACATTATTGCCACCAATTCCCGACACCTCAAATGTTTCTCTCCGCTTGTAATTTATTGGATCAATCGGGATTTCAGCAATTGGTTTTATAGGACTGTGATTAGGTCTATTCTTGTATCTGTTTGCTAATGCGATTGCAACTGGGGTTTCATATTCAGGATCTTCAGTTAGCGAAACTCTTATTGTATCTCCAATTCCATCTTCGAGTAAAGCACCGATTCCAACTGCTGACTTAATTCTTCCATCTTCACCACCGCCTGCTTCGGTTACGCCGAGATGAATTGGATAATTCATTCCTTCTTCTTCCATTTTTTGGATTAGCAGTCGATACGCTTGAACCATTACTTGCGGATTACTTGCTTTCATTGAAAGCACTATGCTGTGATAATCAAGGTCTTCACAAATTCTTACGAACTCTAAGGCAGATTCAACCATTCCGAGCGGAGTATCACCAAAGCGATTCATTATTCTGTCAGAAAGAGAACCATGGTTTGTTCCTATTCTCATTGCTGTTCCGTACTCTTTACAAACTTTCACAAGCGGAGTAAATCTCTCTCGAATTCTATCAAGTTCTTCCTGGTATTCCTGGTCGGTGTATTCAAACTGCTCAAACTTTTTCTTATCAACATAGTTGCCGGGATTTATTCTTACCTTCTCAACAATTCTTGCAGCGAGCTCAGCAGCATTTGGAGTGAAGTGAATATCGGCTATCAACGGAACATTATATCCTCTTGCTCTTAATTCTTTTTTTATGTTTTCAAGATTTTGTGCTTCGTTTATACTTGGTGCAGTAATACGAACATACTCACATCCAGCTTCAACCATTCTTATTGTTTGTTCAACTGTGGCAATTGTGTTCATCGTGTCGGTGATTGTCATCGACTGAATACGGATTGGATTATTTCCGCCAAGCGGAACATCTCCGATTTTAACTTCTCTGGTTTTGTATCGCGAGTATTCAGTTAAACTATTACAATATTTTTTAATTGTTTCAATCATATTTTTTAAAAGTCATTTTGTAAGATGAAGAACAGCTTCAGCGAACTGTAAAGCTGACCTTGCTTCATTAGCTGTTACAACATTTCCATCAACAACTACATTCTTATCCTGATAATCAATTCCGGCGTTAATAAGTTCCATTTTATCTTCGGAGTAGCAGGTTGCTTTTTTATTTTGAAGAATTCCTGCTTTAGCCAAAGTTACAGGAGAAGAACAAATTGCGGCAATTACTTTTTTTGAGTCGAAGAATTTTTTTATGATTTTGTGTAGTGCTTCATTTTTCCAGTAGGCTTTGCTTCCGGTTCCTCCTATTAAAATGAATGCACCAAAATTATTCACATTAACATTGTAAAAACTTGTGTCAGATTTCACTTTCATTCCTTTGCTGCCCGAGCAAACGGAATGATCATCTGAAGTAATAAAAACCTGCTTACCGCCTTTCAGCAGTCTTTTCCTGACAATTGTAAATTCTTCCTCATTAAAGTCTTTTCTCGGAAGAAAAATCAGATAGCTATTTTGTGTTGGTTTTATCATTCTTAATATCAAATTTGCTTACAAATATATGAAATATGATTTGGTGTGAAAAAGTTTATATTCGTTCACTTCACAAATGATAAAAATAACGATTATATTTACGATGGAATTGCTTAAACAGATATGCGAATACCCGAGTCTAAAATAGAGGAAATACGACAATCAGTTGACATCGTTGATGTTATATCGCAGCACGTTCAACTGAGAAAAAGAGGAAAAAACTTTATAGGGCTTTGTCCATTTCATTCCGAAAAGACACCTTCATTTACAGTAAGCGAAGAGAAACAAATATTTCATTGCTTTGGATGTCACACCGGTGGAAACGTTTTCAAATTCTTAACCGAGTTTCATAAAATATCTTTTGTTGAAGCAGTTCAGGAACTTGCAGAGCAGCAGGGAATTACAATTGAATTTGATAAACAAGAATATACTGAGCAGCAATCCGAGCAGGAAGTTCTTTACGACATCAATACTGAAGCGGCAAGATATTTTTTAAATAATCTTTTAAATGATGATGAGGGAGAATTTGCCCGAAAGTATCTCCACGAAAGAAACATCAAAACACAAACACTGCGTTCATTTGGTTTGGGATATTCTTTAAAAGGATGGGAAAATTTTATCAACTTTGCCAGGAGCAGAAATTTAAATATTGATAAATGCATTCAGCTTGGACTTATAGGAAAAAATTCCGAAGGAAAATTATTTGATAAACTTCCGGGAAGATTAATCTTTCCGATCTTCTCTCCGAACGGAAGAGTTGTTGCATTTGCGGGAAGAGTTCTCGATCCAAAAGATACAGGCGCAAAATACATTAACTCTCCCGAATCACTCATCTATATTAAAGGAAGAATTCTCTACGGACTTTCATTTGCAAAAGATGATATCCGGCGACTCGATAAAGCAATTATTGTTGAAGGCTATATGGACTTGATTTCACTCTACCAGAGTGGAATAAAAAATGTTGTCGCTGTTTCAGGAACTGCATTGACAGATGATCAAGTTCAACTTTTATCGCGATATACAAAAAATGTTGTTCTACTTTTTGATGCTGATGTTGCGGGAATAAAAGCTTCAATGAGAAGCATCGAAATTCTTCTTAAAAGAGATATGGAAGTAAAAATTGTTTCGCTTCCAAAAGGTGAAGACCCCGATTCGTATGTTAATAAATATGGCAAAGAAGAATTTGAAGAACTGATAAAGAGAGCAGAAAATTTTTTAGAGTATGAAACCAAACATTATGAATCACAGGGAAAGTTTGATGATCCTTCAACTGCAGCAGAAGCAATACGAGAGTTAGTTAAACCTGTAGCTCTTATAAATGATGAGTTGAAGAGAAATCTATTAATAAGAAACATTGCTCAGAAATTTAATCTTAGGGAAAAGCTTATTGAATCTGAACTTGATAAGCAAATAAAACAGGTTAAAAGATTCGAGAAGCCCGATGTAAAAGTTATCCAAAGCAGAAGAGCAGAAGAAACATCATCAGTGTTAATAGATGCAGTTATTGAAGTTTCGCCGGTTCTTTACAATCTCGAAAAAGAAATTCTGAAATTATTATTTGAAGCAGATAAACCGGTTGCCGAATTAATTTTTACTCATCTGCATCCGGAGGATTTTAGTAATTCCTTAAATCGTGAACTGTTTGAATTTGTTAAAGATGAGTTTGAAAATGGAAATAATTTTACGACAAGTGGCTTAGTAGTCTGATAAAGGATGAGAGAAAAGAAACTTACGTTCGTGAATTGACTTTTGATAAATATTCCGTCAGCAGCAGCTGGGAAGAAAGGTTTCCGAGCATAACAACCGAAATGACTTTGATGAGATTTGCAAAAGACACAGTGATGAAATTCGTTATTGAGAAGATTGAGAAAAATATTCAATCCAACCGAAGAGAAATTGAATTGAGTGATGATGAGAGGAAGCAAATTGAACTTATGAGAGCTAACAACGAGTTTGAGAGAGAAAAAAAGAGAATAAAAGAAGAGCTTGGTATTTAGTTATGTACCGACAAGCAAAAACCGGCAAACTATTGATAGAAATCCTTCCGGATAAGTGTGACTTTTGCGGATGCTGTGTCGGAGTTTGTCCTGAAGATGCAATTGAACTGAAAGAAGCGGAGATTTTTATTATTGATCCACGATGTACTAATTGTGCAAAGTGTGTGTGGTCTTGTCCGATTGAGGTTATTCGGTTTAACAAGGAGGGTGTTCTTGCGAAGTAGGCAGTAGGCAAAGGATAGTAAACAATAGGCAGTATGCAAAGAACAGTAGGCAATCATTTTAAAACAGGAATATAAAAAGTGAATTTATCTTTTAGAGATTTAACTGTTTATAAAAAAGCATTCGAATTAGCAATGGAGATTTTTGAAATATCCAAAACATTTCCCAGCGAAGAGACTTATTCTTTAACTGATCAAATCAGAAGATCTTCAAGAAGTCGTCTGTTCATCAATTGCCGAAGCTTATCAGGAAAAGAAAATATCCCGCTCATTTTATTTCAAAATCAACTGATGCTGATATGGAAAACTCTGAAACTCAGGTTTGGTTAGATTTTTCTTTGAGTTGTAAATATGTTGATCGTGAAACTTATTTGACGATTACTTAAAACGAATCTGAAGAAATTGGTAAAATGTTAAACCATATGATTGAAAATCCTGAAAAATATTTAATAAAAAATTGCAAACTGTGAACAATTGATACTGCCTATTGCGACTTGCTCTACTTTGACTGGTAAGATTTTTAATACTGTTTTAAAAGATTAAATAAACTGAAAAATAATTACGACATAATAGTAGTTGGTGCAGGACCTGCCGGAAGTATGGCTGCACGTTTTGCTGCTGAACAGGGAGTTTCTGTTTTGATGTTAGAGAAAGACAGAGATGTCGGTTATCCCGTTCGTTGTGGTGAGGCAATAAGCAAAGTTGGTGTTGAAGAATTTATTCCCAGCGATGATAAATGGATTGCTGCCAAGATCAGCAAGTTTTCTTTTAATGCACCGGATGGAACAGAAGTAATTCTTGATTTTGGTGAAGCCGGTTATGTACTTGAAAGAAGAATTTTTGATTATGAACTTGCAAGAACTGCTGCAGATGCCGGAGTTGAAATTCTCACTCGTGCTTATGTAAATGATTTGCTTTTTGATGATGGAAAAGTAAGCGGAGTTAAATATGAATATCACGGTGAGCAAAAAGAAGTAAAAGCTAAAGTTGTAATTGCTGCTGACGGAGTTGAATCACGTGTAGGTCGATGGGCTGGATTAGAAACCCACATTGATTTCCGCGATATGGAAAGTGCAGTTCAAATTACAGCAGCAAACATTCCTGTTGATCAGAAAACACTTTATTTTTATTTCGGAAAAGATGTTGCTCCGAATGGTTACTTCTGGGTTTTTCCGAAAGGACATAACAAAGCAAACATTGGATCTGGGTGTTAGCGGAATTAATCGGAAAGAAAAAATCTGCACAATCTTTTCTTGATGACTTTATGAACAAGCATTATCCGAATGCACCTGTGCTGACAAAAATTGCAGGTGGTGTTCCGTGTGCAATCACGCTTAAAAAAATTTCCGCTCCTGGAATAATGCTTGTTGGTGATGCTGCAAGACAAGTTAATCCATTAAGCGGCGGTGGAATTGCAAGTGGAATGATTGGTGGAAAAATTGCAGGAACGATTGCATGCCGAAGCCATAAAGATGAATAAGCTCGATCATATTTTAACTTATGATAAAGTTTGGCACGACAGACTCGGCAAACGCCACGAAACTTTTAACAGAATTAAAGAAGGCATATACAATTTTTCAGATGAGAAGTTTAATAACATTGCACATTCCTTCAATAAAATTCCCTATGAAAAAAGAACGCTTGGCAGATTATTTACGACTGCTCTTTTTAATCAGCCGTCACTTCTTATCGACATTGCAAAAGTTTTTGTTGTCTAAAACATCGCACTTATACCAACAGAAGGAAGAATTCCAATCGTTTCGTTAAACTCAGGTGCTTGTGTCCGCTGATCCCACCTGATACCTGTGATGTTTTTTCTGTTGTAAATATTCTGAATATCAATATAAGTAATCAAAGTCCATCCGCTAAAGAACCATCTTTTATCAACTCGCACATCCAGACTATGATTTACTGGGAAATCGAATTGTATTAATCTGCTCAACACTTTGTGTTCCGTCTGAATTGTATGGTGTGTAAGGTTTTCCTGTTGAGTATCTGAACTTTGTTGCGACTTCCCATTCTTCATTTATTTTATAACCGCCGCTAATGTTGAAAATCCACGTCTGATCATAACTACCAATTCTATCCACTTTATCTAATGCAGTGAATCTTGCTTCACTGTATGTTAAGCTGAGAATACCATAGTAAGGTGTGTCTGAAAGTTTTTTCTGAAGTGAAACTTCAAATCCTTTTGCCAAACCGGTTCCATCTGAGTTCAAAGGATCCAAACCGAATGAAGCAAAATTTTCATCCGAGCCCGCGAAACCTGCACCTGTGTTTGCCATAATCAGATAAGTTCTTTTCAAGCTTGTGGGATAATCAAAATAATCTTTTAGAAAACCCTCAACCCGAAATAATGCATCCGCCGAAAAGTATTGATCAACTCCAAGTACGTATTGATTAACTCTTATGTTTTTTAGTTCGAGATTTATTTCATTTCCAACCAGCCAGATGTAAGAAGGCGCCTGGTGATAAATTCCAGTGCTGAATGTTAAAGAAGTAATTTCAGTTAAGCGATATGATGTTGAAAACCTGGGGCTGAAAAATGTTTTTGTTGCTGTGGGACTAAAATAATCTGCCCTGATTCCGAGATTCAAGATTTAGCTTATCGAAGAACAAAAAACTTAAATTCGTATATGCTGCAAGTTTGTTGTAATTCTCATCAGCATTTAGATCAGTTGTTGGAATGCTGTCGCCAAAAGTGCTTGTAAATTCAGGCACAAAAACGTCTGCTTCAAAATTGATAAGCTTCCCCGAAACACCGGCATTTAACTCAATTGTTTTATTCAGTTTATAAGTAAGATCTGCTTTGAGTGTATTTTCTTTTTCAAGTGAATTATTTGTGAAGATAGGATTTAATAGTGAATCAGTTTGCTGAGTGTTGTAGTCAACATAATTTCTGTTCAAAGTAAGATTCAAAAAGCCGTTTGTAAATAGATGACGATAAGATAATCCCGTTGCATATTGTGTCTGATCGCTTCCAAGAATTCTCGAGTTATCATATCGCTGGTCTTCAGTGTCATTAAAATATTTTACATTATCAAAAGCAGCGATAAGTAAAAACGAAATCGAATTTCTGTTATCAAACTTCCAATCATATTTAGCAAAGCCATCATAATATTCAGGAACGAATGAAAAGTCAGCGGCTTTGAAAATAAAATCAAGATAGCTTCTTCTTGCAGAAACAATAAATGTTGAGTTGCTTGTTACAGGTCCTTCAATATCAAGTCCAAATTGTGTTGCAGAAATTGTTCCTTTCCCTCCGATTTTATCTTTTCTTCCCTCACGAAAATCAATAGTTAAAACAGAAGAAAGCTTATCTCCATTCAGAACAGAAAATCCGCCGGTTGAAAAAGTTGTTCCGTCTACAAAATCAAGATTTATATAACTAAGTGGACCACCGGTTGCACCTTGCGTTCCAAAGTGATTAATGTTCTGAACAGGAATTCCGTCAATCAAAAATAAATTTTCTGATGGACCGCCGCCTCGAACGATTAAATCATTTCTTCCCGGATCTGCTTGTGCAACTCCTGGCAAAACAGAAACAGCTCTTATCACATCTTCAAATCCTCCAGCACTTCTTCTTATTTCTTCATTACTAAAACCTTTTA